>DIFL01000009.1:0-1313 GCA_002419125.1 Candidatus Dojkabacteria bacterium UBA5749 | reverse complement strand
TGTGCCTTTTCAATCTCATCAAAAAGTATTACACAGTGAGGGTTTCTTCTAACCTTCTCTGTTAACCATCCCCCCTCTTGAAAACCTACATACCCTGGAGGAGAACCAATTAACTTAGATACACTATGCATCTCCATCATCTCACTCATATCAATCTGAACTAACCTATCCTCATTTCCAAAAAGTTCAGAAGCCAATACTTTCGCTAACTGTGTTTTACCAACACCTGTAGGACCCAAAAAGAGAAAAGAAGCCCAAGGTCTACTTACATCAGAAATCCCTATCCTTGCCCTTTTAATTGCAGAAACAACACTATTAACAGCGTCCTTCTGACCAACTACCAACCTATTTATTCTTGAATCTAACCTAAGCAGAGCTGTCTTTTCCTTGCTACCTAAAGTATTAAGGGGTATTCCCGTCCAGTTAGATACTACTCTTCTAATATCTTCAACATTGACTTCACTATCTTTCTCTTTCTTACTCTCTTCCTGTAATTTCTCTAACTTTTTAATTTTTTTATTCAAAGCATCCTCACTCTTTTGGTATTTCTCTGCTCTTTCCATTCTACCTTGTAAAACAAACTCCTTTTTTGCATTTTGAATACTTCTTAATTTGGATGTAAGAGAAGAAATACTCTCGTATCCACTCTCTACACTTAATCTCTTAGTTGCACTAGCTTCATCTAAAAGATCTATTGCCTTATCTGGTAAATACCTATCACTAATATACCTATCTGAGAGAGTAACAGCTAATTTAACCGCCTCATCATTAATATTAATATTATGATGAGCCTCAAAAATTGGCTTAAGATTTCTAAGTATTTGAATACTCTCTTCCAAGGTAGGCTCCTTTAAAAAGATTGGCTGAAACCTTCGTGCAAGTGCATTATCATTTTCGAAATATGCAGAATATTCATCTGTAGTAGTTGCTCCAATACATCTAAATCCATCTTTTAGCAGTGCGGGCTTAAGAATTGCAGCAATCTCTGAAGAACCACCAGGGACACCAGAGGTTAAAATGTTGTGTATTTCATCAATGAAAAGAATTGTATTATTAGACTCAATAACCTCATTGATGATTTCTAATACCTTCTCTTCAACATCTCCTCTCATTCTACTACCTGCCATAATACTTGCAACATCTAAAGAAACAATTCTCATACCCCTCAAAGAAGGAGGAACCCTATCATCTGCAATCTTTTGTGCTAACCCCTCTATTAGAACAGTCTTACCTACACCAGCATCTCCAACCACTATTGGATTGTTCTTTTTCCTCCTACTTAAGATTTTAATAATGTCTGCAAGTTCATCCTC
>DIFL01000034.1:17544-30562 GCA_002419125.1 Candidatus Dojkabacteria bacterium UBA5749 | reverse complement strand
TATTAAAATTAACCTTCTCTGAGGAGACCAAGGGAGAGGTAATATCATTGTGTAATAAGAACGACTATTCAACACTTTCGATTGCATATAAGCTACTAGAGCTCGACGTAGAGGCTAAAGCAATCAAGTTCATTGAAAGAGATGATGGAAATACCATTTTACAAGATCTCTACGTCCCAGCACCCAATGCGACCCAATATGATTGGAAGCAAAATGTGACACTGGAACAGGCTACGATGGAACAGATAAGTTCATATTATGAAAAGTCTGATAAAAAGTGGGAAATAGATAAAACGGATAGAGCAAAAGAACCAGCAATAGAGACAACTGTCTCAAAAACCAAATTAGGAAGTATTCTTTCTTCTATAACTAAACCTTTTACAAAGCTCTCCTCTCCCAAGAAACTATTTGAAAAAATTAACTATCTTAAAATATTCACCTCAACATTACTTTTCATCCTATTACTCTTAATAGTTAACTTTCTAATCTCTCCATTAATTGGTGTTTCATTAGGTTCTTACTTAATATTTAAGCAAGGAAAGCAACTCTCTAACTCCGTTTCAGAATTAAATTTTGACAAAATTCAAAAAGATACAGATTCTCTATCAACAAACATTGAGAGGGTAGAGAATAACTTTAACAAAATCTTCTGGCTATTTAAATTAACTAACTCAGAAGAAGAGTTTAGTAATCTTTATCAGATAGTACAAGGAACAAAATATTTATCAGAGAGCAGTAAAGATTTAGTAATAGGTTTAAGGCCTCTTGGAGAATATATTAAAGTCTTCGAACCATCTATGAACAAAGATGGGGCTCAGAAAGAATCTATTACAGAGTATGGAGATTACCTAATGGCTATAACTGATAACAGATATGTTTTACAAGAAGGAATATATAAAATGTCCTTAGCCCAAAATCTCATCACAAAAGTAGATTCTAGAAAATACCCCAACTTTGTTAAAGACTTTGTATACCAATATCAAGATTTAGTTAATCAGATAGATGATACTGTAAAACCTTTAGAAAAAGTCTCTGAGTTTTTGCCAGATTTATTAGGTATAGATGAAAGAAAAAGATATTTAATTCTACTTCAGGACAATGGAGAAATAAGAAGTAGCGGTGGTTGGATTTCAAATTATGCCGTAATAGCAATAGAAAATGGGCAAATTCGTGAAATATTTGTAGATGATATCTACAATGCTCAAGCCCTATTAAATCTTAAAGGCTATAAATATAAAACACCAAACTCTATGACTAGGGCACTTCAATCAACCTCATATTCATTCCCATTGGTTAATTGGAACCCAAATTTAGAAGATATCTTACTATCAAGTGAGCAGTTTATTTATGACTTAGGAAAGGGAGATCAATTAGATGGAGTTATTGCCATAGATACAATGTTTTTACAAAGACTTCTAGATAAGTGGGAGGGAGTCGAGGTAGCCGCTGAAAGCGACTTAATTACTTCCGAAAACCTTTACTCAAATATAATAGAGGACTCTTCTGCCCAATCCCCAAATGAAATTAGAAGCTCTACTTTCTTAACAGACCTATTTAATTCTGTTCTTGTAAAAATCTTTTCTACAAAATTTACTGATAATACCAAGGTATATGAGACAATTACAGATAGTATTGATGGTAAGAATATAATATTTACCTTTAAGAATTCCTCGGCAAATTCATATCTTGAAGATAACGGATGGGTGAGTAATTTAGAATCAAAATATCAAAGTACACCTATTGATATTGATTGGAACTGGGGAAACAATAAAGCAAATCTGTATATTAAGAAAAACCATATGTTAACTTTAACTATTAAAGACGAGGACACTATTGACTACTCTTATCAAATAGCTATACAAAACGATTCTACACGTGAGGATAAACTCCAGGGAGAGTATAAAAACTATTTGCGTATATTTATCCCTCAAGATGCTGAAATAACAAACATTAGAGGTATTGTTGATAATAAATACGATATCTATTCCGAGAATGGGTTTCAGGTTGTTGCAGGGTGGTTTAACGTCCCTATTGGAGAGACTTCAACTGTAGATATTAGATACAGATTAAAGAGTATCAACAGTTCCTCTTTCTTCCCAATAAAGGAAACAGAGACTCATTACAATATGCTCTTGGATATATACAAGCAACCAGGTAGTAGAAATGAAAGTTACAGCTTATCAATAACGTATCCTACTGATTGGACATTAGAAAATAGTCAGGGATTAACTAGAATAGAAAACAATGCAAATAGAAGATTTGAATTGTCTTCGGACCAACACTTCTCAATCTCTTGGCTAAAATAGCTACAAAAGAATCTTCTCTCTTTCTTTAAGATACAGGTATATCTCTAATATTTCATCTACAGATGTTTCTTTCATAGCAGCATACCTACCTATCTCATTTACATCTAAATCGGTGTTTATTGGCATTCTATTACTAATTCCTATCGGTTTGAAGAATGTAGCAATGTGATTAGATTTACATTTTGGGCAAGAGAAGTGTATAATACTCGATATGTTATTATCTTGGATTATTTCTAAATCATTCTTGTTATAAGGATTTCCACATTTATCACAAAATTTTGCAATTGTATCAATAAAAAATTGCTTCTTTTCACTCAGATTATTTCTGTTTAAAGACTTTACCATACTTTAAATTATACCATAATAAAATATATGAGTAGTTCTACAAAATCAAAGCATATCGCACTCTTAGTAAAGAAGGGGAAAGAACAGGGGTTTCTTTCTCAAGAAGATATACTAGAGGTATTTCCTACTATAGAGGAAGATATAGTTTTACTTGATGATATTTTTAAGGAGCTACAAGACAATGATGTCGAAGTATTAGAAACTGAAGAGGATACTGTTTCTGAAACAGAAAATCTGACCCTCGAAAAGAAGATAAGGATATTAAAAACTATTCAATCTAGTCTTTCCACTGATGCTATAAGGTCTTACTTATACGAAATAGGGAAGATTCCTCTTTTGACTGGGGAAGAAGAGGTAATTTTGGCAAAAAGAATTGAAAAGGGAGATAAAGAAGCTGGTCAGTTGTTAATTACAGCCAACTTAAGATTAGTAGTAAGTATTGCAAAAAAATATAGTAAGAGTGGCTTAGAACTATTAGACTTAATACAAGAGGGAAATATTGGTCTAATGAGAGCAGTAGAGAAATTTGATTACCACAAAGGTTTTAAATTCTCTACATATGCTACCTGGTGGATTAGACAGGCTATAACTCGTGCTATTGCAGATCAAGCAAGAACTATTCGTGTACCTGTTCATATGATTGAAACTATTAACAAGTTTAATAAAGTAAATGGATCTCTTTCAACAAGATTAGGAAGACAACCAACTGATGAGGAAATTGCTAAAGAGATGGATATAGAATTGGAAAAGATTGCGGAGATAAGGAAAATTAAACAAAATCCTTCATCTCTTGCTACTCCCATCGGAGATGAGAAAGATAGCAAATTACAAGATATTCTCCCCGATGAGTGGTCTCAAAGTCCAGAAGACTTTGCTACATCTGAATATCTAAAAAATCAATTAAAAGATATTCTTGATTCATTACAAGATAGGGAAAGGAGAGTTCTAGCTTTAAGATTTGGTCTAACAGATGGGGTTACTAGAACGCTAGAAGAGGTAGGAAGAGAATTTGGGGTAACAAGAGAAAGAATAAGACAAATAGAAGCTAAAGCATTAAAGAAATTAAAGGAGAAATCTTCAGAAAAGAAATTAGATGACTATATAGATAATTAGTATCTATTCCTCTGTTACCACCATATCAAAGAAAGATTCTGGCTGGATAGCGTAACTGCTTTTAATCCTTTCAGATACTTCGTTTAATATTGTTTCATCGAACTTAGGACTGAGAGGTTTGGTGTATAACTCTGCATTACTATTAATCGTCGAAAAATTCTGTTTAGAATATATCAAAACTCCTCCCCATACGATACCAATAATAATGGCTAAAAGGATTATAAAAAAATATTTTCTAAAAGTTTCCATAACTATTGACTATAAAAATTAACCTCTTCAATATTGAATGCCCTAAGTGTGATTGAAAAACTTGTATTACCCTGTTCATCTACTTGATTACTATACGAGATATTTTCAATTATAGGATACATCGGTAGTGCTTCTAAATCATTTAAAAAAGGTATTAACCCAGACTTATTACCCACAACATTCAAACTAATTGAATAAGGCTTCATTACAGAGTAATCGACCTCTTCTTCGGTAGATCTGTCTCTTCTCTTAGAGAAACTAATCGAATTTAGTGAAAACGCATTCCTACTTACAATAGAATCAACATTTGCTAGGAAAAGACTAAAATCTTCATTGTTAGGAAAAATTAATGTTAATGCATCAAATGTTTCCCTACTCTCAGAATACTGGCCATCTAAACTAGTTAATGCTGTTAATTTATCCCTCAAAGCTTTTGTTGTTGCTTGTTTTGTTTTAATCTCATTATTTATTGTTTTAACTGTTTTAAAGGTAGGAACAATTGCAAAAACAATTAAAAGTATTGCTGCAATATATGTTAAACCAGTAAAAATCATCTCC
Source organism: Candidatus Dojkabacteria bacterium UBA5749 (assembly GCA_002419125.1). Lineage (GTDB taxonomy): Bacteria > Patescibacteriota > Dojkabacteria > SC72 > SC72 > UBA2259. Next base: position 25,991 of record DIFL01000034.1, on the reverse strand, counting down.
TGCTTTTTACTGTCTCCCTGCTTTGCTATTTTTACATATTCGACTTGTCTCTCTGTATTTCCCATTGTTCCCATACTAATCTGTCTCCTTTAATGCAACAAAATTAATACTTACTTGATATTCTGTTCCCTCAAGTTTAATATTTACCTTAACCTCTGAGTAAGAGGAATTGTTTTTAAGTGTGTCTTCATAGCTTCTTAAAGCCTTAAAATCTGAAGTCTTAAGAGAAAGGGAAACCTTGCCTTTGTTAATAGATATACTTTCTAAATCTATAGTAAGCGGAATACCGTTAATAACTTCAGAGATAAGCTTGGAGTTGAGATCTTGCTTTTCACTAGCTAATTTAACATCACCAAGTAAGGATTGAAGATTTTGATACTTAATAGCACTTTTCTTCCAAGTTTCATTTTCCAATGTCTTAACTTGATCATTAATCTGATCTGTTAAATCATTATTCTTTCCATCCATTACTAATCTATACCCAAAAGCTCCTAATACCACTATTTCTACAACCATTAACATCCATTTCCCTATCGTAGTTAACCAAGAAAAGGAAGTTTGTATAACACCATCTGAACCTCCAACTGGCTGCAAGAAATTAATTGATTTTGTTTGATCTTTAGTCTTTAACATAGGGCAGTATCTATTCCTTTCAGTATACATATCTTTTAAATAATTTTCCATATATTAGTAAAAGAGATATAGTTTGATATAATTGTGTTGAAATATATGGAAAACTTAAATCAAGAAAAAATCTTTATAGGGGTCTCTTGGCCATATGCAAGTGGTAAGTTACACTTAGGACATCTTGCTGGTCAAAATATTGCTTGTGATATTTTTGCAAGGTATCACAGACAAAAGGGAAACAGTGTACTAATGGTTTCTGGTAGTGATAGTCATGGAACTCCCATTGTTTTTAAAGCTGAAGAGTTAGGAATTACTCCCGAACAGTTAGTAGATTCCTCCCACAAGGAGATATTAGAAACCTTTGAGAAACTTTCCCTTCTGTATGAGAAATATACTTCTACTACAACACAAAATCACAAAGAGGTTGTCCAAAATATCTTCCTGGTTCTTAAAGAACTTGGATATCTCTATCCTCAAAAATCTAAACAGTACTATGATGAGAAAGTAAAGAAATTTCTTCCCGATAGGTATGTGAGAGGAACTTGCCCAGAGTGCGGTGCCCTAGATGCTAGGGGAGATGAGTGTCCAGTTTGTGGAAAATTCTTAAAACCAACAGATTTAATTGACCCGTACAGTACACTCTCTGATAGCAAACCGATTCTGAAAGAAACAGAACATTACTACTTAGATCTAAAAAAATTAGAAAAACCGATTGGGGATTGGATGGATACACAAAGTAAACATTGGAGGAAATGGGTTAGAGAGTTTTCAAAAGGATGGATTAAGGAAGGATTAGAACCTAGAGAAGTTACAAGAGATATGAAGTATGGAATACCAGTTCCAATAAAGGGGTGGGAAGAAAAAGTAATATATGTATGGATAGAGGCTGTAGTTGGATATCTTTCTGCATCAATAGAATGGGCAAAAAGTATTGGGCAAGAGAGTAAATGGGAAGATTTCTGGAAAGACCCTAAATGTAAACATTACTACTTTATAGCTGGTGGTAATGTTCCATTTCATACAATAATATGGCCTGCACAACTTTTGGCATATAGCGAAAAATATTCCAACGATTCTCTTTGGGATAAATATAAATTACCAGGAGAAAGCAAGAGGGAAAGTTTAAATCTCCCTTGGGATGTCCCTGCTAACAAAATGCTTCTTTACAAAGGAAAGAAAATGTCAAAGAGCGATAATACTGGAATGTCAGTAGATTCTCTATTAGAAAAATACAGCCCTGATTTAATAAGGTTTTTCTTTGTTAGAAATGCTCCAGAAAATCATGATCGAGAGTTCAATGAGAAAGACTTTATAGATTGTAATAATAATGAGCTTGTAGCAAACATTGGCAATTTTATTAACAGGTCTTTGTCTTTCGTTAATAGCAAGTTTAACAATAAAGTACCTCAAGGACAATTAGATCTTGATGTTAAAGAGAGTATCGAGAGTATCTTTAAAGAGGTAGGTAAATATATTGAGGGTTGTGAATTCGTTAAAGCAACTGAAGCTATTCTTAAGTTGGGAAATTTCGCTAACAAATATTTCAATGACAAAGCCCCATGGATATCTTTCAAAGACAATCTTTCTGAATGCGAAAACACAATATACAATTCGATACAACTTGTTAATGCCTTAAGAATATTACTTAAACCCTTCATTCCTCAAAGTATCTTTACCTTAACAACCCTCCTTAATATTGAAAATGAGTATGACGCGAATATTGAATTAACAGAGACAGGAAAAGTATCTAAGAGTGAAAATAATTGGGTCTTTGTACCATTAAACCCAAGCCATATAATTAATGATCCTAAAATCCTTTTTGCTAAAATTGAAGAAAAGGAATTGTAGTTAACTATATTTGCTGACTCATTACTAACCCTTCTGCAAGTTTAAGATTTACTAACTCTTGCCAAACTGACTCTGTAATAAAGGGAATAAATGGATGCATTATTATTAAATTCCTTTTGAGGATATATAGTAGCTCTGATAGTTTCTCTATTCTTTTCTCAGACCCTATTTCTTCATCTTTTATCTCTCCTTTTATTTCTTCTATCCAAACATCACACAACTGGTGCCAGAAGAATTCTCTAATTACCTCTGCACCTAAATTAAATTGATACTTAGAGAGATATTTAGACACTATCTTAATATGTTCTTCTGTTCTCTTTATCCTTTCCGAGGATATCTTAACGGATTGTTTAGAAACTTCCTCTATCTCACTATCCTCAATATTCATTAGGATAAATCTACTAGCATTCCATATCTTGTTTACAAAATTCCTGTTTCCCTTAATCTTTTCTTCTCTAAGCGGGGCACTTGAACCAGGTAGAGCATCTGAGTAATACCAAAGCCTCAGCGCATCAGCTCCATATCTATCAAATACATCTTGAGGCTCAATACCATTTCCTTTACTCTTAGACATTTTAGAACCATCAGATGCAAGGATCATCCCTGTAAGAAATACAGTACTAAAAGGCACTTCCCCTGTTCTATATATCCCAAACATTAACATTCTTGCAGACCACCAGAAAAGTATATCTCTTGCATGTATCATCATTTGGGTAGGATAGTATTTCTTGAAATCCTTACCCTCAACACCACCTAAAGTAGTATATGGCCATTGACCAGAACTAAACCATGTATCAAACATATCTGTTTCAGCCTCCCAATCTCCCTCTGTGTTTGGAGCATCTTGCCCTATGTATACTTCTCCGTTTCCATTTACTTTAGTATTAAATTCTTTTTCATAATCCTTAACTGTTTTTTCTTTGTTTTCATTTAACCAGTCGTATAATTTCTTTCCTCCACTATACCAAACTGGAATTCTTTGTCCCCACCATAACTGCCTAGATATACACCAAGGCTGGATATTCTCATAGAAATATTCTAAAGCTTTTTGCTGTCCTTTTGGAATTACAGTTGTTTCTCCACTCTTAAGAGCCTTTAATGCTTTTTTAGCTAAGTTTGATACATCTAAATACCATTGGTTAGAAATTATTGGCTCAACTGGAGTCAAACATCTTTCACATACCGCAACCTCATGTTTAATATTCTGAATCTCCTCTAAGAGACCTAACTTATCTAAATCTTCACACAATTGTTTAGAGCAGGATATTGTATCTAATCCCTTATATTTTTCCGGAATATCTCCTGTCATTTTTCCATCTTGGTCAATCACATTAACAATCTCTAAGTTATGTTTTTTACCTAACTCAAAATCAATGATAGAGTGTGCAGGAGTAACCTTTACAGCACCAGTACCCATTCCCATATCAATAGATTCGTCTGCAATAACTGGGATTTCTTTGTTTTGGATAGGGAGTAAAACCTTTTTCCCAACATATTTCTTGTATCTCTCATCCTTAGGATTTACTGCAACTGCAGTATCCCCAAGCATCGTTTCTGGCCTGGTAGTAGCAATCATTATATATTCCTCTTTACTATCTACAACGGGATATTTAATAAAGGCAAAAATTCCTCTCCTCTGCTCATGCTCTGTATCTATATCAGCAAGAGCTGTTTTACAATTAGGACAAACATTTACAATTCTCTTATCTCTATACACTAACCCCTCCTTAAACATCATCTCAAAAGTCTCATAAACGATTTTAGTTAACCTTGGGTCTAAGGTAAAGAACTCTCTACTATAGTCGGCACTTAAACCGATATTTTTTTCTTGATTCCTTGCATTAGAAGCATTATACATACAAAATTCATAACACTGTTTGTAAAACTCCTCTCTCCCAATTTCCCATTTACTTTTGCCCTGCTTCTCTAATTCTTTAGTAAAAGCTGTTTCAGTTTGAATACCTGCATGATCTTTACCTGGGAGAAGAAGTGTTGGATGTCCTGTCATTCTCATATATCTTCCAAGTGCATCATGGAATGAATATCCACACATATGTCCTAAGTGTAAATTACCATTAGCATTAGGAGGAGGTAAAGTAATTGTAAATGGTTTTTTTATATCAACCCCTTTATTTTTAAAGTAGTTATACATATTGTCAGGATTAAACAATCCTGATTTCTCCCAAAGAACGTATATGTCTTTCTCTTTCTGTTCGTATGTTTTTGATATATCTCTTTCCATGTTTCTGTTTATTATATCAGTCCTTATATATTTTACATATCTTTTAGCTTCATCTGATATAATTGGGTATGAATAATACAAAACAAACAAACTTTAGAACCCAAAATCTTAAATTATGTACCCTGTCGGGGACAACTGAAATTGGTAGAAACTGTAACTTTATTGAATTAGGAGATGAAATAATAATTGTAGACGCAGGATATTCTTTCCCAGGTCAAGAAATGTACGGTGTGGATTACTTAATCCCAAATTTTAGATACTTAAAAAAGAATAAAAAGAAAGTAAAAGCAATATTAATAACGCATGGACACCTAGATCATACAGGAGCCTTAAGATGGATGTTACCCGAATTAGATTTCCCTCCAGTATATGCAGGAGCTTTTGCAAAAGCGTTAATAGAGGCAAGATTGGATGAATACAATCTTAAAGGTAAGAGTAAAATCTTTGGAGTAAATAGACACACAACTATAAATATAGGCAAGAACTTTAGAGCCACCTTTATAGGTATCAACCATAGTATTCCAGATGCATTCTCAATTTTTGTAGAAAGTAGACAGGGAAATGTATTTTTCTCAGGGGATTACAAAATAGATACTCAACCTACTAATGAATTAGAGGCAGACTATGCAAAATTAAAGTCTCTCCGAGGACGGGTAGATATTGCTTTAATGGATAGTACTAATGCATCGAAGACAGGGAAATCCCCCTCAGAATCTGAAGTCTTTCAGAATTTAGGAAATGTAATTGCAAAAACAGAAGGAAGAGTATTAGTTGCTGCTTTCTCTTCTCTCCTTACAAGGCTATATGCACTTTTTGAAATCGCAAAAAGAACGAATAGAAAGATTGTAATTTCAGGGAGGAGTTTAGAACAGACTATATCAATTGCTAGTAACCAAGGGTACATTAAAATCCCCCAAGGCTTAGTTATTAAGGAAAGAGAGATGCCAAAATACAAAGATAATGAAATCCTTATCCTTTCAACCGGTAGTCAAGGAGAGAGATTCGCTGCATTAAATAGAATATCTTTGAACGAACATAAGTATATTAAAATTAAAAAGGGTGATTTAGTAATTATGTCCTCTTCTGAGATACCAGAAAATGTTTCTAGTATTGAAAGAATGACTGACAGATTAATTGCTCTGGGTGCTGATTTACTTAAGGATACAATAGAAACTAAAATACACTCCACAGGACACGGGAATCAAGAAGATATTAAAACAATGTATGAACTAATAGCACCTAAATATGTTATGCCCGTTCATGGGCCTTTAACATTTAGATATTTTAATAAAAAGAATTACCTATCATGGGGGATGAAGGATGAAAATGTTTTACTTACTGATGACGGTTTGGTATGGATCTTTAACGGTAGGACATGGAGTAAATCTAAACCCATAGACTCTAAACCAATTCTAATTGATGGCTTAGGAGTAGGAGATACTGGAGAGATAGTGCTTAATGATAGAAAACAGTTGTCTGAATACGGTATGTTTATCATTGTCTTAAACCTTAGTACTAAAACTCACAGATTAATGGGTAGACCTCAGTTTGTTTCTCGTGGCTTTATATATATGAAAAAATCCCAAGAACTCCTTAAAGAGATTCAAACCATTATCTATGATGTCCATAGAAGTTGGATTTCAGAATCCATTAGTAAAAAGGATTTTAAATATGATGAATTAAGAACTTTAATAGAGAAGTCTTTAGGAAAATATATATACAAAAAGACAGAAAGAGAACCCATTATTCAAATCGTTATTGTATAGTAAGATACCTTTAGTGATATAATAATTGAATATGATTAAACTGCCAATTAGAAAACCAAAAAGAGGACCTCTTCTTGATGGAAAAACTCCAATAGTAGCATTAGATATAGGAACAGAGAGTGTTAAAAGTATTCTCTTTACTATGACAGAATATGGAGTAAGCGTAAATAAAATTTCCCGCATTCAACAGCAACAACATGCAATGAGAAGTGGAATAATAACTAGTTTAGATACAGTCTTAGAAAACTGTAAACTCTCCATTAATCAATTGCTAAGTAATCTTAAACCTGAGGAATATCCAAAGAGTGTAATTATGGGTATTGCAGGAGAATATATCCAAGGGGTCTCAATTGTGGTTAACTATGAAAGACAGGAGCATTTTGAAAAAGAGGTAACTAAGAAAGAGCAGGATAAGATAATAAGTGATGTTAAATCTCAAATAGGTGCAACAGGAAAAGAGGATTTAGGAATAAGAACAGGTCTTAAAATTGAAGACATAGAGATTTTACATATTACCCCAACAGGCATGGAGATAGGGGGAATGCCAGTAAATACCCTCATTGGGTATAAAGGAAGAGACGTTAAACTAAACTTCTATGCCTCCTTTGCTCCAAAAACATATACAGAAGCATTAAGAAAGGTCGCTAATTCTCTAAATTTTGAAGTCTTAGGAATTGTTTCTCAGCCATTTGCTGTGGCAAGAGCACACTCCGGAGGAAAGAATAGCAATTTCTCGGCTATCTTTTTAGATGTCGGAGGTGGAACAACAGATGTCGCGATAGTTAAAAACGGTAATGTTGCTGAAACACAAATGTTTGCATTTGGAGGGAGGGTATTTACCAAAGAGTTGGCTAGATTAACAGATGCAGATTTTAGACATGCTGAACAAAGAAAAATCAAGTATTCGAACAAAGAGCTTCCTAAAGAAATTATGAGAGTAGTTCAAAAAACAATGTATTCAACTTCTACTCTTTGGATGAGAACTCTTAAAGTCGCTCTTGAAAGTTGTGAAGATATTGGGCCCTTACCAACTCAAATATTTCTCTGTGGTGGAGGATCCCTATTACCTGATATTAAACAATCTTTAATGGAATTTCCTTGGAAAAAATATTTGCCCGTTGCAGTTGTTCCAAAAATTGATATGTTTACACCAAATTTGTTGGGTTCAATTACAGACAATAGTGGAGATTTAGAAAACCTGTATGATATTACTCCTGCATCTTTGGCTAAATTCCTCTATGATATGGAGATGGATAGAAAAACTAAAGATATAAATTGGGAAGTATAAATATGGAAGATAAAGTACTTACATCAAAAATAGTAATTGATAATACTCATGAATTAACTGACTTAGTTCGCGAGATTCATAAAAACAAAGCAGAGAGATTAGTATTAACATTTACAGAACATACAGATCTTTTAATTAGCCCTATCAATTTAAAGGTTTTAAGTGAAGCAGCACAAAGAGAAGGGAAATTACTAATAGCACAGATAATACAAAACCCAACTGGAATTCGTAATGCTAAACTTGCAGGTATTAAAACAATAGATACTCCCTCTAATCCAACAGATTACGAATGGGAGGAAGCATCAGAACTAATCTTGGCTAAGAAAAGAGAAAAATTAGAAAGAAAGAAGATATTAGAAAATGTAGTTATAGAATCTGACCAAAAAGAAGTTTTTGAAGAGAAAGTAGAGGAGCATATTAATACTCCCCCTCTTGAGAAACCCTTAGAAGGGGAAGAAGATACTCCGAAACCTCATAACTACATTGATAAAAGAGGTCTAAAAAACAAATCTTCCTTTGTTTCCATAGATGAAGATATTCCCGTAATGACAAGCGAAGAGGCTCTCCCCCCTGTTGTAGAAAAGAAAAAGAGTTTCTTTAATTTTAAAAAGGCTTTGTCTTTTAAAAGCCCAATTCCTAATAGGAAACCTTCTGTAAATATTAATAAAAAGAAGGT
>DIFL01000034.1:1634-17510 GCA_002419125.1 Candidatus Dojkabacteria bacterium UBA5749 | reverse complement strand
AATGAGTTCGGAACATTTGTTAAGGTTAAAATTTTTGTAGAGTCTAAACCTGTAGCTATAGAGAGTGTTTTAACTGGAGATACTAGTATAGAAAAGATTGATTTTGAAACTTTAAAAATCCCTATTAAAACAGAAGAGAAGAGTAAGAGTCTATCAAATACCATTACTGCTACCGGAAAAGATTATAAAGGAGAAAAGGCAACAGGTACAATTAACATTACCTACTATGTACCTTGCGAAGAGGATACCCCAAATATTTCCCTTCCCGTAGGGCACCTTTTAACCAGTCCTAGTGGGAAATCGTATTCCTTGAAGAGTAGTGTATCTTTGGGCTGTAATACCTCTATGATTGCCACGGATATTCAAATCGTAGCTTCTTCGTTTGGAACAGAATATAACTTGACCTCATTAAACCAAACCTTTTCACTTCAAGGGTATCCTAGTGCAGAACTCTATGCAAAAAACACAACTCAACTGACTGGTGGTACCTCAGAAGAATTTACCGTACTTTCGCAGATTGATATAGACAATGGGGTAGAAGCCTTAAGTGGTACTGCAATAGAAGAAGTTAAAACAGAATTAAGAGATATTACTGGCACCTGGGAAATTATTGAGGATTCCATACTTAGTACTGTAGATAAGACTAGTATTAAAACAGACAAGAAGGTGGGAGAGCCTGCAACAGATGTTAATTTAGATCTTACTGTTAAAGGTAGCGCTACCTACTTTAAAACTGATGGACTAACAGAGGGGTTAAAAACTCTATTAAGAGAAAAAGCAGAAGAAGAAAAACTTTTTGAAAGTGATAAAGATATAGAGGTAGAATTAAGTGAAGATATTACTAAAAGTGTTACAGTAGAGGAAGTTAAGAAAGATTCTGTAAAGATAAAGATTGTAGCTAGTGCGAATATTAAACCTAAAATAGATAAGGATGAACTATTAAAAGAGTTGGCAGGTTTAAGTTGGGATGAGGGTAAAAACTATTTAAATACCTTAAACTATGCTAAAAAGAATCCAGAGGTAACATTTAATCCAATGAACTATCCTCAATTCTTAAAGAGATTCTCTAAAAGAGAGGGTAGGGTTCTAATAGAAATAAAAGAGGTTGAGGTTGAATCAGAGTCTGAGTAAACCTTTATTTTAATCAAAAATACTGATAGAATTGCATGTTTATATATGTACCCGTAGCTCAATCGGATAGAGCAATTGCCTTCTAAGCAGTAGGTTGTCGGTTCGATTCCGGCCGGGTACGCCAGGGAGAGATGCCTGAGTGGCCGAAAGGACACGCTTGGAGAGCGTGCGTATGAGAAATCGTACCGTGGGTTCGAATCCCACTCTCTCCGTATAAAAACATCTGAAACTACTCCTCAATCTCTTCTTCTTTCTCTGAGCCAGTATCTGTATCTTGTAAAATCTCTTTATCAGAGACAGGAATAATCCTTACTCTTCTATCCTCTCCCTCTCCAACACTCTCTGTTTTAATATCATCAAATACCTGTAAAGTCATATGTACAACTCTTCTATCAGAAGGACTCATAGGAGAGAGTTCAACAGGCTCTCCTAATATCCTAGCATCATCCGCTTTTTGTAGTGCTAAATGTTCAATCTTTTTATTTCTCTCCTCTTTATATCCACAAACATCTAAGACTACCCTGTAATTACATCCCTCTTCTAGCTTATTTCTAAGCATCATACTTAATATATATTGCAAAGACTCAAGGTGTTTACCATGATTACCAATTAAATATCCCAAATCGTTTCCTGTAAAAGAAATTTTTAAATATGAGACCCCATCATTCTCTTCTATGTCAAAATCATAATCAGCATCTATATCTAATAGAGAGAATAGGGAATCTAATTCTTTTTGTACTATCTCTTTCATATTAATAATATGTTTAATTTATTTCTTTTTATTTAATATATCTAAAAGATTTTGAATACCCTTTTTAGTCTTATCAAAATCTAAGGAAAGATACTGTATTACTAAAAGAAGAGACTGTAACATCCAATACCAACCAAGTGCAGCTGGCATACTTATTGTAAAGAATGCTGTCATAACTGGTAGCAACAACATAGTAGATTTCTGCATTTTTTCTTGAATATCCTCTAGAGGTTCCTCTGGATTCTTTTTCTTTACTTCCTTCTTCTTAGGAGCACCTACTTGTTGCATCTTTTGAGTAAATATTGTTGTAAAGTACTGTGTAATACCTACAAGAACAGAAAGACCTATGTAGGGAAGAGCCTTTAAAGAAAATTTCCCAAACTCTGCAGACACTTCCTTATAGTTAGTAGTTAATTCCCAGAACAAGAATTTAGTGTTAATAGCGGTATTTTCTCCAATCTCTGTCAATTCAACAACCCAAGGATACAAACCCTCAAGATCACTATTGGTAACCGCCCTTATTACTCCAATGAGTGCTGAAAGTATTATTAACTGTGGAATAAAGGTTCCAATACAACCCAAGGGGTTATACCCGGTCTTTTTATAAAGTTTAACCTGTTCTTGTGAAAGCTTCTCTTTGTTATCAGCATACTTCTTCTGTATTTTATCTAACTCTGGTTTTAAAGAAGCCATCTTTTTAGTCATTGCTGTCTGTTTTTTTACCAAAGGAATCATTACTAACCTTCCTATTACAGCAATACCCAAAATTGCCAAACCTAAATTGTTCCCTAAAAAGTCGTAGAGAAGAATCATTAAGTTAAGTAAGGGGTTAAAGAAAATTGTATTCCAGATTGTTGCTAACATATATTTATATTTGAAAATATTTAAAATCTAAAGCATTATACACTAACTTAAACTATTTTTCAGGAATAGGATCATACTGTCCTGGTTGAGCCCAAGGATTACATTTAACAACTCTTTTAATAGCAAGGAAGTTACCCTTGAAGATTCCAAAAGAAGAAACTGCTTCATATCCATACTCTGAACAAGATGGGATAAACTTACAAGCCCGAAGGTTAGGAAATATTTTCCCCATATATCCATGGTCTAGCGAAAGTGTCTTTTGATACAGTTTAATAGTTAGAAGTTCAATTCTTTTTAATATCTCTAAAGGCATTGTTAATAACAGCATCAAAATCTTTTTGAAGTTTTTCATAATCATCACAGTATTTATATGCAATATATACACACATTATACTAGTTTTTCCCTTTAAGTACTTCTTGCTTATCTCCCTTAGAAGTCTTGTCATTCTATGTCTTTGTACAGCATTACCTATTTTTTTTGAAACAATGAAACCAAACTTAGAAGTAGAGGACAAACTATTCTCAATTGCAAGCATCCCATACTCTCCTTTGTACTTTCTATTTAACTTACCTAAATTGGCAAACTGTTTTCTATCTAATCTATTTATTGAGGGGAGCATACTCTAGTATATACTATCTAATCTTTGAGGTGGGTTTCTTTCTTTTTAATTTGTACTCTTCAGAAACTGTTAAGAATTTTCTACCTTTGGCTATTCTTCTTTTTAGTACCTTTTTACCATTAGAATCTTTATTTCTAGCCATAAAGCCAAACTTTCTAAGTCTTTTTAAATTTTTTGGTTGATATGTTCTTTTCATAAGATGTGCTCATTATATATTACCTTATACAATTTATGCAAATATTCTTTATTTTAAAACTCTTAAGAAGTTCTTTTCCACATATGTATATCTCTGATAGATACAGAAGGTGATAATTAAATAGCTTGTATCTTAAACGTTTTTTAACCTTTTGTAAAATCTTATCCACATCTTAAAAAAAATTCATATAATAGGAGTGTTAGTCCCAATCGACCATGACTGCCCCTAGTTTTTAAATTTTTTAGTTCTACTTTTATTAAGTATGGATAAAATCGACTTTGAACAATATTCTCAAAATGTATTAAAGCCTAACCTTTCTAATACACAAACTGAAAACTCTGAGATTGATGTAGAGGATACTTGGAAAATAGTGACTGAGAATTTAAGAATGGTTTTAGATAGGGTAGAGTTTGATTCTTGGTTTGCAGGAACATATCTTGAGAGGGTACAAAATGGTGTTGCCACGATATCTTGTTCTAATGAATTTAAAAGAGAAACTATTTTAAAAGACTACAACAAGTTTTTACAGAGCTGTTTAACTAAAGCTACTGGTCAAAATTTACAGATAGAAATAATAGTAAAGACAGGAGAAAGTGAAGCACCTAAGGAAAGATACAAATTTCTTCACAAGAGTGGAAATCCTGTAGTTGATCTCTTTACGAAACTTGAGGGAGACAAAAGGAAGTATGAGGAATCCGTTAAAAAGGCTAGACTCAATCCTAGATATACCTTCAAAAGTTTTGTTGTTGGAGCAAACAACAGGTTGGCAGAAGCTGTTGCGCAATCAGTAGTCTCTGATATAGACAATGAGGGTTTTGCTAAATCATATAACCCTGTTTTTTACTATGGTAGTACTGGTGTAGGTAAAACTCATTTAATGCAAGCTATTGGAAATGAGGTATTAAGAGTTAATCCTTCTAGAAAAGTAGTATATGTTTCCATAGAACAGTTCTTAAATGAAATGATTGAAGCTATTAGAACAAAAAAGAACGAAGATTTTAGAACTAAGTATAGAGAGGTAGATCTATTAATAATAGATGATATTCAATTTGTAGAAACATATCCTAAAACACAAGAAGAACTTTTCCATACCTTTAATACTCTGTATCAAGCAAACAAACAGATAGTATTAGCTTCTGATAGAGCTCCAAAGGATATTAAAAATATTACTGATAGGCTTAGAACTCGTTTTGAGGGAGGTATGGTGTGTGATATTCAACCTCCTGATTATGAAACTAGGTTAGCTATCTTAAAACAGATTATGATTGATAAAAAAATAACTGTTCCTGATGCATATTTAGATTTAATAGCTAAAAATATTGAAAGTAGTGTAAGAGAGTTAGAGGGAGCACTTACTAAAGTTTTGACTTTAACTAAATTGGGCCAAGTCCCTTCGTACGAAGAGGTTGCGAGAATATTACAGGTAGATATAGAGAGTAAAAGGAAAAGAGTAACCCCCGAAAGAGTCTTAGAGGTTGTGTCTGAAGTCTTTGATGTGCCCGTAAAGGTTATGAAAGGCAAAAGAAGGGTTAGTAATATTGCATTAGCAAGGCAAGTATCTATGCATCTTTTGAGAACTGAGTTAGAAATGCCTCTTCAAAAGATTGCAGATTTATTAAATAAAAGCGATCACACAACAGTCCTTTATGCTTGTGATGTAGTGCCTACGAAAATAAAGGAAGATACTAGTTTAGCTGAGAAGATAGAGAAGTGTAGGGGAGAACTTTTCTATTAATGTGGATATCTTTGGGGAAAATTAATGAATAAGTGGTTAATAACTTTTTCATTACTCCACAGAAAAAAGATTGCTATATTAACACCGTCTTTTACTAGCAACGTTTTACCCAGTAGGGTATTCTGACATGTATCCACAATTAATCAAAACTTTTAAACAATTAGGTAATTAATTTAAATATTAAGTTATTTCATAATATTTAATTAACTTTTGAACTGAATATATTCACATGTTTCTTACAACGATATTATGAGTAAAAGAGTAGTATAGGTATAGATATCTTTAACACTTATTCACTTATCCATACTCTCTACTACTATTACAACTATTTATATTAATTATTAAAACAGTAGAAAAGAAATCCAATATTGAGTAAAATATACAGATAACTGCCAAGTACATAATATTATTTAACACAAAAATGCAATTCTCTTGTAACCAAGATACCCTGGCAAAGTATCTAAATATAATAAGTAGGGTAGTTAGTAGTAAACCAGGTTTACCAATTCTAAACAATGTTCAATTTGAAACAAGTAAGGGTAAATTAATAATGACTGCTACAGATTTAGAAATAGGAATAAATACATGGATAGGNNGCAGATGTTAAGTCAGAAGGAAAAACTACGGTACCTGCAAAGCAGTTAACTGAATTTGTTACATCTATACCTGCGGATACAGTTGATGCTACTTTAGAGAATCAAACATTTAATATATCCACAACAAATAACTCAGCTAATTTTAATACTATATCTGCCGAGGAGTTTCCATCTGTTGCCTTAGTAACAGACAAAAAACCTTTACTAAAAATCTCGAAAGAGGATTTAGTTAAAGCTGTAAATAGAGTTGCTTTTGCATCTGCTACAGATGATATTAAACCTGTTTTAACAGGAGTACTAATTGAGGTTAATGGAGAGAGTGTTTCTTTTGTAGGAACAGATGGTTTAAGGCTATCAAGACAGATAGTGAAATTAGAATCTAGTGCTGAAAAAGATGTAAATATGTTAGTACCTGTTAAAGCTTTGCTTGAAATTTCACATATTGTGACTGAGGTAGGAGAAGATGAAAATATTGAGATATTTCTAATAGAGGATAGGAATCAAGTACTATTTAGATACAGTGATGTTGATCTTGTTTCTAGACTTATAGATGGGCAATTTCCAGAGTATAGACAAATTATTCCTACTGGATATAAAACTTTATGCAAAGTTTCAAAATCTGATTTTCTTAATTCTCTTAAAGTTACCAATATTATTGCTAAGAGCGTACTAGGAAATAAATTAATCTTAGATATTGATCCTAAGAGTAATAAAATTACTATGTCTGCCACTCAAACAGACTTAGGTAGTAACAAGAGTACCTTTGAAGGAAACATAGATGGAGATATGCTTAAGATAGCATTTAGTTCTAGACTACTTACAGACATCTTAAATCATATCGACTCTGAAGATATTACATTTGAATGTTCAGAAACAGTAAAACCAGGAGTATTTAAGATTGTAGATGATCCAGACTTTGTTCATCTTGTAATGCCGATGATGCTTTAAACTCTTTAACTCTATATCCCTGCCCATGGACAGTCTCTATGACTCCTTTGTTGTTAAGTTTTTCTCTTAATCTCTTTATATGAACATCTATGGTATTAGAGCCGGTATAACTTCTATAGTCCCAAACATGGTCTAATAGTTCACATCTACTAACCGTTCTATTCTTGTTTCTTACTAAATACTCTAGTAATTGGTATTCTTTTCTTCTTAGATCTACATCACTGTTTTTAACAGAAACGGTTTTACTACCTGTATCAAGTAAAATATCTCCAAAGTAAACCTTATTATCAACATAGTTATTAGGTCTTCTTAGTAAAGATTGAATTCTGGCTATTAATTCTTGAACAGGAAAAGGGTAAGAGAGTACATCATCTCCACCACTGTTTAAAAAATTTACCTTATCCTTCCAAGTCCCTATACTACAAACACCTAAAATCTTACTTTCAATCTTTTTACAATCCTTAATACTCTTTAAGATATCATTTGTACTGTGTTTACCAGAAAGATTTGTATCAAGGATTATTATCTCAAACAAACCTCTTTTAATTAGATTTCCTGTACTAAATTCAGCATTATCCTCTGTTATATTATACCCATATGCCAACAAAGTACTCTTAAGGATATGGGAAATTACCTTAGATTTCTCTATAATTAAAATATTCATACTAAAAAGTAATAAATTAATTCCAAAGAATAATACAAACAAAATCGAATTCAAAAACTTATAGTCCAAGAAATCTTAAATTTGTATCAGTATTAATCTTTATACTAATCCTCTCTGTTGTAATTCTGTTATATTTGCTCTCATTAAAAAATTTTACCCCAATAGACAATCAAGGATCTTTCATTTGGTTAAACATCTTTACAGTATCTTTTCTTTTGTATACCTCTCTTTCCTCCCTTTCATCTTTGATATCATACTTTCTCCTTCTAGTGATATTAAAGAAGGAAGACAGTAGGAAATTAAAGGTGTTATGTCTTAGATGGGGAATTATTTTTTCTTTAGGAATCTTTATGGTACTTCTGCTCCATTTTTTCCATATACTTAATCTCCCTTGGGGTTTAGGAATACTTACAGTTGTTATCCTTGCCTCCTTTGTTATATGATATCAATATATATGGCAAAGACATTAAAAAAATCAATAGGAAATGAATTTAATGATATTATGGATATCCTCTCAGGAGAGATGAAACTGCGAGAGAAAGAGGAAAAGATTCAGGAACTAAAAGAGGAAGCTAAAAACAAACATAAGGCAGAAAAAAGGAGAAAGGTAGTTGAAAAAGAATTGGTTTTAGAAGAGAGCGATATTCCAACAAAAAAGGTTATACAAAATATGAAGTTATTCGAATGGGAAGCTTCTGATAGGTATGCGTTTAATTTCCAGACTAAAACATTTTGGGTATTATTAGCAGTTATTCTTCTTTTTATCCTCTATCTAGCAATTCTAGGACAGTACTACCTTATGGCAGCTATAGTAGGCTTAGTATTTTTTGTATATGTAGCTGGAACAAACAAACCCATTATGGTAAAGCACAAGATTACTAGTAGGGGAATTGATACGGGTAACAAACTCTATGAATGGTTTATGTTAGAAAATTTTTGGTTTTCAATTAAGAATGGACAATATATGCTAATAGTGGAGACTAAGTTAAGATATCCTAAGGCCTTAATTATGTTACTAGATGGAGCAGACAAAGATGCAATTTTTGTATTGTTACAGGAGAAGGTCTTGTACAAAGATGTTAGAAAACAGAGTAAGTTAGATTTATTAACATATGGTGATTATATCCCTTTTGAAGAGATTTAAAGGATATTGATGTATAATTTCATTGTTTATTAATACTGGAGAGGTGCTAGAGTGGTCGAATAGGGCACACTCGAAATGTGTTATTCAGGTTTATTCCTGGATCGTGGGTTCGAATCCCACCCTCTCCGAAGAAGTTCTAATCCTAAAATTTTTTGAACTCTTCAAATAAACAAATAAACCTCAAAAGAATCCTAAGGGAGAGACCTGTCATTGGAGATATTTTTGATAGTTATCTTAAAGAAGAATAGGGGTAATTAAACAATCCAATTATCTATATCTTTACTTCCTTTCATAACCAATTCCTTTAGACTATTTCCCTTCTGTATCTCTTGTTCCCAAAGAAGTTTTCCAATGTGATACCCAAATCCTTCCCGTACAATTAATGTGGTAAGTGCCTCGTCCTGTGAAGATTTCTCTAACATAGCTTTTACCCCATTTTCATACCCTTGCCCATGTCTATACTCCATTATCTTTTTAAAAGACTCCATATTAAGTATGTTCTCTATTAGTATAGCTTTTTTCTCTTTAGATTCAGTATTAAACCACGAGGAAAGTATTTTCGGCCACTTCTCTGCATCTTGTTTAAACATTCTTTCAACTTCTTCTGGATGAGGTTGCATATATTGTGCCAAACCTTCAAACCAAAGGAAATTTGAAACTTGTCTTTTAAAATCGTTTGATTCCCAATCGGGTTCTTTCCCTAGCCTTTTAATAAAGATATGGGTAGCTTCATGAACAATTGTATTTTCTAGGTATTCGTTTCCTTTATTATTTTCAACTAAACTCCTTGTATTTATTGCAATTCCCTCTCCATTTAGGGCAGAAGCATTTTTTTCAACAGGAGAGGAGAGGAGATAGAGGGGGACCTCTTCTAAGGGGACTTCAGGATTAATTGTTTGAACTTTATCTTTGCATTTTTGTGAAAGATTCTTAATTTTCTCTTCTAACCTTTTGGAATCTTCAATCAAAGAGAAAATACCTAAGCCTCTATTTTTTGTTCGTTCTCCCTCAAACTCTCGAAGTATTTCACTAGTCTCAGGAGATAGTGGGGCACCATTGTAAGAGGCTTCTATTTCAGAAACAAGATTATTAACAACAAAAGGTTCTCTCTCTCCTGCTTCAGCCTCTAGGCTCTTCCCACTCTCTGTATTTTCAAAATCAGAAATTGTATCCATTTCTATTAGATTTATTTATTCAAAATTATACCATTTTACAACCCCACTATTTTAGAAGTGGAGATATTCACAATTTAAGGGCTCGTTGTGGATAACCCCAAAAACGCTGTCGTAGCAAACTCTTTCAGTATTATATTTACTATATTCTCCCTATTATTACACTACGGGGTTTTATTATTTACTATATCCAACCTCTCTAATATTTTGTATTATGTATATGTGGAAGAGTCTCAGATATGTGCAAATACAATTAACCTTGTTCCATCAAAAAGATTAAAGAAGAAGGATTCGAAAGAAAGATTAAGGTTTACTGAGTTTCTTTTAATACTTTCTGCTGTTGGAGTGGTTGTCTTTTTAGTTCTGCTTTATATAAATCCAAGTAAAGAAGCAGCCCAGGCTCGAAATTTACAAAGAAGTGCAGATACAGCAACGATACTCTCATATGTAAGTTCATATTTTGATAGTGAAAAAGTTATCCCTGAGGAGATTCCAAATTCTAAGAATTGTGTTGAATTCAGAAACGAAATATGTAAAAGTGGTCCGTATAACTGTAAAGACCTAGTTAATATGTCATTTCTAACAAAGGAAAATGCAGAAACCTTAGTTTCTATGCCAACAGACCCATTGCATGTATCAATTAATGGAACGGGATATTTTATTTCTAATGAAGGGGAGGGAAAAATTACTGTGTGTGCACCTTACGCCGAGAGAAATGAGAAGATATCATTTTTTAAATATATGTATTAATATTTATTATCATGAAGAAGAAATTTACAAAGCAACAGGTTAGAGAAAAAGAACTTGTAATACTTTTTTCTTTGTTTGTATTTTTACTTTTTGCATATAGATCAGGAAACTTCTATTGGATTAAGGATTTTCAGTTATTAATAGACCTTTTTTCTTGCTCGCTTGCCTTCTTTATTGGAGTTTTAGCTACTGTAAGATATTTTACTAAAAAAACAAATGTAAACTATCTTCTTTTAGGACTTGGCTTTATCACGGTCTCCTTTTTAGATGCCTTTCACATATTACACTCTTTAGAGGTATTCTCAGACCTTTTTACAACTCAAAATCTTTCAATGTTTCCAAGTAGTATGGTCCTTTCAAGGGTATTTCTAGCATTAATATTTTTCTTAGCATGGTTAATAACAAAGGAAGAGAAAAGAATTAGGGATATTAAAGAAAGGATAGCGTTAGTTTCTCTTTTGCTAGCAATTTCAGTATTTACAATTGTAATAGTTACCTTTACTAACTTTTTTGCAGGATTTGAGTCTTACCAGTTCGCCATATATATGCAAACTATTGCTTTGATGATGTACCTGTTTACTTTAATAGGGTATGCAAGAGAGGAGGGTATGTATTACAGGAGTTTTGATTTTTGGTTAATGTTTTCTGTTGTGTTTTCGATTATCTCTCAGATATTCTTCCTTCCATATCTAAATATTGAGTATGAACTAATGTTAAATCTTTCTACTCTTGCCAAATTCATTAGCTACTTTGTATTACTGATAGGGTTTCTTTGTAGTATATATGAGATGTACAAGAGAGAAGAGCAAATTCAGAAGGAATTAGAGAACAAAAATTTCTTAATAAAGTTAACTAAACAGAAAGTAGAAGAGGCGTATATGGTACTTAGAAATGAGAAATGGAAAATATCTAAAGAGAGTAAGAAGAAAACTACAGACAAGATATTTAGGGATATATTAAAAAAGAAGTAGTATGTATCAGCCTAAGATAAAGAGATATCAAAAAGATTTTGAATATTCATATGCTTTTGGTGCATATCCTGTTTTAGATTTACTTAAGCAGTATCCTGACAAGGTTTATAAGGTATTACTCTCAAAAGATGGATTAGGCAGTAATGGTATCAAAGAGATAGAAGGCATCTGTAAGGAAAGAAATATATATATTGAGGTAAGTGATAGGTTAATACAAAAGATAGCCGTAAAGGAGAACACGTACGCTGTAGGGGTATTTAAAAAGTACGAGACTAGGGTTGAGGGAAACCTCAATCATGTTGTGTTAGTTAATCCATCGAATATGGGAAACCTTGGTACTGTTGTAAGAACAATGTTGGGTTTTGGATTAAAAGATTTGGCAATTATTAAACCAGGGGTAGATATTTTTGATCCATTAGTTATTAGGGCTACAATGGGTGCTTTATTTAATATCCGCTTTGAATATTTTAATAGCATCGAAGAATATTTAAAGAGATTCCCTAAACAGAATATATATACCTTTATGTTAAAAGGGAGTAAGAGTATTAATGAGGTTAAGTTTGTTAAACCATATTCTTTAATTCATGGTAATGAATCTAAGGGTTTAGATGATTCGTATATGGATATTGGACAGAGTGTATATATTCCACATAGCAAAGAGATTGATTCTTTAAATCTTTCTGTTGCTACATCAATTAGTATATGGGAAGCTTCCAAAGAGAGTTAGTAGAAGTAAATAGGAATTTGTGTTAAAATTGTATATTAATCTATACAAAATTAACACAAAAATGAACAAAGTAAAAAAATATAAAAGTATTACAAGACAGATATCTTTTCCTCAGAAGTTGATGGACAGAGTAGAGAGCAAGGCAGAAAGTTTAGGATACTCCCTTCCCGCATATGTTAGGTATGTGCTTACTAAAGAGATTGAGAAACAAGCATATCCTGTACTTGATGGTGTTGTAATTGATGAAGAGATGGTAAAGAATCTACAGAGGGGAACTGATGAATTCAAACATGGCCAAACAGTAGAATTAAAGAACAACAAAGAGATAAAGAGTTTTGTTGAGGGACTTTTGAATGAAAAAAAATAAGTATTGTTTACATACTACAATGGAATTTGCTAGAGAGCTAAGGAAGATTTTGAAAAACAAAAGAGAGTTGGCAAGGAGGGTTGAACTTACAATAGAAGGAATCAAGATTGATCCTTTTACAGTAAGTCTTAGAACTCATTCTGTTAATGTGCCTTCTTTCGGAAGGGTGTATAGTTCTAGAGTAAATGGAGATTATAGAATAATATGGACATTTGAAGAGGAAGGTGTGATTTTGTTACAAAGAATTGGTAGTCACTCTGGTAGTTCAAAGGTATATAGATAAATGGTATAATATATAGTTCTTTAAGAATATGGGGACGTAAGGCTTTCGACAGAAGTATTTAAGTGCTCTTGTCACAAATCGTTTTTAAGTTCGTAAAACTTAAACACAGATAAGTGTAGAAAACAAACTTAACGCTTTTGCAAGTAAGCTAAGGGCTGCATTTACTGCACCTTCTTATGCTTACAACTTTGCATAAGTTTGGGTAATTAGTTTTACTCAATGTCTATTTTCTCTATCCCTAGTTAGGGGATATAGACAGTCGTTACTAGGGTATAGTATGTATTCTTTGTCAGTAGAGGATACATAGTGAATATAATTACTGAGTAGATTAGACTTTTTGATAGATTTTTTAGTTTAATCTAGCTATACAAATCTAAATATATTTGTACATGACATTGTGCTTAGCTTTTGGACGTGGGTTCAAATCCCGCCGTCTCCACCATTTTTAAAATAGGGTACCCCACTGTTTTGTATTATTTTGTAATGATAGAATATTGCATTAGTTCTGTTAAAAATACTCGGGGAAATGAAGGGTTTTTTATTAAAAGAGTTCGTGATTTGTTAGAACTGTATAGATATTAGAGAGAGGTCTTCTTTTACTTAGAGAGAAAGTAGTAAGTTAACATTGCTATGAAAGAATTAAGTAAAGATATACTGATTCCAATTATTCCTAGGGTCTTGTATAAATTGCTTTTATCTTTTTTAGAGAGTAGTGTATTGTATTTTATTGTAAATACTCCAAAGAGGACTCCTATTGGAGTATAGAAGAGACCGAGAATTAGGTTTAGCCATACTATTTTATTAAAGACCTTTTCTTTGTGTCCCCATTTATTTATTATCAATTTTGGAAGGAGTAGGCCTATTAAAACAGCAAAGGCAAGGAAGTAAAAGAGATAACCCATATAGTAGTTAAGAGCAAATCCTATCGCAGTGGCGGGGAGATATTTCCCGATATTTAGGATTAGATTAAGATATTTTTTCTTAGTTCTTTTTACCAATTTAAGAGAATATATAATTAATATTATATAAGGGATTGTATAATATTTAATGTTTAAATAATAGTTATTTCCTTTGTATATTCTATTTTGATATTATCTATGGATAGAGTATGAGAAACAGTACTAAAGTATATTGGTTTGGATTTATATTTTCTTGTATTGTTCATTTTGGATTGTTACTTCTTTGTTTGTTATTTTCATTAGGGATAGTTGAGCCTGAGAGTTTGGGTATCACTAAATATTTACTTGATTATACTGGGAGATTAACTGTTATTGTTGTTATTAATTCTCTTCTTCTAATTCTTTATTCTAAGAGAAAACACTATTTAGAGATAAATAGAGTAGTGATTGTCTTTCTATTAAGTTTAATATTTCTTCTAGATACTTTAGGAAACTTTTGGGGTTGGTATGATATTGATGGGATTTTTGTAATATTATGGTTTGATGACTTTGTACATTTTGTTGTTCCTATTCTAATATCTATTGGAATATTTAGGTATTTGTTTAATATTAAACAATATTCAAAGGGTATTAGTTTAGGATTGGCTAGTACAATATCTTTTAGTATTACTGCTCTTTGGGAGATATATGAATATTGGAGTGATAGGTTGTTTTATACACAGATGCTAAAAGGGGGAATAGATGACACTATGATAGACCTTTCTGTCGGTTTTTTAGGCATACTTGTATTCTATTTTGTATTTGGTTTGTTGCTTAAGAGAAGGAGAGATAATTAAAACTCGTTCCATAGCAACTGGTTTGTTATTTCGTGATGGAATATCACCTCCGATCTTTTCACTGTGTTTCCTAAAGCTTTAGGACATCTATCAGCAGATGCTTGTTTTAAGGCAATATATTTGTTTTTAGTATCCTCTCCCAAGATTTCGGACATAAAGGTACTTCTTTTTAAGAATTTGATTGCATCATATATATTATCAGGTAAGACTTTTGTCCTTGGTGTAATTCCTTTGTGTATCTTCTGTTTCTTTCCTTCTAATCCTACTCTCAAAAGAGTGTAGGAAACCATATATGGGTTAGCATCTGGAGCAACAGATCTTACCTCTATTCTTGCAGACTTCTCACATGCAAGGGGTATTCTAACCATTGCTGTTCGATTAACAGCGGATGCTTTTATCTGGTTTGGTGCTTCAAAATTAGGGTCTAATCTCCTATATGCATTTACACTTGGGTTTAGTACTAGACACATAGCCGATGCCTTATTAAGGATTCGGTCAATGAAGTCATTCCCTAATTGTGAGAGATGAACATTTCCATTTTTATTGTAAAAAATATTCTTACCCTCCTTTTCTATAGACATGTTTGTATGCATTCCACTTCCATTTATTCCAACAATTGGCTTAGGTAGAAAAGTCGCGGTTAATCCTTGTAGTTCTGCTACTTGTCTTGCTACTAATTTGTAAAGTTGTACCTGGTCTGCAGCTATATCTGCAATAGCATGTTTGTAATTTAATTCAAACTGAGAGGGTGCTACCTCTGGATGATCTTTTTCGTTTTCAAAACCTAGGGCTCTGTGTGCTTCGGCAGTAGCATCGATAAATTGCCTTAACCTGTCTAGTGGAAGAGAGTGATAGTATCCTCCGGAGGATACTAATTTAAACCCTTGAGCCTGATCAAAATTCATTTCAGCATCCAGCCCTTCTACAAGGATTCCCTCAATTTCGTTAGCCCCCATAACTAGATATTTTTCTTTTTTATACAGTTCGACTAGATATGTTCTTAGTCTAGATCTAAAGTCCGAAGGATGTGGTTTGTCATCTGATGTAAATATTTCTGCAAAAAGAATTACCTTTCCAGGCCCAAATATATCACTTGGTAGCCAGTAAAAGGAGCTCCAATCTAATTTTAATTTTAAATCGGATTCGCTTACTTGGGTAAAACCTTTTACAGAAGAGCCATCAAAAGTAAGATTATCACTTGATTCAAGTATGTAATCTTTGT
>DIFL01000034.1:805-1428 GCA_002419125.1 Candidatus Dojkabacteria bacterium UBA5749 | reverse complement strand
GTTAATATCTAACTATGCAAGGGGATTACTAAAGTGAAGAAAGAATGATTATAAATATGGAAAATATCATAAAAGGAAGAAAAGGTATTCTTAAATTCCTAAACTTTTTCTTTTTAAATACTAATACTACCCCATATATTAAAGCAGTAAATACAGTTAAATATGACCAAAGTAAAAGATTAGACATACCTATTAATAGCCCGGTAATCAATGCCATTCGGACATCTCCTTGTCCTAATGCTTTCTCTTTTGAAAGAATTACTATTAATTGAAAAATACATCCAAGTATTAATGCTCCCATCATATTGTCATAGGGATTGTATACCCAATTTCCTAATACTCTAATCTCTGTATTATTTTTAAAAAGTAAGTAAAGAATCAAATTTAGGAGAGTTAAAAGAATCATTAAAGAAAGAGAAGTAACGTTATGTACTTCCATTTTCTTGAAATCAAAATATGCTAGAAATGCTAATACTAGAAAAAGTACTGTAAGAAGAATATATACTAAGATATTTTGTAATGTAATTGTATTGTAAAATACCTTGTATGAAAGGAAGAGTAGAGAGATGGTTAGTATAGATATGAATACCTTCTCTGTAGTATTACATTTTGTTTTAAATATT
>DIFL01000034.1:0-761 GCA_002419125.1 Candidatus Dojkabacteria bacterium UBA5749 | reverse complement strand
ATCTAAAGCAAGAATATCTATTACCTTTATTCCAGTAAAGCCCGCTTTATCTGTTACTGTAACTGTACAATTCCAATTATCCATAGCGAGATTAAACGTTCCAGTATATGTTCCCCCTCTTTTAATCTTGTATACTGCTTCTTCCAAACAGGTTTCTGAATTACTTTTAAGTATTTCAAAGTCATATGACATTTTGGCAACTATTAAAGTAGTAGTATTTTTGTAAAGGGAGTTGATACCTGTTAGTAGTAAAACAGGGAGTATTACTAATACTGTTGTTAATGCTATATATCCTTTCATCTTACTATCTCTAACAGATTAATGGTTTTTGAAAAGGAGGGATCTCTAGTTGATTGTAATCCAATTGTTATTTCTACCCCTATGATGTTATCTGTACCCTTGTAAACAGGTTCTAAAAGGAATTGGGTTACAGTAATACTTGGGGAAGTAATAGGGGTACTGTTAAAGAGTATCTTGTTGTTTGTAAATGTGTATTGGTTTTCTCCTGATGAAAACATAATATCTAATTGCCCTTGGTTACTATTAAATATACTTGAATCTTTATCTATTGAGAGTACTTTTTCAAAGGAGTCAGAAAAGTGTAATGATAAGAATTCTGAAGTAGTGTGAATCTCTGATTTAACATTATTTCTGTTATTAGCTTCTTGAGTAGAGAGGGTGAAATTCAAAATGGTAATCATAATGAGGGTAAAAATAGCAATGTAGAGTAGGGTTTCTACTAATGTCACACCTTTTAATTT
>DIFL01000046.1:33306-34738 GCA_002419125.1 Candidatus Dojkabacteria bacterium UBA5749 | reverse complement strand
ATAGAGATTTGTATACATCCATTTAATATTGCTCTCTCTTTTTTAGAAAAAGGCATTAATACATACTCTTCTCCCGCAATAATCCTACCTCCCCTATTCTCTATACCCAATCTTACCCTTAAGAAATCTTTCTTTTCTAATACACTCTCTACACTTGACACACCATTATGTCCTTTAGGAGACTTTCCTTCTTGTATTTTATATTTACCTAGTGGAATATCTAAATCATCATGAGCAAGAATATACTTATCTATCTTAAACTTCTTTAATATTAATCTAACTGCACTCCCAGAAAGATTCATATATGTTAGAGGTTTCTGTAATACCCCAAGTAACTCCCCACCCTTTTTTATCTTACATATCTCTGAAAGAAACATCTTTTCAGATTTCCAATCAGAAATTTGTAAATTACTATTACTAAGTAAATATTCCCTTACACTATCAACAAAGAAGTATCCAGCATTGTGAGGGGTATTTACATACTCTACTCCCGGATTTCCTAAACCTGTTATTAAGAACATATTTTTATATATTTAAGAAGTAATTTTTCTTGTAGCCTAAACATCTTCTCATTTGGATTTTCATTTAAGCTCTCAATATGATCATATCCTAGTATATGAAGAGTTCCATGTATTATCAATCTAAGAATTTCTTCTGTAAACTTTTCTTCTTGAACTGATTGGGATACATATTCTAAAGAAATATATATTTCCCCATCATTTCCACTCTCATCTAACTTAAAAGAGAGAACATCTGTAGGTGTATCTACTCCTCTGTACTCTTTGTTAAGTTTTTGGATATATTTGTTATCAACAAAAATAATATTAATATTTCCAAGGTTATACTTTTGGAAAACTTCTGTATATCCCCTTTGGATATCTTGGAAAGAAAGTTTAAAGTTTGGATATATTTTTTTTAATACCTCTGTATTAAATATTTCTAATTGCATCTTACTTACTTTGAAGTAATCTCCCAACTATATCTTTTACTGTATTACCATCAGCTTTACCATTTAATTCTTTCATTACACTACCCATTACAAGTCCAATACTTTGGATACCACTTGCTTTGGTATCAGCTATCACTTTGGTCACTATCTTAGTAATCTCTTCTTCATTCATTAAAGAGGGTAAATATTTTTCAATTACTTCAAGTTGTGCTTTCTCTCTATTAACTAAATCTTCTCTTCCCATCTTGATATATTGCTCTATTGAGTCTTTGATCTTCTTCTCTTGTTTTCTTACCACCTTTAATACATCGTCCTCTGTTAATTCCTTCCCTACTAATACTTCTTCATTTCTAATATCGGCAATTACCAATTTAAGGATATCAACAGTAATACCCTCTCTTCTTTTTGAAGCATCTAGCATATCTTTACGAATATTTTCCAAAAGTGACATATTTGGAAATTAACAATTTACTTTGCTCTTCT
>DIFL01000046.1:21276-33234 GCA_002419125.1 Candidatus Dojkabacteria bacterium UBA5749 | reverse complement strand
ATCTTTTCTCTCATAACCTCTCTATGAAGTCTTTTAAGGGCACTATCTATATTTTCATTAGCATGAACTATGACAGCCATATTTACCTCCTTCAAATTAAACTTTGGAATTATATCACACTTCTAAAGATTTCATCTACAAAATCTACTTAGGAGTAAATGGTCCACTATTTTCTCTCACTCTTACAAAGTATCCTCTGTTTTGATATACATTGAAATCAGTACCATACTCTCCACTTTCCTCACTTACTATTCCTTCATACATACCATCTTCCCATTTATTGAGTATATCTGCTCCAACAGATTGATCCTTCATCTGTTTTAATATTTCAAATCCAGAATAGCTATTTACATTCGAGTTATATATATTTACTAAATTCCAACCTTCATACAGAAGAATCTCTAAACCATCTTTCACCTTAGTACCTGAATAGAGGAACTCTCCACTAGAATTAGATTTTACAAAGTATCCTTCACCAGGCAATATATTGAAATCATCTCCAAAACTCTTTCCATCTCTTATGACATATGGCATGAATTTTCCTCCCCTGTAAATAGTTATTGATGTAATTTCTGCTCCTTGTTTATTTAGATATTCTATTAATTCACTTGCTTTCTTAATTTCCTTTTCATTTTCATCTTTAAACAGTATTGGGAAAGAAACAAGATTGTATCCCTCCTGGAGAACAAGTTTAAATGAATCTGCTGTTCTTTCAAATGCTACATTGTATTCCATTTGTGCTTCATATGGAGAGAGTATTATTTCATCGGCATCTAATTTCCCATTATCATTAGCATCTTCAAAAAAGACAATATGAGTATCATCTGTTTTAATAAAATCTGTTGTCTTACTTGTTGTTGCAAATTTAACAGCGTATGAACCCTCTGGCAAAGCTAAATCTTCAATCAATTCTGCGGGATTCAAATATTCATAATCAGCAGCTCTAACTTTGGAAATTAAAGAGAATAAATCTCTTGTATCTTTTATACCCTTTGTCTGGGGAGTATCTCCTTGAACAGCAGCAATCTTAACTGTGTTTGTGCAACTAAAACAACCGCCAGGTATTGCACTACATGGGTTCTTATCACCTAAACAATTACCACAATCATCTTCATCAGAACAAAGGACCTCTACATGCAAATGAGGATCTACACCCCCAGATTGACCAGTTTTAATTACCCCGTCACAACTCGCCTCTTTCAAATGTGCGTATATAACTTCTTCACCATTAGGTTGAGTTACTATTACATTGTTCCCATAGCCATTTGCCTGATACTCTCCGACCCTACATTTATAGCCAGCTTCCCATGTCCCCTGTTCTGAGTTATACCCTGGCATTTGGCTAGCCAAATCTACTTCATGGGCAAGTATATCTAAAGAGCAACTACTATTGTTTTGATGCGTCGATATTGAGAATGTTCCATCGTTAATACCTAGAATATTTCCATTACCATCTCTTAGTCCTGTACAATAGGCATTCTCAGTCCCTTCTTGAGCCCAGCCGACTATATATCCATTGGTATCAACTTCTTGGCACTTGCCTCCAACAAACTCACAGTTATTGCTTCCATTACAAGTGCTTTCATTGGTAATACTTGAACAGTTTGTAGTAACAATGGGACTACTAGTTAAACATTCCTGATCTGCAAAAGACCATTTACAACTTCCATATACCTCTCTACAAGATGGCATATCTTTATAATCAGAACATGTAATCTCCTGTGGAAGATCAATTGGTTTTGACTTACAGATATCATCCTTGTCGTTTCCGTTGTCTTGACATCCATATTCGCATGTTATTAGAGTACCACTTTTCTCCCTAAGTTTGTCTTGCTCGCAATTATTAAATTTTTGATTGGATGTCTCTTCCATTACCGCACAATACTTTGAACAACTACTCTCATAAGTACTATATAAATCAAGCGCTCCTACACATGCAGAATAGGAAGGATTTGAACAGTAGCACCAATAATAAGATTGTTTCCTTTCTGGTGAATAATTATCCCATTTCACTGCACAACTATCTGGAGTTTCTTTAACTGGTTCAATTGGATCTGGAGTCTTTAAGGTAGTCTCCTTATAACAGACAGGACCTTTTGTTGAGATTGGTCCACATCTTTGGCCAGTACAAGAATCTCTCTGGGTACAACTTGAATGTGCTGTTGAACAGTTATATCCCTCTTTACATGCTTCAAAATGGAAACCATCTGGACATTTCGGTTGACATGCTGGACAAGAACACTCCTCCTTTTGACTAGTTGGCTTATAACAGGTAGCTCCCGACTGAGTCCCGCATCTATCGCCCGTACAAGAATCATATTTCTCACAAGCAGAATTCATTGTTGCACAGTTCCAACCTACAGGACAAGAAAAAGTATATCCTGTTAGACAGTAAGGTGTACATGACTCGCAGGTACAAGTTTGTTTAGGACTTGTCTTTAGATAACAAGTCTTACTATTCGTACCACAAGTTGATTGTTCCCCATCACTACATCTATACTTTTTTGTACAGGTCACTGTTTTACTAGTACAATTCCACCCACTTGGACAGGAGCTCTCGTAACCTGTTGGACAGCTAACTGTACAATTCTCACAAGTACATGAGCCATCTATTAAAACTGCCATTACTCCTTTAACATTACTCTCTTCTTTCTTATACTCATTATCATATGTGCTAATATTTTCAGCAGGTTTAATCATATCTTCATCCAATATCCTGGTAATAATTTCTCCTGAAGCATTGATGATATACATGCCTAAATAGCTTTGTTCATCCTTAACATACTTCTGTTCTAACTTACTATCTAGAAGATTTCTAATATTAATAGACCAACCAGTGTTCCCATCCATCACGTAGCTTACTTGTTGTGATTTGTTATCATCATTTTCATTAGTCATCTCAAATATCAACAAGGTATCAGAAATTAACTCACCCTCTTGGTTCATAACATTTCCGTATGCAATATCTGGTGTGTCTATCTGATCAAATTCTTTTGAGGTTGAGAAGTAATTAATATATGCACTACTATTTAAAAACAAACCGTTCTTCAATGCAAAATAGTATTCTGTTTGAGGAGAGAGATTTCTTAGAAGTACGGAGTGGACATAATAATTGCCCCTTTTCTTTAATCTGTATTCTAATTCGTCCACCTCTTCTAGATCTCTTATGTCATAACCTCTCTTAGCCTTAATTTTATTGATTACTGATTCAATTTTTTCTTCTGAATAAAGTAATTCTGTTTTAACTGGTTGGGAAGTTACCCAAGAGACAACTGCACTTCTATCTGTAATATCTGTTATGTATACTCCCTTCAAACCTTGTGATATTTTACTATTAAGAGTGTACTGCCAAACTAATGTTCCAATTGAGGTAATTATTAATATACAGATTAGAATAACAAGATTTTTTATTGAGAGAATCTGTTGAATTACTCTAGGTTTCTCTTTCTCTATTTTGAATTCTTCTTCCATCTGTTATTTTTTAAATAACTTACTTTCAAATTTTACCCTGTATTTGAATTTGTTTTGTCTAGAACTAAAATCAAAAATGTTTGAAGGTAGGTTGTATACGAATCCTCCTAATAGAAGTAATACAAAACCTACAGATATTCTTCCCAAAGTAGAATCAAAGATTCCTGTTTGAGGTATCGTTATTATACAATCTGCTTCAATATTTGCAGTAGCTTGAATAGTATCTCCACTTTCAGGAGTTAACGTAACTGTATTGTCGTAAGTACCAAAATTATCCTTTAGTATTACTAATTTGTAAGAATATGTTAGGGTAGTTCCTGAAGGTATTTCTAAACTAGGTGTAAAACTCCATAGTATTTTTCCAGATGAATATACTCCTCCTCCAGTAATATCCGAAGGCACTATTCCTGCAGTTACTATTTTTGAATCTAGTACATCTTCTATCTGTCTTACCTTCCCTATTCCTTCTCCAGTATTTGTTACAGTGATTGTATATATTAGTTGGGATGAGGGGTTTTGTGTTCCTTCATCTATACAACTCTCTGAAACAGCTTTAGAAATATTAAGCCCAGGAGGAAGGCATAAACAGGTTGTCTGGTCACATGTACTCCAAGAGCATGAGACTCCAGAAGGGTCTCCATTCTCGCATTCTTCACCTGTGTTCAATTTGCTATCTCCACAGTAAGGATCAACATTACATATACAATTATCTGTACAAGTAGATCCTGTTGTACAGCCTGTTGGGCTTGCCTGTGGATCACATGCCTCTCCGGGATCTTTTGTCCCATCTCCACAAAAAGGGTTAACATCACAAATACATTCGTTCGTACAAGTAGATCCTGTTGCACAACCCGTTGGGCTTGCCTGTGGATCACATGCCTCTCCGGGGTCTTTGGTCCCATCCCCACAAGCAGGGGCTTCTTCAATTAATTTATATCTTGTTTGGTATACATAGGGGTTATTACAGCCCGTACATCTCGCATTACATACAACTTCCACAGTATTTGGGCTACCATCCTGACAGGCCGGGTCATCACAATCATTATATGTACAACATAATTCATAATTACCTCCAGGCGCCGCAGGTGTACACCTCGGGGCATTATCCTTGCAAGCATAGGTCGGATCGTTTGCTTGTTGCCATTCCCATGTCCTACAGGTACAAGTTCCATTATATGAACCTTGTGGCTGAGAAACATCACAATATGCAACATATGGCCAATAACAGGGCTCTCCCCCTGTACAAAATTCACCATAATTACACCCCTCTCCCATTGCGGAACTTTCTGTAGGAGCTGTAGTCTCTTTCTGATTAACTCTCCATACTAGAAATCCTAATGCTATAGATAATACCAGTATTATACTGGTTAAAATGATAGTACTATTTTTTGTTAACTTTAATGCCATTAGAGCAGTTAATTAATTTCTTACTAAAAGGTACTCTATTTAAACAAACTTTTCAACTGATCAATATTAACAATATCCTTAATCATGACAAGGACAATAAAGACCATAAGGAGTCCAAAACTTATATTTATAATCAAAGCCTCTATCCTCTCATTTAAATCTTTTTTTAATACAGATTCAATAAAAAGAATAAAGAATCTCCCACCATCTAGAGCTGGTATTGGAAGTAAATTAATTACAGCCAACGAAAGAGATAAATCAGCTAAAATACCTAAGAAAGTAATTACTCCCAATGTTTTAAAATAATCGATAATAAAGTAAATACCTATGGGCCCACTTACAG
The DNA here is from genome assembly GCA_002419125.1 of Candidatus Dojkabacteria bacterium UBA5749. Taxonomy (GTDB): domain Bacteria; phylum Patescibacteriota; class Dojkabacteria; order SC72; family SC72; genus UBA2259. The sequence continues at coordinate 28,013 of DIFL01000046.1, read as the reverse complement.
TATTAGAAATCTCTGAATAATCCCCACTCTCTTTTGCTTGAGATATCAAACTAGATAGAGCTCCTACTGTTAGTTTAACCACATTGATAGAATGACTCACACCTGAAAAAATCTTGTTGTTTGTATAGTCGATAAACACATCGTAGTTATTCCCTGTATATACACCGATTTTACCCTCTTTGTTAACTTCTACATTAAACGTACTACACTCTTCTTCCTCGGTACAGGCGTATATATCAACTAACTGCTCCTTGTAATTGCTTAATACCTTCGGGAGTTCTAAATGGCTATCAATACTTTCCCCATTTACATTTACAATATATCCCTTCTCATACATTCCTGATTTGAATGCACCATCTTCTGTTGCTATTTCATATGGGACATCTGAGTATCTTTCTTTTGAAATTACCGCCCCTACAGGTTTAAAGGTCTCATAGGTATTACTTACACTCATTTTCCATCCGTTACTACCCAAATATACAGTATAGAGAGAGATAGCTAAGAGTATATTCATAGTTACACCAGCTAACATTACAAACATCTGTGCCCATTTACTTTTGTTTTTTAAATTGCCACTTTCCTTCCTACTCTCTTTTTCAGAGGTAGGATCTCCATCTCCTAATATCTTTACATACCCACCAAAGGGTAGTGCTCTAAGGCTAAATATAGTGCCTTTTCTTTTTCTTGAAAAAATCTTAGGACCGAAACCAATAGCAAATTCAATTACCTTTGCTTTCACTAATCTTGCTGCAAGAAAATGACCTAATTCATGCACAAAAGTTAGAATACTTATTACACCAAGCAAAAGAAGGATATTGATTATGATTGTCATGATTATGTAGTAACTTAATTATAGATTATATAGTCATTAGTTCCTCTTCTTTTTTATCTTTTATTTCCTCTATCTTCGCATTACTTTCTTTAACTAGTTTCTCTCCCTCTTCCCTTAACCTATCTGCTTGATCTTCGGAGAATCCATCCTTCTGTTGCTCGTCTAACTCTTGCATAAATTTTTGTCTTACCTGTCTTATAGCTATCCTAGCATCTTCTACTCTTTCTTTCATAACCTTTACATACTCTACCCTTCTTTCTTGTGTTAAATCAGGTATAGATACTCTTACATGATCTCCCTCTGACACAGGATTAAATCCTAAATTAGCAGAAGATATTCCTTTTGAGATATTTTCAATGATACTTTTATCCCAAGGAATAACTATCAAGGATCTGTTATCTGCGACATTAATGGTAGCATAGTTTTTTAATGGGGCCTCAGTTTGATATGCATTAATTAATACATCTTGTATTAGTTCAGGGGTTGCTCTTCCTGTTCTAATTTGTGCTAGATCTTCAACAAGGTTTTCTATACACTTGTCTAAATCTATTCTAAATATATCTATATCCATATTACTTAAATATTTAAGTTATATACATATGATATTCTAAAACAGATTGAATCTCAATATACGAGAAATACTTTAAACTTTCTTTCTATTTAATCCCAACCTTTCAAACATATCTTTTTTTTCTTCCTTTTTATTCCCAATTAATGATTGCTCTTTTTTCATTACTGGCAAAGTAATTGTAAATACACTTCCCTTTCCTAATTTACTTGAGATTTCAATCTTGCCACCATGTGCTTTAATTAAACCGAAAGTAACAAAAAGACCTAAACCCGTTCCACCAGGTCTAACTAAAGGAACTTTTTCATTATTATCAGTTAAATATTGATCTGATCTATAGAATTTCTTCCCAACATTTTTTATATCTTTTTCCGCAATACCTATTCCGGTATCTGAAAAAACAACTTTAACAAACTCTTTATTACTATCTAAAGTAATTTCTAAGCCTCCTACATTGGTATATTTAATGGCATTACTTATTAAGTTGTCTAGTATTTCATGTATTCTAATTTTATCACCATATACTTCGGGAAAAAGACTGTTTCTTGGTTTAACAAATTTGATATACAGACCTTTTTCTTTCGCCTCACTCTCATGTCCCAAAATACCCTCTTCAATTAAAGTAATGACATCTACTGCCTCTTTGTTTAACTCCATATGCCCATCGTCTAATTTTGTAGCACTTAACAACACATTTATTAGAGAGATCTCTTTCTCAATGTTTCCTCCAATTACATTCATATACCCTTCATGTTTTTTTAAAAAGGTGCTATCTTTAATCTTACTTTTCTCAAAAAGTTTCTCTATTAATTCGTGGTAATTCCTAATTACTGTCATAGGAGTTCGAAGTTCATGTCCCATTATATCAACCATATCACGCTCTTTTCTTCTAGATTCATTTAGTTGATCTACTTTGTTTTTTAAATCCTTCGTCTGTTCAGCAACTTTAGTCTTTAATACGGAATTAAAGTTTTGAACTTCTTTGTATAGAATTGCTCTTCCCATTGCAACACTAGCATTCGCAATAATATCTTCTAAGAAGTTCATATCCTCAACAGAAAAGGGATTGTAGTCTTTCTTCCTTCCTATAATCAATATTCCATTTAATTGGACTTTTCTATTTAATGGTAAGATAGCTGAAATTTTCTCCTTTTCCATACACTCTATTATTCGCCCCATTCTATTCTTTTTATCCTTAGTATCTCTCTGTTGAATTTTCTTAACTTCATCCAATACTATTATGGGATCTTGACCGATATCTTTCCAGTAGTTAATTACTTGAAGTAAATCCCTTACTCCTGTTAATTCAAACCCTATTAATTTCTTATACAAAACTTTACTATTCTCTTTATCAAATAGCAGTACTCCTACCTTATCAAGGTTCAAAAACTTTTTAACAGTATTTACAACGTACACTGCAATTTTATCCATATCTAACTGCGTGCTTGTAAGTTTCATAAAGTTACTTAATACTTCAGAAGGATGAAACTGTACATATACAAATCTCTTCTCTATTACTTTCTTAATATACTCACTAAATTTAAGAAAAGAATATGCATAAATAGGACCTATCACAAAGGAAAGTAATACTGATTTTGTGGAAAGTACTCCTCCAAGAAATGATTGAGACAGCCACCCAAAGAAAAAGAATCCAATAATAGTAAAAACGGCCAGAAGAATAAAAAAGAGTATTTTTCCAATCAAAAACCTAATACCCAAAAGACGATGCTTAACAATTGATACAAATGTAAAAGCAACAAATATTGTTAAAAATGCAGGACCGTAAGCTGAAAGATAAAATACGTTAAAAAAGATAGGTAGTATCAAGTTCGTTATCAAAGCACCTATTGCTGTAAATACAACACCTAAGAGAATATATTGTAATTGTACTTTTTCAACTCCTTTTGATTTCTTAAACTTCTTTATTAAAAGGTAAATAAACAAAAGGAGAAAGACAAGAAAATGTATTAGGTAAATTAATATACCCACACCGAATTTAATACTAGAATACCCATTCTCAACTACTACCTCACTAACAATCAGGTCTGAGAAACCTAAAAGAACAACAAGTAACGTTGCTCCTAGGGAGATTATTCTATAGTTCTTACTGATTACTGATTTAGACTCAGGATAAAAAGAGGAGAAAAGGAAAAGAGACCATACTAAAAGGCTTGTTGAAACAAAGATTATTCTATTAAATAGTAATACAAATTTATAATCAGAGACTGTATTAGAGAAGTAATTTGAGAATACCCAAAGAATTACGAAGGTAATAAAAAGAAGAAAATAGAGATTGGTCTTTGATTTACTGTTGGATTGAAATGCTGATATTCCGAAAAAAAGTAATATCCCACTAATTAATATTAACAATAATATCTCCATACGTTTTTAAAAGACTATATTTAGTATACTTACACTCCAGTATACCACTCAAAGCCCTTTACATCATTCTCCCCGCTTAGAAATCTTGCTAGGGCTTCGCTAGGTACCCTCTTTCTAGCATTTTGTATTGCTTGTTCAATGTTAATCAAAACAGGAGTTGATTCAGAACCCAAATATCTTACAGAAGGGCCTATTTTAGGTAATTCAAAATTAAACATATACCCATTTAGCAACTTTACAACTGAGTTATCTGTAGTAGCCAACCACTCCTCAATATTATTAGCTCTGCTATATTGTGCTGCTGCCCTTAACAACCCTATTGATACAGTTGCGGGGGCATGAGATCCTTTCAGTATCGCAAACTGGGATAGTTCTGATTCTACTCTTTTTGCATGATCTTTCCATTCATCGTTAATAATAATACTTTTCTCTTTTAAAGTAGGTAATTCAAAATGTCCTAAATCAGGGTTCTGCATTATTAATCGTACAGAACCCACATAGCCAGCTTTTGTTTTTGCAACAAATTGAGCTGATTGCCAATGATACTTATCTAAGTAAAGCTGTTGACCACCACTGAATTTTAATAATAATCCTTCGTTAATGAATTTCTCAAAAAGATTCTGATCTAAAGATTCATATAGAAGCCCAAGTCCATTTTCCTGTACAACATCTTCTGCCTCTAAATCTACCATAGCAAAAGGTATTCCCTGTAAATATCCCTCCATAATATACCTACCTGTAACAACCTCAAGCCTTCCAATTTTTTCTTCTGAAGTTACTGCAAGACCTACAGATACCTCTCCTTCTGATAACTCTTTTTCTTGAATTATAAACTCTGACTCATTCATAATAATATATTACCCTAAATTTTTAATTAAGTCTTTAACCCGCTTACCCCTTGTATTAACAACCGCCAATGTTCTTAGCAGTAAAGGAATTTTACTTATTACATTAGGATTACTTCTTCTAACCTGGCTTGGGATATCAACCAAAATTACATCTTTAACATCTTCTCCTGCCACTATTCTTCTCATGGATTCGACCATTAATGCACTCAATACTGTAGCTGTAGTACCTAATTGGTACGTTCTACCATCATTTGGATCTCTCTCAATAAGCTCTTTTAATTGTTCAACAGGAACTTTCAAAGGATTAATTGGTCCTGTAAATGCATCATATACATAGCTTAAGAATTCTGCATTGGAAATTTTTCCACCCCTATATGCATCATGTATTCCATTAAATTCATCTATCTTCTCTTGAGTTAATTCTCCCCGAAGAGGCTTTATGTCCTCTTTATCATATCTATATACTGCGACCATTGCAGTTCCTCCTAAGTCATACCCTACTAATACTGGTTTTTTATAAAAAGAGGCCAATCTGTGTAATTCATAAATCATATCTAAAGATCTAATATCAACTGCATCAATAACGATATCAGATTCTCTAACTAGTTTTTCAGCATTTTCAGGGGTTAAACCACAATTAATACTCTCTATATTAATAAAGGGGTTTATGTTTTTAATATTTTCTTCTGTAGCTTCTGCCTTATTCATGCCTACCTGTCTGAGTGTATACTGTTGTCTTGAAAGATTATCAATTGCAACAACATCAGGATCCAATACTTTAATATTTTCTGCTCCAGATCTGGCACACATCATTGCAATTGGATTCCCGACACTTCCCACTCCTGCTACTAGAATATTTGAATTTCTAAATTTCTCTTGTGTTTCTGGGGAAATGAATTTCGTTGAAGATGCTGTAAGTTGAGAATAAAACTCCTCTTGAGTTAGGGAGATCCCACTTCTTCCTTGTTCTGGATTATTAAAATTCTCTTTTTCCATTAATATTTTTAGATATTTTTTGTATATTAATGGTAATATTTTACCTTAAAACTAGGAAAAAGACAACCCTATAGTATCACAGTGATGTGTTAGGATATATCTTGAACTTCTATTTTCCAAACTCCCAGATTAAGAATCTCTTTATTTCTAAAGGCTCTCCTAGTTTAGAAATAGCTTCATCTAAAAGGTTTTGAATACTCTTGGATTCATCTTTAAACCATTTCTGTTCTAGTAAACAACTCTCTTGATAGAATTTAGATAGTTTACCAGCAATAATCTTTTCTGCCATCTCTGAGGGTTTACCCTCACTGATTACCTCTTTATTAAATATCTCGGTAATCTCCGTAATTTTTTGTGCTGGGACACTTTCTTTAGATACATATACCGGTTTCATTGCAGCAATTTGTAGGGCTAGTTCATGTACAAATGCCCTGAAGTCATCATTTCGAGCAACGAAATCAGTCTTACAACTAACCTCTACCAATGAAACTAATTTCTGATCTTTGCCATGTACATAGGATTCGATAATCCCTTCTCCAACACTGCAACAATCATCCTCGATAGGTTCATCCCAACCTCTTTCTTTAATCAAGGCAACAGCTTTTTCAAAATCTTTACCACTTTCTTCAAAAGCAAGTTTACAATGTCCTATTTTTGCACCAGTTAAATTATGTAACCTATTTACTACATCACTTCTACTATTAATATATTCAATGGCTTTAGCTATATCTCCATTGGACTTAGTAAGAGCCTCTTTACATAAACCCATACCTGCAGAAGTCTTAGCTCTAAGTAATTTTATATCCTCTATTGATATACCCATAGCAGTATTTAAACAAAATTATTTAATAGCTTTTAAAATCTCATCAACAGCTTTGGGACCTACTCCCTGTATAGCAAGTAATTCATCTCTGCTTTTACCTACTAAATCATCTAATGTAGAGAAACCTTTGTTCTGAAGTGCTTTCTCTACTCTAGCAGATAGGCCTAAGTCCTCTATCTTTTTAGAGTTTACTTCTTCTTTAACTGCCTCTGCCTTTTTGAAATCCTCTTCAATATTCTTTTCTTTCTTTAGTACCCTTACAACACCTGTTGTAGCAGATGTTACCTT
>DIFL01000046.1:18482-21165 GCA_002419125.1 Candidatus Dojkabacteria bacterium UBA5749 | reverse complement strand
CCCTGTTTAATTATTTCTCCAAAGAGATTAACATACAGGTTAATACTCTTTATTGAGTCATCATTTGCAGGAATTGGGAAATCTACTAAATCAGGATCACAGTTTGTATCTATTAAGGCAATAATTGGAACACCAGCTATTCTAGCTTCATTAATAGCATTCTTTTCAACCATACTATCAATTACTACTAGGAATTTCGGCAGTTCATCCATAAACTTAATACCCTCGTAGATTTTGTTAAGTCTTTCAACATTCCTTTGCATTAACAAAACCTCTTTTTTAACTAAACCCTCACCACCAGATGCTAACTTCTCTTCCATCTTTACCAATGCCTGAACACTACTCTTAATCACATCAAAGTTGGTAAATAAACCACCTGGCCATCTCTTGGTAATATAGAAGGCACCTACCTCCTCTGCCATCTTTTCAATTATTCCTCCAGCTTGACCCTTAGTTCCAACAATTAATACATTTCCCTTATCTACTTCATTACCCAATTGCTCTAATGCCAAAGAAAGAAGTTTTCTACTCTTAACAACATCAATGATATGTATTCCATTTCTAACCTCATAGATATATTTACTCATCTTTGGGCTCCAAGCACTTTTTTTATGCCCAAAATGTGCACCTGCTTGTAAAAATGTTAATAACTCTGGAATCTCTGTTTTATAGCCTTTTTTTACAGTCTCTGCTTTAGGAGTTTCAACCTTTTTTGAGACCTCTTTTGTTTTTTCCATAATGTTTTCCTTTTTTCACCTATCTCTATGGGTAGATTGAATCTATCCAGGAAATATTTAGAGATATGCGAGATATATTAAATACGGTTTTGATTATATATTCTCTCAAACTATTTTTCAAGTTAAACAGTAATACTCTTCCAACTATTCAATCCAATTACAATATGATCAAGTAATTGGATACCTATTAGATTTAATCCATCATTAAGGTTTTTAGTCAATTCTACATCTTCTTTACTAGGTGTACTGTCCCCTGAAGGATGATTATGTGCAAGTATTATAAATGCTGAGTTATTTATTAACGCTGTATATGCAACCTCTCTAGGAGAAAGATTCGCACAATTTAAAGAACCCAAGGCTATACTCTCTCTAGAAATATATTCAAATCTAGAGTTTAAACAAATAATATCTACCCTTTCTCTTTTAAGATTTTGCATATCTTTAAATATGGTATATGCACTTTGTGAATCCGTTATTCTAATTATTTCATTGTCATATATTCCATACACCCTTTTTCCTAGTTCTATACCAGCAGTAACTCTCATAGCTACAACTTCTCCTACTCCATCAATGGTAGTTAGTTTCTTTAAATTAATCTGCGATTGGGATTTAATAGATTTCTGAATCTCTAGCATTACAGATTTAGAAATCTGTCTAAAATTTCTACCCTTTACACCACTTCCTATTAATATTTGAAGTAATTCAATATCAGACAATACTGACAGACCTCTTTTAAGAAGTTTTTCCCTTGGTAACATTGAAATCATTTTAGAAAAAAGATATGAAAAAGTCCTTAACTACTTCTTTATCTCTTTTTTAATATATTTGCAGTTAGGATACCCACTACACCCTTTAAAGGTTTTACCCCATTTACTTCTTCTTTCAACTAAGTGCTCTCCACACTCAGGGCACTTCTCTTTAAGTAGTAATGGTGTTGTACCTTTGCACTCGGGATATTTCTCACATGCCCAGAATTTACCATACTTGCTATTTTTAAGAATCATTTTAGAACCACATTTAGGACATTTCTCAACTTTTAAATACTTTTCAAGATCCAAACTCTCGATACCTCCGTCTAAGTCCTTCATACCCTTACAGTCAGGAAACTTCGAACAGCTCAAAAACTTACCATACCTGCCTAATCTTACAACCATATCAGACTTACATATTGGACACTTTTCGTCAGAATTACCTAAAATAACGACATCATCTTTCTTAACTTCCTTGTCTGCCTTTTCAATATCCTTTATTAGCGGTTTATACTGTTGATCTAAAAATGGAACATACTCCTGTTTTCCCTTTGCAATATCATCTAACTTGTCCTCTACATTTGCAGTATATTTGTAATCAACTAAGTCAGAGAAATTTTTCTTTAAGAAGTGTGTAACTACTCTTCCAATATCTGTTGGAAGTAAAAATTTCCCATCTTTTGTGACATATCCCCTTGCTTGTATTGTTGAGATTATTGTTGCATATGTTGAAGGTCTGCCTATTCCCAAAGATTCTAACTCTTTAACAAGAGTTGCTTCTGTAAATCTTGCAGGAGGTTGAGTAAATTTTTGCTCCGTTACAAACTCATCTTTCTTAAATGTGTCCTCTATTTTAACATTAGAAATTTCTTGAATTAATTCATTCTCTTCCTTACTATTTCCATATATTACTCTGAATCCATCAAAGAGTGTTTTTTGTGCACCTACAGAGAATGTATACATATTTGTTAACTTTTTAACAGGTTGAAAATATATACTTAAATTCTCTACCCTCTTTGATTCCATCTGAGAGGACACAGCTCTTTTCCAAATTAAAGAGTAAAGTCTAAATTCATCATTATTTAACTTCCCCTTAGAAATCTCCAAGTTAAAAGAAAAATCAGTAGGCCTAATAGCTTCATGTGCTTCTTGAGCATTCTTACTTTTGTTTTTGTAAAATCTAGGCTTCTCACTTAA
>DIFL01000046.1:4118-18450 GCA_002419125.1 Candidatus Dojkabacteria bacterium UBA5749 | reverse complement strand
TATAGGGAGTCTGTTCTCATATACGTTATATATCCAGATTGATACAAGCTTTGTGCCAGAGCCATTGTTCTTTTTGCACTATACCCCAATACATTGTTCGCTGATTGCTGGAGTGTTGAGGTTGTGTATGGAGGATATGGATTTTTCTTAATCTCTTTTTTTACAATATCAACAACGATATATTCACTATCCCCTAATTCTTTTTTCAGGGAATCTACTTCATCTGCATTCTTAGGAATGTATTTTTTACCATCTTTTTTAAGTAATTTAATCTCTAATTTCTCTTTTTCCTTACTTACTTTTACTAAAAAATCCCAAAACTCTTCAGGTTTGAATGCTTCCCTATCCTCTTCCCTCTCCACTATTATTCTTAATGCAACCGATTGAACTCTACCTGCAGAGAGACCATACCAAATCTTTTTCCAAAGTAATTCAGAGAGTTTGTAGCCAAAAAGTCTATCTAGTACTCTTCTTGCCTTTTGAGCCTCAACTAAATCATTATTTACCTCTCCTGCGTCTTCTATTGCACCCCATATTGCATCCTTAGTAATCTCATGGAATGTAACCCTTTTAGAATTCTTTAATTTCAAGAAATCCTTTACATGCCACGCAATAGCTTCCCCTTCCCTATCAGGGTCCATTGCAAGATATACCATTCCATTTTTAGGAACAGCCTTTTTTAAATCCTTAAGTATCTTTCCCTTTCCATATATTGTTTCAAAAAGAGGTTTATATCCATTATCAATATCTACCCCTAAATCACTTTTGGGAAGATCTATTACATGGCCTACAGTAGCCATTACTTTATACTCTTTCCCCAAATACTTGTTTATCGTCTTCGCTTTAGCAGGAGACTCAACTATCAAAAGGTTTTTGTAGTTTTTAGTTTCTTTCATATCAACGTAAAAATACACAATACTTAAATATATGTCAAATACACGCCTTCTGTATATTACCTTTTTTAAATGAAAAAATCTTTAACTCTACTCTACAAATCCATTGGCTACCATCCAAGTTATTAACTGTTTAACAGTAGCAACGGCATTAGCACTTGAACCACCATCTTCCAAAAGTAGTGAGAAGGAATATTTAGGATTTTCGTAAGGGAAAAATCCTGTAACCCAAGCATGAGTATCTTCATATATACCCTCACTATTTAATTTCCCAAACTCTGCAGTACCCGTTTTCGCCGCAACTGTGGTACCCGTCGAGCCTAATGATTTTGCAATTCCCCTAGACCCATTTACAACTTGCCACATTCCTTTTTTAACTAAATCTAATGAGTTTTTTGAAGCTATCTCCCCCCTTATCTCTTTAAATGGAATTTCATATTCATAACCGTTTTCATCAACAAACTTTTTTGCTACATGGGGAGTGTAAAGCGTTCCACCATTTGCTATCGCTGCTATCCAATTAGACATTTGAATTGGGGTTACTAAAGTAATACCCTGTCCAATTACAGAATTACACGAATCTCCCTCTGGATACCATATTTCCTCTAACCAAGGACTGGTAGTTTGGGCTAATATTCTCTTGTTTTCTGGAGAGGGTAATCTTCCTGGCATCTCTCCCGGAATATCTATTCCTGTCTTTTCCCCTATTCCGAACTTTTCAAGATATTTTGTCAAAGAGTCCATATTCCAATCTCTAATCATTTCACAAAAGAATATATTAGAAGACACCATTAGTGCGTCTGTAACATTTAATGTCCCATATGAGTGATTCCTAAACTCTTGAAAAGAGGCTCCATTAGAGAATGTATACCCTGTTCTACTAACATATGTTGTATTTTTATTGATTACACCTGCCTCTAAACCCGCTGCAGCAACGATTGTTTTAAATGTAGATCCTGGAGGTATCTGAGCCCCAATACTTCTATCCAGTAAGGGGTTCCTTTTGTCTTTAATTAATCTGTCGTATTCAACTTGAGATATTCCATTTACAAAAAGATTGTTTTCATATGAGGGATAGCTTACAATTGCGAGGATTTCACCATTGTTTACATCTTGGATAACGGCAGCACCACCTGCAGCTGAATATTGCTCCACTGCATTTTTTAATACCTCATACATCTCCCTCTGAACATCTGAATTGATAGTGAGATACAGACTCTTGCCTGAGACCGGTTCACTTAAAGTATATTGTGTATCTGAAACACTTCTTCCAAAGACATCTATCTCTTGAGCAACCTTTCCGTTTGTACCTCTAAGCTGATCTTCATAGTATTTTTCTACCCCCGACTTACCAACTATTTGTCCCGAACTAAGTTGGGAATACTTCTTTAAATCTTCTAAAGACGCTTCTGATGTATATCCTAAAAGATGAGAAAACATTTCTCCGTACAGGTATCTCCTTTTATTACCATTATCAAGAACTACACCACTAAGAGTGTCACCAACTGCTTTGATTTTAATAACTAGTTCATTGCTAATATTTGAAGCTAGTAGAATTTTGTTGACATATGGCTCTTTTTTATAGATTGAAAAGACCCTATCCGAAAGAGAAGTAAAAACAGTTCCATCAGTTTCTGCTTTTTTCCAATCCTCCCCTAATATACCCCCCAGAGTATCTAGTGTGTTTTCTATTGCCTGGTTATCCAAGCCATCTTCGTTGTAATATTTCTCTAAGAGTAAGTACACATTGACCGAAGAAACATTTTCCACAAGTTTCTCTCCCTTCGAATCAAATATCACCCCTCTAAAAGCCTCTACCGAGGTTATCCTTACCTTGTTTTCCTTTGACCTATTTAACATCTCCTCTCCAGCAACTACCTGTAACTTCACAAGATTAATAATTAGGATAGCGAAGATTACCGAAAATAGAAGAAATGCATATATGAAATTCCATCCCGAAATACGTATCCCTACCTCTTTCCCTAATACAACTTTTGAAATCTTACTCTTTTTTTTAATAGACACTCTCCCATCATTAATTACAATGGGCTTATGCATTCTTTTGGCTCCTAGTTTTTTATCAAACTCTATTTTGGGCATTTATCTTAATCTAAACTTAGCTTCCCCCTTGAATCTTCATATCGAAAAACTTTCAGTAGTCGATTTATTACAATACAAAAGAAAGTAGATATTATACTTACAAATAGAATATTAACTAATTTGGAAACATCTATTTTAGGAAAAACATTGTCTCGCAAGAGAGAACCAATAACTAAAAGGAGTATATAGTAAAGGGATATTGAAAGAAATATCCCAAAATACTGCAACTTACCCTCAGAAGGGATTACTACGGAAAGAAGATCAAGAAACATTAAAAGTAATGAAACAACAAGAACATGAGTACCCAATGGGAAGTGATTTACAGAATCAAGTATGACCCCGAACAGGGTAATTAATATGTAAAAGACAACTGGATTAATTCTTTTCCATAATGTAAGAACAAAAAGGATAAAAAGAGAAAATGAAAATATTTCAAACAGAAAACTTTCTAAAAAGAGTAAAACGAAAATCGAAATTGTGATTAGTAAAACCTTAATCATTCTTTATTTCTTTAATATATACACATTTAATATGTTTCCATAATCAAATATTGGAGAGACAAATCCACTCTTATTAGTAGACGCAGGGTTATTTGAGACACCTAATAAAGTGCCTAAAACAAGAATATCACCTACTCTACTATCTCTTATTAAAACAAAATCCCCATCCTTAACCTCTGAATTAATACCCATATTCTCTATCAATATGTTATCTGATTTACCAATTACAACACCTGTAGATTTAACCATACTGTCTATTCTATTCTCTTTGTTTAGATCTACACTATTAGGTAGTACTATCACCTCAAAACTACTAGACGGGTTTAAAGGTAGTCTTACTCTACTACTATACAAAGATACATCAGATATCATACCTATATATACCCTCCCTAAGATTACTATGTCACCAATTTCAACACCATTCTCTTTACCAATATTAATTAATATACTACCCTCCATATTATTACTAATTATCTTTGCTTGAATATATTTACCCTCATTAACAACAAAGGTCGACTGTTCTTTTAAACTAAGATATTCGTTATAATCTAAAAGCTTTTCCGAATTTTCAACCTTTAATCTTGCTATCTCCTCTTTCATGTCGTTAAACTCTTTGATATAGCTAGAGGCATCTATTAAAGCTTCTTTCCAGTTATTAACTCCCTTTCCCACGTTACTTCCATATACATGAATAGGAGAAAATATATACGAGAAGGGATATTTAATTCTATCTCCAAGGGCTGTTTGTCCTAAAAGGACTAATACAATTGAAAATATTAGAAAAAGTAGTTTAGAATAGCTTTTTAGGTCAAATTTCTTTCTCATCAAATTCGGTTATTAAATAATCTCGTCCCAAGATCTCTGAACTCTTTGTAACAGATCAATATGATCTAACATCTTTGAAGTACCTTTCGCAACAGCAGCCATTGGCTCTTCTACTATATTAATCGGAATGTTTAACTCCTCTTTCCAATATGTATCTAAACCCTTAATCAATGCACCACCACCTGCAACAAAAACCCCATCGTTAAAAATATCTTTAAGTAATTCTGGAGGAGTATCTTCTATTGCATCCTTAACTGCATCCGTAATCTGAGTTAAAGAGACACTAATTGCTTCTCTTACCTCAGTACTAGTAAATCTAATAGATTTTGGTAAACCAGATAGCAAATCTCTACCCTGTATTTCAATCTCTTTCTCTTCCTTAAGAGGAGATGCCGAACCTATTGCAATTTTAATATCCTCCGCACTTCTCTCACCAATCAATATGTTGTATTTTTCTCTAACATAGTCCACTATATCCTGATTCATCTCATCTCCTGCAATTCTAATAGTGTTGTCTACTACAATATCCCCTAGTGAAAGAACTGCTATACCTGTCGTTCCACCACCGATATCAACAATCATACTCCCAGAAGCCTCCTCTATTGGAAGCCCAACCCCTATTGCAGCAGCCATAGCCTCTTCCACTATAAAGACCTCTCTTGCGCCAGCTGTTTTAGCAGCATCTATTACAGCCTGTCTTTCTACTTCAGTTACAGATGAGGGTACTCCTACAACAATTCTAGGTCTGGGAATTTTAAAACCCTTAACATAGTTGGAGTGAGCACTTTTAATAAAGTGATGAATCATCGCTTGTGTGGTATCAAAATCAGAGATAACACCATCTCGCAGGGGTCTTACAGCTACAATATTAGCAGGAGTTCTACCAATCATCTCTCTTGCAGCTTGGCCAACAGCTAGCACCTGCTTACTTCTTTTATCTATAGCAACTACAGAAGGCTCAGAAACCACAATACCTTCGCCCCTTAAATAAACCATAGTATTGGCAGTACCTAAATCCATACCTAAGTCATATGTGAATATATTCCAAATTGAATCAAAAAGTTTCATTGTTAATAGATACCATCTTATTTTAGATGATTTTACCACTAATATTTACTCAAGACGAGGAAAAAATATATACTATTACTCTTGTGACTGAGATTGGAGTTTTTTATAGCACTTCATACAAACATAAATACTCTGCGTATTACCATCTACATCAACTTTAATTTTTCTAATATTAGGCTTGAAAGTCCTCTTACTTTTAGGAGCTTTAAACCTCCACCCTATTGAGTGATGATGCTGTATCCTTTTACCAGCTACTGTAGATTTTGAACATAGTTCACAAACTTTTGCCATTTTTATCCCTTATTTTTTAATTGAAGAATATTAAACTAGATGATATTATCAAAAAGAATTGTAATTATCAAGATTAATATTTATGTTTTCATCATTTACTGAATTTATATATTGGATTATAGTGGCTGTACCCTCTATATTAGTTGCTTCCACTATTCACGAATATTCTCACGGATACGCAGCTTTTAAATTAGGAGATCCTACTGCAAAGGCAGAGGGAAGGTTAACATTAAACCCAATTAAACATATAGACCCAATTGGTGCACTATCTATGATATTGTTTAGATTTGGTTGGAGTAAACCCGTACCTATTAATGAATACAACTTTGAAAAAAGAGAATTATATACGGCTATAACTGCTTTTGCTGGTCCTCTTTCAAATTTTGTTATGGCAGGTATTGTAGGAATTATAAATCATTTTTTTGTAAAAGACCCCCAATCGCTTATAGCATTTCTACTATTAACATTTACCACTATCAATCTTGCACTGGGAATATTTAATCTCTTACCAATTCCACCCTTAGATGGGCATAAGATAGTAAGAGCAATACTACCTAGAAACCTCAGATACTACTGGGAGCAATTAGAAAAGTACTCTTTAATATTAATTGTAGTTCTTGTCTTACCATTTTCTCCCCTTTCAAAGTATATTTCTAACTTTATATTCTTCACCCTTAACACCCTATTATCTGTATTAGGTTTTTGATTCTACTCTCAATTTATAGTAGAATATATTGTCCCAGTTGGACATAGAGGTTCGTAGCTCCACAACCATTAACTGGGAGTCCCGAAATCGCTTAGACCTTTGGGTTTAAGTTGAGGGATTCCACCTTTAAATGGAAGAGCTCTACGATCCCTCTCCGACTGGGGCGTTTTTATTGACTATACTTCCCTAATATATTAAACTTGCCTTGTTATATGCCGAAGTAGCTCAGTTGGTCAGNNGAGAGTTCGAATCTCTCCTTCGGCTTAGTGCAGAGGTGGCGGAGTGGTCAAACGCATCGGACTGTAAATCCGACTCCTTCGGGATACACTGGTTCAAATCCAGTCCTCTGCATTTCCCAACTTATAGTGTTTTCACTTTGTTTAAATGTATTACTAATACCAATAAATTTGGTATATTTTACATATGGATATTTTTAACTCAGAATACCTTCAAATTGCACTTGCCTTTATCTCGGCTTTAATTCTCTTCCTCTATGCAATTGATACCTTAAGTAAAGAGTTTCAAGAGTTAGCATCAAATAAATTTAGAGAGATATTAGGGAAATTAGCTAAAAACAAATATACCGCTACTCTCTTTGGAGCAATTCTAACTGCCCTAATGCAATCTAGTACTGCAGTTGGTGTAATGACTATCCTCCTGGTAAACACAGGTGTAATTTCATTTCATAATAGTTTGGGAATAATATTTGGGAGTAATATAGGGACAACTGTTACAGCACAATTGGTGTTACTAGATTCATCAATACTAGCTCCCATATTAATGACTCTAGGACTTTTACTAGGAGCAGTAAGTAAAAAGACTAAAATGATTAGCAAACCTATATTTCATATAGGGTTTTTACTTCTTTCCCTCTCCCTTATTTCTTCAACAATAGAACCTCTTAAAAATAGCCCAGAAGTAATGAATATGTTTTCAAATCTTTCTAACCCCATATTTGCATATTTAGTAAGTGCAATATTTACAGCATTAATTCACTCTAGTTCAGTCACAACAGGAATAATTGTAATACTTGCTCAAAATGGCCTTATCCCTATTGAAGTCTCAATACCAATGGTATTAGGTGCAAATGTAGGTACCAACATTACCTCTTTAATTACTGCTGTTAAATTAAACCTTTTTGCAAAAAGGGTCGCTGTTGCAGACTTTCTTTTTGATGCAATTGGGACATTGGTCTTTATGTTTTTAATAAAGCCATTCTCCTTTAGTATGCAATACCTATCTCCTGACCCAGGAGTACAAACTGCATTAGCACACTTAATATTTAATGTAATTGGGACATTAATATTTTTGACTTTCTCAAAATCATTTGAAAAATTGGTCATTTCCCTTGTAAGAGGCAATGAAGAGGAAATTCTTTTTAAAACAAAGTATTTAACAAAAAACGAAAAAGGTAAACCAAAAAAGAGAATTAAAAACATTAAAATGGAAATAACCTACTCAATTGAAAATACAATCAAACTATACCAGAAAGCTCTGTCTATTTTCTACAACCCAAACGATACTACTCAAATGGAGATATCAAAATTCGAGACTCTGAACGATTACCTAGACGATGAGATAACAAGATCCATATTAGAGTTAACAAAAGTTAAACTCTGCCCTAGAGATGCACACGCTACAGTCATACTAATTAAAATATCAAATACCATAGAACAGCTTGGAGATTTGGGAAATGATTTCTCAAGAGTGTTTCTCAGAATGCATAAAATGGGAATGTCTAATAAAGAGGTAAATATTGAAAAACTGACAGATATATACAACAGGCTCATTGAGTTATTTAGGGAGATTGAGAAGAATATAATAGATACAGATGAAAGAAGATTGTCCCTAATCAAAACAAAAGAAGAAGAGATAACCTCTCTCATTAATGAGCAGTTTGATATACATGTCCTTAGACTTCAGAAAGAGGCTAAATATGATGGAACAATATTTGTAGATGCAATATCAATAATTGAATCAAGTGTATACAAAGTAAGAAGTATTAGAAAACTATTACTAAAACAAATTAGAGAATACTGTCAATAAAATACAAACTATAAGTTATACATTATGGGGCTAATCTCAATTCTATTTTTTACTATCCCATTATTATTTGCAATCGGGGTCGTGATATATACAATTATTATTGTGAAGAGTAATCAAAAGAAAACACCATTAAAAATAACTTCTCATACTCTTATTCAGTTCTACCTTAATTACATTAGTTGTCTTGGTAATTGGAGTTGGCTTAACATCTAAAGTTTTCCTCTCTTACAAAGTTTCAATTCCCTTTTCTTACTCTCTAATGAAGGCCAATCAAAAAGAAGATATCCCGAAATTTCAAGTAGAAGAAATTGGAGGATTTAAGGAGTGCTATCAAGGAGAAACGATAGAATTCTATGGAGAAAACTTCTGCTTTGATATTACACAAAGAAAAACTGAACTAATCTTGGGGTTATTACAATACCAGTTTCAATTTATCTATTAACCAATTTCTTTCTTTTTGAACCAACTAAGGAGATGTATACAACACCCTCTGCCCCTGCTATGGCTTGTACAGTAATGATTATTTCAATACTTCTTTGGATATACTTTCTAAATAGGACAACTCAATTAAAAGAGAAATAATTTACAGATTCTAGATATATTGTATAATCTATTCCATACGCTGGATTAGCTCAGACGGTTAGAGCACATTCTTGGTAAGAATGAGGTCCTGAGTTCGACTCTCAGATCCAGCTCTCTTTAATTTTCCTGAATATATTTGACCTATTACCAATATTTCAATATAATACTTTGTATTTCCCATACTATTCTATTTTTAATTTGAAACCGCAAGGAAATGGCTAAACAAAAAAGAGAAATTGTAGCGCTCAAGTGTGAAGTCTGTGATAGCAAGAATTACACTGCATACAAAAGTAAAAATCTAAAGGAGAAACTTACAAAGAAAAAGTATTGTGGATACTGTCAAAAGCATACGCAACACAGGGAGACAAAAGTTAAATAATTTAGGCTGTTTAACAGTAAGGGCCCATAGTTTCAACTGGTAAAACAGCGGTCTCCAAAACCGTAGTCCTCCGTTCGAATCGGAGTGGGCCTGCTTAATTACAAAAAAATATGAAGAATCTACTAAAAGAAATAATAAATGAATATAAACAGACAAAGAGATTAAACTTTGTAGAACTACTTAAATTAACAATATATACTGTAGTATTTTGTGGTATAATCGCACTCATCATATTAGGTATGGATGTGCTGTTCCAATGGGGATTAGCACAATTTCTTAAGATATAACTATATAAATATATTTAAATGGCAGAAGAAAAGAAAAAAACAAACCCAAAAGCAAAGTGGTATGTCCTTAATATTAGGACTGGGTATGAAAATAGTATTAAAAAAGAACTACAACAGAGAATTGAAGCAACAGGGCTTGGGAACAAGATTGTAGATATTTTAGTTCCTACTCAAAAAAAGATTATTGTTAAAAAAGGTAAACAAAGTGTAATGGATGATAAGATATTTCCAGGATATGTGTTAGTAAAAATGGAATTAGATGCACATACTTGGGATATTGTTAAAAATACTGAAGGAGTTAGAGGATTTGTTAAAACCGATAAATATCCGAGACCTCTTCCAGAGAGCGAAGTAAAAGCAATAATGAAATTTATGGAAGTTGAACAACCATCATATCAAAGTTCTTTTAGCGTAGGAGAGGCAGTAAAGATTACAGAGGGCGCATTTGCCGATTTCATTGGTAGTATAGAAGAAATTGATAACTCAAAGGGTAAGATAAAAGTCCTCATATCTTTCCTAGGTAGAGAAGCACCTGTTGAATTAGATTTTTCTCAGGTTGCAAAACTTTAATAATATTTTTGATTTAAATATATGGCAAAACCAGTAAAAGCAATAATTAAGATAACAATTCCAGCAGGACAAGCAACCCCTGCACCTCCAATTGGTCCTACATTAGCACCATATGGAATCTCTACACAAGAGTTTTGTGCTCAATTTAATGAGAGAACAGCAGAGGGTCATGGTATATTAACTCCAGCAGTAATAACAATATATGATGATAGATCCTTTGATTTCATAACTAAAACACCTCCTACATCAGAATTGATTAGAAGAGAGTTAAAGATTAAAAAGGGTTCTGCAAGACCAAATCTTGATAAGGTTGGAAAATTAACAAAAGAACAGATTGCACGAATTGTTGAAATTAAAATGCCAGACTTAAATACATCTGATCCAGATCAAGCAGCTAAGATAGTTGCCGGTACTGCAATGCAGATGGGTATTGATTGTGAAATATAATGTTTAATAAATAAATAGAATGAAAAGAGGAAAGAAATATATAAAAGTAACTAAAGATTTAGATAGAAATAAATCATACTCATTGGAAGAGGGAATAAAAGAAGTTAAAAAGACCTCCTACAGTAAATTTATTGGAAGTTTAGAAGTACATTTTGATATTGTAATCCCTAAAGATAAGGATCCTAAATCTATAAAAGGTGCACTATCACTCCCCTACTCATCTGATGTTAAGAGTGTTACTATTGCAGCCTTCGTTACACCCGATAAAGAGAAAGAAGCAAAAGAAGCTGGTGCAGACTTTGTAGGATTAGAATCTTTAATTAAAGATGTAAAAGAGAACAAAATTTCTTTTGATGTTGCAATAGCTACTCCTTCTGTAATGGCTAAGATAGCAGTATTGGGTAAAGAGTTGGGTCCTAAAGGACTTATGCCTAATCCTAAGAATGGTACAGTAACTGATGATGTTAAATCTGCAATCTCTGAATACAAAAAGGGTAAACAAACATTTGCTTGTGATACCTCTGGAGTAATTCATATTAAAGCAGGGAAATTGGATATGGATGATGAGAAATTAATAGAAAATGTCCGTGCTACAGTATCTTGCATAGAGGAAGTGTTAGGTAAACCATACAACCAATCTATTGAAAGAATACATATTACATCAACAATGGGCCCTAGTTATAAGATAGATTATAAGAAGGCTGAATAAAAACATTTAGACTTAGAACTTATTAAGACCTCTTAAAAGAGGTCTTTTTATTTAATATGCCTTTACATAAAGGCACTATAAGGTATAAAATATTGAATGAATAACCCCAATTCGCTCATTAGAAAGGATTACAATGAAATCAGAATACCCATGCAAAGTTTGCAAAAGCCTTAAATGTCAAGAAGATTGTCAGAATCAAGAAGCAAGAAAACTCCTTGATACATCAATTCTAAGAGAGATAATTAATGAAATGTCTGAGGGGATTAAAGTACCTTTCATTGAACAAATCCTAAGAGAGGAGGGACTTGAACCAATTTAGTATTAATATTGATGGTTATTCACCAAGAGAGGGTAGTTAGATTGTCTAACAAATTATGTATTTTCCAATACACTATTTAAATGACATCATAACACTATCCTCTCTTGACCTCCCCTACTTTCTCATATATAATCCCTTCAGTATTAACCTAAGAAACATGGTATAAAGATAAACCCATGTGAGGTTAATGGTAATTCAAAATAATTAATTAAATACATACTTAGATGTCTAAAAGTCGAACTCAGAAAGAAGAGTTACTTACAAGATATAAAGATTTGATTGAAAGTAAATCAGGATATCTTTTAGTTAACTCAGATAAAATAGATACATCAACTGTAACTAAACTTAAGATAGAACTTAAGAATGCTGATGCTAATATCACCGTTATAAAAAATAGTATATTTAAAGTAGCTCTACAAGACACAAAACAACCCTTACAGGTACAAGAATTTGATGGACCTACAGCATTGATTACATTTGATGATGATCCAACAGCTCCTGCAAAATTAGTAAAGAAGGTACAAAAGGAGATGAGTTTACTAAGTCCAAGAAATGGAGTATATGAAGGTGAATTTCTAACAGCAGAGAGAGTTATGCAATTAGCAGATATTCCATCTAGAGAGGTATTACTATCTAGACTTGTTGGTACTATGAATGCACCTCTTACTGGCTTTATGAACGCTATTACTGGTAATGTTAGAGGCCTAACTATGGTATTAAAAGGTATTTCTGAAAAGAAAGCTTAATATTAATTTAAATTAATTTATATATATACAATGGCAGACGAAGTAAAAGATCTTCCAAAGTTAACTGAAAATGCTCAGAAAGTAATTGAAATGGTCGAGAAAATGACTGTTTTAGAACTTGCAGATTTAGTTAAAGTTATGGAAGACAAGTTTGGAGTAAGTGCAGCAGCTCCTATGGCAGTAGCCACAGCTCCTGTTGCAGAAGCAGCACCTGAAGCTGAAGAGAAATCTGTATTCAACATCGTTCTCAAGGAGGCAGGTTCCAACAAAATTGGTGTAATCAAAGTAGTAAGAGAGATTACAGAGTTAGGTCTGAAAGAGGCTAAAGATCTTGTAGAATCAGCACCACAGACTGTTAAAGAGGGTGTTAAGAAAGAAGACGCAGAAACTTACAAGACCAAATTTGAAGAGGCTGGTGCAACTGTTGAGTTAGCATAACCTTTAATTTAGTTTTTGATATAGAGAGCCATTACTATGGCTCTCTTTTCCTTTATCGACAAAGGATATCTATTCAAAGTATAATATAGGAGTAAATATCATAATTTTTCATTTAAGAATATATGTTTGAGACCTCAAAGTTAACAGAGTGGATAATTGAGCATGGAGTATCACAAATGGTATTAGAAATATTAATATCTATGTGTATTGTGTCTACAATAGTAAGCATTGCAAGATATCTAATTGGAAACAAAACATACGGTATATATGCACCAATTATTTTAGCCATTGCCTACTCCTATACAGGACTTAAGTATGGGTTAGCCATCACCCTTGTTGTAATATTGACCTCCCTACTCTCTTACTCCATATTAAAGAAAATTAGAATGCACTATATTACTCGTATAGCTACAAATTACACAATTCTTTCAATAGTATTAGTTGGGTTTTTTATTTTAATTGATATCTTTGGACTAGGTTTAGAGAATATGTCTAATATCCCCCCCCTAGCCTTTATATGTATAGCAGCCCTTTCCGATTTCTTTATCAAACAGTATGTTAAAAAATCTTTTAAAAGTTCTATTATCACACTTCTAGAAACCATCCTTGTAGCAATAGTAGGATGGTTTGTAATTACAAGAAGTCTTATTTCTGATTATGTACTTAATAACCTTTGGGTAATACCAATGCTTGTTATAGTTAATATCCTTCTTGGAATGTATAAAAGTCTAAGGTTTAAAGATCTGTTTAGATTTAGATTAATCAATAAAGAGGATGATAAATAGGATACTCAGACTAAATAAAGATGTATTAGGACTGAATAGAAGGAATCAAGAGTATGTTAGACCTTTTAACTCTCCCTCTTCTAAGGCTATCGCTGATAACAAAATATATACCAAAAGAATTTTAAAAAAAGAACTTATTCAAACACCAGAGGTATACAAACTCATTAGAACTAAAAAACAGTTACAGTTTTTAGATTGGGAAAGTCTCCCTAAGAGTTTTGTAATAAAACCTAATCAAGGAACTGGAGGAAATGGAATAATTATCTTCTATGGTAAGAAGAAGGGTAAGATGGAGTGGATTAGACCAAATGGTACAACTATGTCACAAAGAGACATTATTCTTCATATAGAAAATATCTTGGAGGGGAGATTTTCAATGGGTTCTAAAAATGATATCGCCATTATCGAAGAAAGGGTTAAAACAGATCCTTTACTCAAACAGCATTCATACAAGGGGGTCCCGGATATTAGAATCATATGTTTTAATCAGGTACCTGTCATGGCTATGCTTAGATTACCAACTAAAAAGTCTAATGGTACAGCAAATTTACACGCTGGAGCTATTTGTACTGGTATAGATATTGGAACAGGTATTACTACCTACTCTATGCATAATAAGCCCCATAGTTTACTTAGTGATG
>DIFL01000046.1:340-3913 GCA_002419125.1 Candidatus Dojkabacteria bacterium UBA5749 | reverse complement strand
GATGGAGATTAGAAAAGATAAAGGATGTAAAAATAAAAAGTATATCCCACGGTATTAGAGTATCTAAAAATCTCTTTGGTGGGGAAATAGAGGAAAGCATTGAAGCAATAAGTGGAAGAAAGGTCTTAAATATTGTTGAAAGGGTATATATATATGATAAGAGTGCAGATTTAACAAAATTAGAAAAATACAAAGATACTAAAAGAGAGTTAGTAAAAGCATATATGGATACTGGTGTATTAACATCTAGAATAGATAGTAAATTAGCAAATCGAATAGGATATCTTCCAGCTCATAAGGAGTTTTCAAAACTTGGTATACCCTCGAAATTTGAAACCTTTACAGATGCACAAGAGTATATCGATAAAAACGAAAAGATTGTTTATGAGAGCACACAGATAAAAAGGTTGGCTAAAATAGTAGAAAATGGTGTCGTTAAAGTAAGGCCTGTATTTGATATCCCAATCAAAATCTCAGATAAAATTAAAATTACAGAATTTATCTCAACTGAATCCCCAGATATTTTGCAACCTATAACAATAGGTAGGGCTGATTTAACTGGGTACTTAATAGATACAAGTAATACATTTTAAATTTAGGGGTAATAATATGCCAAAAACATATGAGCAATATCTAAAAGAAGCTGGTAATGTCCACCTAGCCTACTATCTAGAGGCAGCTGATATTCTTAATATTAAGTACTCTGTAATGGTACCTGGCCTTTTAGCTAAGTTTGAGAATGAAGATAAACATTGGTTTATACTCAACACTGTTACTCCCCTTACAAATACACCTAGTACTACTATTGCTAAAAGAAAAAATCTTACTAACAAGGTACTCTCTTCTTTTAATATTCCTGTTCCTATACAGATACCCTTAAAAGATCAGAAGGATGCTATGAAATTCTTTAAAGAGTATAAAGATATTGTAATTAAACCCTCTCAACAATTAGGTGGTATAGGAGTGACTTTATTGCCCCAAAATAGTAAACAGGTTGTTAAGGCCTTTGACTATGCATCACAGAAGTCTATGGGTAAAGGAATTAACAAGGTAATTGGGGAGGAGTTTATCAAAGGAGATAACTACCGGCTCTTAGTTCTAGGAAACAGGGTTATTGGTATTGTTAGAAGAAAATCTGCGTTTGTATTGGGAGATGGAAAAAATAGTATAAAAGAATTAATTAGAATAAAGAATAAAGAAAGAAAGAAAAATTTACTCAAACCCATTAGTATAGATAATGAGGTACAACAGAGATTAGATAGTTTAGGGGTAGATTTTGGATATATCCCTAAAGAAAATGAAGAGGTAGTACTTAGATATAACTGTAATCTTACAACTGGAGGAACTACTCAAGAGTGTGCCTCGCAGACACATCAATATTACAAAGATTTAGCAATTAGTGCTGTAAAATGTATAGGTGCCAATTTTGGAGGAGTTGATATTATCACCCCGGATATTACTAAACCCTCTAAATGTGTAATAAATGAAATCAACTATAACCCTGGATTAAGACTTCACTATAAAGTACAGCAGGGAGAGGTTGTTAAAGTAGCTATTCCAATTCAAGAGTACATATCTAAGTTTATCTAACAACAATATGATACAAACATTACAAGGATTAAACTTAGAATCTGATATTAGTAAGATTAAGATTCCTCTTGAGGGAAATAATATTGGAGATATTACTCAACTTCTTGAGAAGATTTCCCAATTCCACCCCATCTTTATTAATGAATATAATATCTCTCCAGAACTATTGGTAATTACATCTAAACTTCCATTTCTTTGGAGAGAAGCTGGTAATACTTTAAACAGACTCTCTAAACAAGATATTACATTTGATCAAGCTAATGAGATTTTAGTAAATGATTTAATAAAGAAAAGAATTAAATCTATGTCTACTATCTCATTACTAAACTCGTGTATAAAGAAGAATGTCGAAATTACACCCACTCTAATTGAAAAGGCAGAGTTAGATACCGAGGATGCTGATACTACAAGTAACCGATACTATACATTTGGTTGTGGTAAAGGGAATCAAATTACTTGCTCTGGAGCATCAACAAAGGATGCATATATTGCTCAAAAAATACAAAGGGACAAATGGGCTACAAATCGTTTTATACAACGAATGCAATTACAACTTCCTAAATGGGAGCTTCTACCTAACAAATCATGTATTGAAAAAATTTGGGACACATATAGTAAGCCTGTAGTTGTCAAACCTACGGGTTTGACAGCTGGCAAAGGTGTTACTGTTGGGATAAATACAATCGAAAGAGCAAAACAGGCGTATGATGATGCTCTCGAAAGCTTTAGTCATACACCAAGAAGTAAATGGCAAACTAAGATAATGATTCAAGAGCAAGTTGAAGGAGAAGATTACAGGCTTTTAGTTATTGATGGTAATCTTGAAGTAGTTACAAAAAGAATTCCTGCTTTTGTAATTGGAGATGGCAAGAAAAATATTAAAGAATTAATTGAAGATGAAAATAGTAATCCCAAGAGAGATATATTAAATCCGTCCCATATATTAAAGCCTATAAAGATAGACAAGCCATTACACGATTGTCTAAAAGATCAGAATCTAACAATAGAATCAGTACCAAGTAAAAATGAAAAAATATTTGTTAGAAAGGTTGCTAGTATGAGTCAGGGTGGGATTACTCAAGATTTTACGGATAGTGTAAGTAAAGAAATTAAAGTTATGGTAGAAAGTATTGCTCATTCACTCCATGCCTTTACTTTAGGAGTGGACGTTATGTGTTTAGATATCTCTAAACCTCTTACCAAAGAGAATGGTGCTATCCTAGAGGTCAATACAATGCCAGAGACATATCTTAACCTCTATCCCGTACTTGGCCAAACAAGAGAGTATGTAGCTGATATATATATTGAAAAGTTACTTAAAGAGAATAGATGTAAAAGATTTATTGTAATCGGGCAAACTAAAGATGACCTCCCTACTCTTCTTAGAAAGAAATCCGTAATTAAAAAAGAAGATAATGTGGGAGAGATTGTTGAGGATAGATATTTTGTTAATGGAATGCTAATGAATTCAGAACTAGAGAGATGGAGAGCAATTGAGGCAATTAAATGCAATTCATTGCTTGATGTAATAGTATTGCATTACAGAGATTGGAATGAAGTTAAGGAGTACGGTTTAGGTTTTAACTATATTGACACTATATATATAACTAAGGATCAGAGTTTTGAAAAAGAGTATATGAAGATATTAAAAAGATATAAAAGAAGGAAGTTAATAAATAAAATTAAGGTTATACAATAGTATGAAATACTTAATAATAGATAAGAAACAAAGGATATTAAAAGGGAATAATACATATGCGAATACTAGAATTGGGGAAGAATTGAACAAAAAAAATATACCCCATACTTTTGCTTACTTTGATGAGCTTGAGTTTCTTTTCTTAAATGGTGAAACATTGATAAAAGTAAAAGGAGAAGATATTAGAAAATACAGTCATATCATACTGCGAGGGCATGATTTACATAGTGACAGGGAGTACCAATTCAAAAGATTTATTGTTGATTATACTGATCAATATAATG
>DIFL01000046.1:0-315 GCA_002419125.1 Candidatus Dojkabacteria bacterium UBA5749 | reverse complement strand
CATATTACAATAAAATAGCACTTGCAATGTTTTGTTCTCAAAATGATATACCATACTTTAATAGCTACTATAGAACAGATGGTAAGTATGAAGAAAAAAGAGATATGCTTAATACATATCCACTTATTATTAAAGATTACTTTGGAGCAAATAGGATTGAGAATATAAATGGAGGAGATAAGATTAAAAAGAATGTATTCAAAGTAGATAGCCCATCACAATACCAACAGGAATATTTGAAAGAGTTAGACCTATCCAATATGTTTATTCAAGAACTATCGGATAGTAATATGGATATGAGAATATTTGTAAAAA
>DIFL01000010.1:6673-12525 GCA_002419125.1 Candidatus Dojkabacteria bacterium UBA5749 | reverse complement strand
GCATAACAACACATACTACTGTTGCAGCACCAATCATCCAATTTATAATATCTATTACAAATATATCAATTTTTTTATCTGGCCCCGGCAAGAAATCCAATTCAGGCAGGTTTATTTGTGCAAAGCTTAAACGAACTGATTGGAAAAAGAATGTTATTGAAATTAATATTTTAGAAATGGTTCTATTCATTCTTTCATTATATATAAAAAATATTTACTCTAAAAAGGACTCAATAAAAAACATAATAATAGTTCTTGAAAGAAGGACAATTGTCATTCCAACTACAGCAGCGGTAAGCATTTTCCTTGCTGAAGCGACTTTCTCTGCATCCCCAGCTGAAGTCATAAATTGTATTCCTGAATATATAATAAAGCCTACGGCCAATACAACAGAGAAGCCAACAAACCAGTTTAATATCAAACGGATATTATCAACAGCACCCGCTATCGTATTCCATGCCCCATGGAATTGAGGGATCTCAATAACGTATTCGCCAATTGTTAAGGCACTAAGCCTTGTTAAACTCTTCTGGAAAGAATCCTTTCTCATATTGAACTGCCTGTTAATATTATTCTACTAATTAGTGCAAGTACAGCACCCGAAAGTATGATAAAAATCAAACCCGTTATTGCATTTCCAATCTGCTCTCTTGCATCTTTTAATGCTTCAGGATCCCCTTTACTAGATATCATTTTAAAAGCTGCAAATGAAAGTAAAAGGCCCGCACAAAAGATGCTCAAGGGGACAGCAAATTTGACAATTAAATTTACAACAGAGACAAAATCAGCATCCTCATTTTGTACACCATCAAGAAAATCCTTGAAAGTATCCTCGATGCCACTTTGTGCATATATTTTTGATACTTGTATCATACTCATCGGCAATTATACTAAAGTTTACACAAATATAACAACAAATTACAATAAAGCATCAGGACAAATAGAATTAAAATCGCAATACTTACACTTAAAACTGTTTGGTGTAGCAATAAAATCTCTCTTTTTTATACTCTCAATTACCTCAAAAATATTCTCCTCTGCTCTCTCCCTTCTCTCTTGGGAAATATCTACTTCTACCTCTTGACCCTCTTCTATAAAGATATATTTTGCTTTCGACACTTTAACCCCCAAGCTCTGTTCTGCAAATATGCAGTACAAAGGAAGTTGTAAATCCTTTTCAATATCCCCCTCCTCTTTTAACTTGCCTGTCTTGTAATCAATAATTTCAACGACAGGAATTTCTCCTGACTCAACCATATCCATTCTATCTATCTTTCCAACAAAACTACTCTCAGGCAAATGAACAGTAAAAGATTGCTCTAATCTATATGGAGTTTGTTCTATATTAAAGAACTTATCGTAATAATTTAACATTGCATTGACTCCACTATCCTTTCTCTCAAGTTCGTGCTTCTTGCTATCATATCCCCTACCTATCCAATTCTTTTCAAAAAGATTTAACAAGTCTTCTTTGTTGGGTTCTTCCGTTATTCCAAGTCCCTCTTTGTATCTTTGAAGTAAGGTATAGAAATCTCTTAATGTGTTATGAATCGTAGAGCCAAAAGAAAGAGCAGCATGAGGACGAGAGGGTATTTGTAATACATATGAATACTCATATTTCTTAGGACAATCCTGATATGTATTAATCTGAGAGTAACTTACTTTTTTACCCACCTCTATTTTAATATCTTTGGGAATCATATCTTCCTGATTTTGTGTATACATATTTTGATCATCTTCGGACTTAATTACCATAGGGTTTTCAAATTCCTGAGTAATATCCCTATCTAAAATCTCACTTAAGAATATACTACTCTTTTTCTTTCTTTTTGCATTACCGTAGAAGTTTGAAGCAGTAAGATACAATTTCTCTTTTGCTCTGGTTGCACCAACATAGAAAAGCCTTCTTTCTTCTTGTAGGTGTTCTTCTCTTTCATCTAAATCAGAAAGAGACTCTTTAATTAATTCATTAGGGATTGGAATAGTGTCTCTTCTGTTTTGTGATGGGAATCTATCTGATACGAGATTAACAAGAAATACAATTGGAAATTCTAAACCTTTCGCACTATGTACCGTAAGAATATTAACTGCATCGTACTCACTTAAATCCATTTGATCTATAACGGGGGACTCCCCTATTTCTATACTATAATTAAGATAGTCTACAAACTCATATACATTTGAATCCGGATTGTTTTTTTCATATTCCTTAATCTCATTAAAGAATTTTGCTAAATTGTTTATCTTAAATTCAGAGAGACTATCCTTTTCTTTCAGCATGTCACTTAGATACCCACTCTCCTGAACAAAGTGAAGAAGAATCTCTCCTACAGATTTTCCCTCCTTTATCATTGATACGCATTTATCAAAAATAGTTAAGAACTTTTTTAAACCATCTTGCGCCTCTTTAGATAAAATCTTTTGGCCCAAATTACTTAATTCAAAATCCATACTATTTCCAACCGTAACGCCAAACATACCTTCGACTTCCTCTAAGACAGAGATATGGTCTTCTCTTGC
Source organism: Candidatus Dojkabacteria bacterium UBA5749 (assembly GCA_002419125.1). Classification (GTDB taxonomy): domain Bacteria; phylum Patescibacteriota; class Dojkabacteria; order SC72; family SC72; genus UBA2259. The sequence goes on along the minus strand of DIFL01000010.1, from coordinate 10,005 downwards.
TACCCTATTTATCTCCATATACTCCCTGGTATTTAGATTCCACAGGCCCAAACTTAACACTTTATACATATATATTTCATCTTTGTAATCTACTAAAACTCTTAGGAATGCAATTAGAGATTTAATCTCCTCTCTAGAGTACAAACCTCTAGAACCTCCTACCTTATACGGTATTCCTAAATACCTAAGATTTTGAGTAATACTATCTGCATGAGAATTAGCTCTAACAAGTATTGCAATATCGGAGAATTTATACTTTCTATTTGGTACTAACTCTACAAAAGCAGACTGACCCTGTTTATCAAATTTCTGGGTTGTATCAACTACATTCTCCTTAGCGTATCCCGTTAAATTCAACACCTCTTTAGCTATCCACTCCGCTTCTGCATCCTCACTACCTGCGGTCACTAAATTAACAATATCGTCATCGGGTTCAAAAGAGATTCTCGAATACAGTTTTTTATCAACCTTTTCAGTAATCTCTAACCTGTTCGGATTGTTATGCTTAATCAATGTATATGCGCTATCCAAGATCTCTTGACGAGATCTATAGTTGTCAGTTAATACTACCTCTTTCGCTTTAGGGTAATACTGTTTAAATTGTAATATGTTTGAAATAGCAGCACCCCTAAATTTGTATATAGCCTGGTCATCATCACCAACAACCGTAAGATTAGGATTAATATCTCCAATCTTACTAATATCTTTTTTAGGATCTAAGCCTGCTAAGATATTAACTAAGACACTTTGGGTATAGTTAGTATCTTGGAATTCGTCAACTAAGATATATTTAAATTTCTCTTGATATCGTTTTAATACATTCGGTTTCTCTCTAAAGAGTTTTATAGTTAGAAGTATTAAATCTCCGAAATCTATCTTAGAGTTTTGTATCTTTAACTTTGTGTATTCATCATATACAGTAGCCAATTCTAAAGTATCCTCATACTCCTCTTTCTCTACCTCTCCAGATTTAGATAAGGATTTCGCATACTCTAAATACTCCTGAGGCGAGACATCTTCGTCTTGTAATCTAGAAAAATGAGAGAGCAAATCATTAAGAAATTTTGTAGGATTTCCATACGGTCTAAATTTCTTTAAAGAAAGATCAAAAAGATGCTTGCGTAAAAAAATATATGACTGAGCCCCTGACATCATAGTATAGTTGGAGTCTAAGCCAATATTGTAACTTTCCTGTTTTAAGATACGGTCACAAAAGGAATGAAATGTTGATATCCATATGTCTCCATAGCCAAGTGGAAGACTTTCATCTACCCTATCAAGCATTTCTTTTGCCGCTTTATCCGTAAATGTAAGGGCAAGTATTTCATGAGGCTTAGCCCACCCACTATTAATAATATGAGTAATTCTTTGAGTAATTACTGCAGTTTTACCAGTACCCGCACCAGCAATTATTAATAGTGCTCCCTTTTTATGTTCTACTGCCTGCTTCTGTTTTTCATTTAGGTTTATATTCACTCTGCCAATTTTTTTAATTGAGATATTTCCTCTTCTGCTGTTGAAAAGGTTTTTAATGCTGGAGTTTCAAGAATAAAGGGGATTGTCTTGAACTCCTTTCTATGTAATATATTATATATTCCCTTTTCACCAATCTTTCCCTTTCCCAGATTGGCATGTCTATCTTTGTTTGAACCTAACTCTGCCATAGAATCGTTAAGGTGGATAGATTTCACTCTTTCAAATTTCAGAGTTTCTCCGATTTCTTCAACTATGCTATCAATATCATTTACCCAATCATATCCAGCAGCATATGTATGTTGAGTATCTAGTACATACCCAACTCTATCTTTTCCTTCACATCCCTCTCTAATATTTTTTAGTTCTGTAAAACTTCTCCCTAAATTTCCTCCAGTACCTGCGGTACTTTCAATTAGCAACCATGAGTTACCTCCTACTTCATTTAGTACCCAATCTATACCATACGATATTCTCTCAATGCTATCTTCATAGTTTAATTCTTTTTGCGACCCTGGATGAAAACATACTCCTAAGATTTCTACATCCAGACTATTTTTCTTAATTAACTCACCAACCCTATTTGCAAAATCTAAATATACAACCAGTCCCATTTTACCTAAATGAAACAACTGCTTATCACTTCGTGCTAAATTAGTAAGATATATTCCGTGAATTAAGATTTTCTTTACTTGAGATTTTTTAAGATTTTCAACAAACTTAACAATACTTTCCTGTTCAATACTCTTAGTAGCCCATCTCATTGGAGCAGTTGGCATAATCTGTATGCTATTTACTCCATACCTGTCTCCTTGCAATATTGAATTTTCTACGCCTCCTGCGCTTGATACATGTGCTCCTAAATACATAGTGTATTTTAAAGCAATTTAGAATCAATATCTACTATGTGTGTGGTATAATTATTCGCATTGTATTTGGAGAGGTGCCTGAGTGGCCGAAAGGAACTCACTGCTAACGAGTCGTAGGCCTTTAAAGCCTACCGCGGGTTCGAATCCCGCCCTCTCCGTATCTATGAATTAAGAGATGAAAAATTCCAATAAAAAATTAAAGTTTATAGATTTATTCTCTGGGTTAGGGGGTTTCCATGTGGCAATGAGGGATTTTAATGGAGAGTGTGTATTAGCATGTGATATTGACGAGAAAGTTAATAGTGTCTACAAAGAAAACTTTGGAATCCAACCGTTTCTTGACATCAAGGACATTGATGCGAAACTTATCCCTGAACACGATATTCTCTTTGCAGGATTCCCTTGTCAACCATTTTCAAAGGGGGGAGCACAAAAAGGCTTTGATGACATTAGGGGAACCCTTTTTTTTGAAATAGTACGAATTCTTAATGAGAAAAAACCTAAATATGTTCTTCTTGAAAATGTATCTAATCTGGTATCACATGATCAGGGAAGAACATACAAAATAATACTAAGAACTCTAGTCTCGCTGGGATACTCTGTACCACAAAAACCGATAATACTTAGCCCTCACTTGTTTGGAATCCCTGTGCTTAGACCTAGGGTATATATACCTTGTATTTTGAATCAAAAGGGGGCAGGAAAGAAATTATCCTTCCACTTTGAAAAGGATTTCTCCTCCGAACCCCTATCAATCTACTCTATGATTGATGCAAAAAGAGTACCAAAAGAGTTTTACATATCCGAGTACGAGAAGAGGATTTTACAAATGTGGAATGATTTTTATCAGGGAATTAAAATGAAGGTGATTGGTTTCCCCATATGGGCCGAGACTTTTAAATCTAAAACTTCTATTGATAATCTTCCTAAATGGAAACAAAACTTTATATTAAAAAACAGGAAACTATATGCTGAAAATAAGAAACATAT
>DIFL01000010.1:2634-6652 GCA_002419125.1 Candidatus Dojkabacteria bacterium UBA5749 | reverse complement strand
AGAAAATTTGAGTGGCAGGCAGGAGATAGTATTGATAATATCTACGAAGGACTCATACAGTTTAGACCTTCAGGTGTAAGAGTTAAAAGGCCAGATAAATTCTCTACCCTTGTTGCAATGAATCACCCACAAATCATTGGGAAATACTTAAGACGCTTAACCCCAGATGAGACAAAAAAACTCCAATCTTTTCCTAGTAATTACAAACTTGATCCTAATAATAATCTCGCTTTGAAGCAACTAGGAAATTCTGTAAATGTATATGTCGTGAAAAAAGTTATTTCTAAACTCTTAGAAATTAATTGATGGAAAAAGTTGACCAAATATTTAGGGGTCTCGTAGTAGAAGACTATGACGAAATTTTAAGTAATAAGCAAATCCTTGAGATTACCTCTAAACTACTGAAGATCAAAAATTCAACAAACCCCTATATAGTAAATATTGATGGTATAAATGTTTCCCTATATATTAAAAACATATCTTATTTGGGACATCCACACCCACACTTTAAGAAAAGAATCCAAATACCTCTTAATTGGAAAAAAGGACTCCTAAATGAAAATTCGTTTTTGTTTGGGATATATAGTTATAAAGGAACAACAATTTATACATGTTTTGATAAATACACATACTTACAAAGAAACATTAACAACTCTTCTGCCCATATTTCTACAAATGATTTGCTACAGGGAATTAAAGAGGGTGTTTATGAAAAAAGAGATGCCAATGGGAACACGATTACCATTATCTCCTCACAAAATCTTAAGAGTTTCCTGCGTTTAAAAATTCAAGCAATAAACACACTTACTCCAGAAATAGCTCTATTAAAGAACTTTAATAATAATAATATAGTTCCGAAATGGCTAGGAATTGATTGCTACAAAGAAATGATAAATGCACAATATTCCAATGCTTTACAAGCAGAATGGCCTGGTTTCTATTTTGAATTCATCTTTCAGAAATTTTTGAATTTTGATGAAAAAAATCTTCTCGTTTGCAAATTTCTTAACAACAAAAAAAACAATGAGATAGACTTAGATCTGTTTTTTAATAGAACAAAACACTTCGGAGACCTTAAAACTCATGATATAAATAGTTCTGAGATAATAGGAAATGACAAAGTGTCTCTTTTAGAAAGCATTAAATTAAATAAAAGACTATGGTATGTTGTCTTAAATATTGTTTCAAAAAAAGATAAAGACTTCAATTATATAACTACGGAGTTTTGGAATGGTTGTTTGAAAAAGAAAAATAGTCTTAGTTATTCAAAAAGAATGAAACACAGTTGCAATATACTTTCTTTGGAGGTTCTTGAAATAAACAATTATAATTTAAAATATTTAAAAGAGTTTAATCAAGGGAAAAATAGTAATGGGACACCGAGGGCAGTAAAATTTAGCATCCCTAATAAAATGAAGGAGAACTTTTCAATTTATACCTTTGCACCCCTATAACAAATAAACCAAAAGTCCACCGCGGGTTCGAATCCCGCCCTCTCCGTATTATAGAAAACCCTCCCTCTTTAATATATACTTTAAATATATAAATTCATTATTATTCACTATGAAGTATATATATCTATATATAATCCTTCTAGTAATATTTCTAGTAATCGATTTAATCTGGCTTAACTATATTGCTAAAGATATCTATCAAAAAGAGATAGGTTCTTTGCTATTAAAAAATCCTAAACTACTACCTGCAATCCTCTTCTACTCCCTCTTTATTGTTGCAATAATAATATTAGCAGTAATACCAGGAATTGAAGCAAAATCCTTAGGAAAAACATTATTACTAGGAGCCGTATTAGGATTCATTTCTTACGGAACTTACGATTTTACAAACTTAGCTACACTAAATAACTGGAGTACAAAAGTTACAGTCATTGATTTGATATGGGGAACCTCTGTTACAACCACAATGGCGTATTTAGGATATATAATAGGGAGTAAGATACTGTAATTAAAAATATGGACGAGAATAAAGGAAAAAACTTCGCCATTAGCCTATCCATTACACTTGGTACTATCGTAATAGGTCTAATCAGCTATATCATATTTACATCAACCAACACCTCAGTAAAAGAAACTCTAAAGTGTGAATATAACGGGTGGGCATACTCTGATAAAGAAATATTCGAATCTGCAGATAAATGTAACACCTGTTTTTGTCATACTGGAGAAGTAATATGCACGGAAGAGGTCTGTGAAAACACCCAAGAGATCGAAAATCCTTCCCAAAAAGAATAAGTAAATATTTAAATTCATATTTATTAATAACATGGAAGATATATACAAAAGGAAGAATAAAACGAAGATTCTTCTAGTAACATTTTCCTGCCTTTTACTTCTTGCTATTGGATACCACCTAATATTTACCCTAGATATCTTTAGAAAGCGTGAAGACAATTTGGATTATGTAAACGATATTATACAAGATGAGAATGAGACACTAGACAATACTATCGAAGAGGAAGAAACAATTCTTTTTACTGGTAAATATATATCCGCTACTTTACCTAATGGGTGGAGAATAGAAGAGTACGAAAATGGTATAGGAAGCAATATGCTAAACCCTGAAGAGACATATTCAGGTTTAACTGGATTAAAGATATTTAAAGACGGCATTGAACTCTTTACCATGCAAGCGGTATCAGGTCTTGGCTTTGCTGGTTGTCCCAACTATGCTAAATTTGAAGACGAAAGCACTGCTTACTACCAACAAACATTAACAGATAACGAAGTAAGTGGACAAGAATTGGAGATTCATGATTTTACTTCAACTCCGTACACAGAATTTACTTGGTTGGGATTACCTTTTAGAAGAGTAGAAAAAACATATGTATATGATGTTAACCCTGGGAATCAGTATTTCGAATCCTCCTGTGTATTTACCCTCCTCTCTTTCTATGATCTAACCCTATATCGCATAGATGGTAAATATGGTTCCTCTGCATACGACTTTGGTCCAACAGAGATTGCTACTCCCCAAGACTTAGAGATAATAGATGAGATATTAGAAAGTATGTCTTTAGTCAATTAATTGACACCAAACATATACAAAGGTATATTAAATATATATTTAAATTTATTTTATTTACTTTATGAAGGGAAAAACATATAAAGGATTCTCCCTTATAGAAATCCTCGTAGTAGTAGCTTTAATCGTTATCTTGGCTACTATTACAATTGTTGCTATCAATCCCGGCAAAAACTTTAGGGATACAAGGAATGCACAGAGAAGTGCTGATGTGAATGCACTTTTAAGTGCAGTAACTCAGTACACAACTGATGGAAAAGAACTTCCAGCAGGTATTTTAGAGTGTAGTACTACAGACTGGAAGGTAGGCTCTCCTATCGGAACTAGTACTGCAGAAGGATATATAGACCTAGAACCACTTCTTGCTGGAGGCGGAGAGGGTAACGACTATATGGTTAGCATCCCAACAGACCCATCAGGGGGAACAGCAGAAGACACAAGTTATGTCATATGTAAGATAGGAACAAGAGTACAGATTGCTGCTCCTCGAGCAGAAGATGGAAAAGAGATTGCAGTTAGAAGATAACTGCTGATTTAGAAATATATATAAAGTGAATATCAGATAGCTATAAACTATCCGAACTGCCATGGTAGAGCTTTTAAAACTCGCAGATGATGTCGTAAAAAAAAAGATAAATGTATCAGACTTTTTAGATGTCTTAATACTTGATGCATTAAGGAAGAAGGCATCTGATATTCACATTGAGGGAAAAGATAACAAAACACTCCTAGTTAGATATAGAATAGATGGAGTACTTAGAGATATCATCCCCCTAGGTCCTGAAATAAGAGATAGCCTCCTTTTCATTATTAAAATACGTTCTAAACTAAGAACTGACATTCACTTTGCTCCACAAGATGGAAAGATTCTCTTTAATGTTAAGAAGGAAGCAATCGACCCACCTAAAGAAGTTGTCGAGGAGAAGGAAGAAAAGAAAGAGGAGGGAAAAGAAGAACCTAAAAAAGAAGAAACAAAGGG
>DIFL01000010.1:609-2611 GCA_002419125.1 Candidatus Dojkabacteria bacterium UBA5749 | reverse complement strand
AATCTTTTAGAAAAAATCTCTGAAACACAAGGCCCTGAAAAAGATTACTACAATGTAGATGCTCGTATATCAATATTACCAATAACACACGGAGAAAAGGTTGTAATTAGATTACTCTCTCAGGCAAATAGATCCTATGGATTAACCGATTTAGGATTTGAGGAAGAAGACTTAGTAAAATTAGAAAAAGCATACAGACAACCCTTCGGCCTATTTTTAGTTACTGGACCTACTGGGAGTGGAAAGACTACTACACTCTACTCCATACTCAAAATTCTTAATACTAGAGATGTAAATATCACTACTATTGAAGACCCAGTTGAGTATAGTATAGAGGGTGTTAATCATATTCAAATTAATCCAAAAGGTGATTTAACATTTGCAAATGGTTTAAGATCAGTACTTAGACAAGACCCAAATATCATTATGGTAGGTGAAATTAGAGACAAAGAAACAGCTAGAATTACAGTAAACTCTGCATTAACTGGCCACTTGGTTCTCTCGACAGTACATGCAAATGATGCAGTTAGTACAATTCCAAGACTAATTGATATGGGGATAGAACCTTTCTTAGTTGCATCTACTTTAAATATTGTGGTTACTCAAAGACTTGCTAGGAAATTATGCCCTCATTGCAAAAAAGAGTATACACCAAGTAGAGATGCAGCACACAAAGAACTAATAAAATTAAGACCTGATATTCAGAAACATCTTGCAAATATACCAAAAATGTATAAAGCGATTGGATGCAAAGAGTGTAATAACACAGGATATTCTGGAAGAGTTGGTATTTATGAAATCCTCACTATGACCAAAGCTGTTAGAGATGTAATTATTAGTAACCCAAACTCTGATGAAATTCTTTCAGTAGCTAAAAAGGGAGGATTTAGATTGATGATAGAAGATGGTGTTAAAAAACTTAAAGACGGAGAGATAGATATTAAGGAGTTAGCTAGAGTAATTGCAATTAAAGAGTAATGAAAGAAAATACTAACAAAAAAAAGATTAATCGAGAGGATGAGTATAAAAAACTAAAAAGACTCTCTGTTTCAACATCTAACCTATTAATTTCTATCAAAGCTTTTGCAGCTTTGCTTAGGGCAAGTATACCCCTGTCCGAATCTGTAAAGACTATTTCTGAACAATCTAGTGACCCTAATTTAAATAGAATATACAAGTATGTGTCAGAAGAGATAGACAAAGGCTCTACTCTAGCAGAGAGTATGAGACTATTTCCTAAAGTATTCCCTGAAACAATCTCATCTGTAGTTGAAGCTGGAGAAATGGGAGGTTCCCTTGAAAACAATCTTCTTTTTGTTGCAGATTCTATTCGTAAAGAGTGGGAAATGGCAAAGAAGTTAAAGGGTGCAATCATATACCCAGTTATCATTATCGGAATGACCTCTGTAATGTTTTTAGGAATGATTTTTGTTGTATTCCCTAAATTAGAAACCCTCTTCGAAGCGTTTGAAAATGTTCCTGCTACTACCAAGTTCATTATGAACGCAGCTACCTTTGTTAGAACTCACTGGATACCAATAGTTGGGGGTATCATTCTCGTTATCGTCTCAATTGTTGTATACCTTAAAACAAAGTCAGGAAAAAGATTTTTAAGTTGGCTCTCATTGAACTTCCCCATCCTCAAAAAACTTTTTAAAAGCAATATCTTAGCTTCCTTTTCAAGAACTCTTAGTGTCCTTTTAGCAAGTGGTATCCCCCTATCAAAATCTCTTGGTATCGCTGCAAGTACCACTAGCAACTATATATACTCAAAAGCCCTAATTGATGTGAATAAGAATATAGAGAATGGGAAAGATCTCTCTCTTTCTCTTGCCGAATATCCCGATTTCTTTAACACTTCATTTGTTAAGATGATTGATGTAGGAGAGGTGAGTGGAACACTTGAAGACAATCTAATGTACTTGCATGAATATTACTCAGATGAAGTCACAGAGATGAGTAATAACATAGTAACATTTGTTGAGCCACTCCTTCTAATTTT
>DIFL01000010.1:0-477 GCA_002419125.1 Candidatus Dojkabacteria bacterium UBA5749 | reverse complement strand
TTTCCAGTAGGAATAAACAATAATGCGAAATCAAAACTCCAAAGCTACGCCTCTCAAATTGTTACAGATATTTACTATCAACAAAGTCGATGTAAACTAAAAGGAGTAAGTACTGGTCTGCTATTAAGTACAAACACATATACCCTTTTCGATGGAGAGTCATATGCTACAGCAACAGATACTGATTTGAAAAAGTACCCTCAAAATGTCCGAATAACTGGAATATCTTTACTCTCACCTGGAACAAACGAAATCCTTTTTACAGAGGGAAGTTTTAGACCAACATACGAAGGCCAATTTCAATTAACTGATTCAACTAACACAGTTACGGTATATATAAATAAAGAGGGATTAATTTGGTATGAATAAAAGAAAACGGAAATTAAAAGGATTTAGTCTAGCAGAGTTAATACTTGCAATTGCGATTTTTGCTTCTGCTTCATCAATGCTTGTATATCTAGTAATAGACTCTACAAG
>DIFL01000008.1:3485-11585 GCA_002419125.1 Candidatus Dojkabacteria bacterium UBA5749 | reverse complement strand
GCTGTATTTGTGACAGAACCAGAGTAGTTACAAGTAGTAGTATCCTTTGTCCTAATAAATGGCCAAGTCAATTCAGCACTAGAACCCGCAAACCATTTATAGTTCAATCTAATTCCATCCATATACTCTTGACCCTTATTCAAATAACACGCAAGATCGCAGGGGTCTCCCGCGGAGATGTCTGCTGTTGTGCACTTACCAGTTTTATATCTCATTCCCCACTTTATGATATTCTTTTCACTCTCAGAAGGGTTGTCTGGCCTTGTCCATTGGCAGTTTGCAATATATGAAGGCTGAGCCTGAACTGCAATAAAGTGCTCAATCTGTTTTGTAAAATTAGCAACAGGAACAGAGGGGAGACCATGAATACCAAAATCCTCAACGGTAGAAAGATTTGCGTAATTACTTCCTCCAGATTCATGAGCCCAAATTGTAATCAGGAATGCCGGATTAACCCCTAAGGACAAGCCCTTACAATACACATCTTCGTAACAGGTCTCAGGGTAACCACCAAGTAAACATCTAGCTGTCCACCTATCTGTTACATCAATTACTTTGGCTTTACTAGGAACAAAACCAGAGGTATTCACTTGAATATTAGTTTTGCAATTAGCACCAGTGGATGCATAAACAGAAGAAGAAAGATACTGAGCCAATTTCTCTTTAAGTTGTTTACCTGTAATATATGTTGAATACTGAGTTACTGAAGACTCTTTCCCCTTTGAATCAAAAGCGTAAGTACCATGATACTGAGTATCAACCATATATTTCTCACCCTGTACATCTAAAAGAAGGAAACTCATCTGATTCCCCTCTCCTGTTACTATCTCAGGTAGTTGTACCTCTTGAGCAATATCTTTAGTCCTGAATGTGATCCCCTGATCCCAAAGATGATTTTCAGAGGCAATTTGTAGAGAGTATTCTGAATGGGGATCTAGATTATTAAGATGAACATAAAAGATTCTTTTTTCTTGAACCTCATCTTTACTAATCTTGGTAAATACGGGAATATATGGTTCCTTTGTATCAGATACTTTTTTGTAAAAAAACCTATGTGATCCATTCTCTGGAGCCTTCCAATATACCCATGCATCAGAGGGAGAGATATTTACTACCTGGATATCAAGTGGCTTTTCCTTAAGTATTGCAAGAGTTCTTAGATTACTTGCAAAGAAGAATATATTTAAAACAAAAAGTATTAAGGATATTAAGAATAAGTATTTTTTCTTTTTCGGAGAATTTTTCATTCATTGATATGATATCAGATATTTATGCTTTACTAAATATGAATATATATCTCTTAATGGTAAAATACTGTCATGGAGATATCCATTAAAAGAGAGAAGAAAAAGAAGAGTGCTGTTATTCCCATATTGTTAATCGCCGGAGTTCTTCTCTGTCTTTATTTCACCTTCTTTAACAACAAAGAGGAAGCAAATATTGAAGACAAGGATGGTGACAATGTAATTTTGACTCCAGAAGATATAGTAGTTGAGGAGGATGTCGTAATCGAAGGACCCATATATGAAGAGCTTTTCCCAGTTATTGAGAAACAACAGGCGTACGTGATGGCCCCCAAAAATATTAATAAGAAAAATCCTCCTACATTGATATTGTACAGTCATGGCTCTAATACAACTGTTACTGCGAATATGGATGATCAATTTATGAAAGACTTACAACAGTATGGGATTTTCTTTACTCAACACAACTACATATTCTCTGCTTCAAATCAACACGGTGTAAACTGGGGTAATACCGCATCAATACAAGACACTATTAATCTTAAAAATTGGGTAGGTCAAAATTACACAATACAACCTAAGATATTTCTAATTGGTTTTAGTATGGGTGGTTTACCTACTCTAAACTTTGCTACTACATATCCTGAATTAATTGGGAAGATAGCTCTACTTGCCCCTACAACTAAATCTGCTGATTGGAATCAAAGTAGAGCCGATAAGCTAAAGGAGATAGATATTAAACTATGGCATGGGAACAAGGATGTAAATGTACCTTACTCTTACTCTGTTTCTTTTGTTAAAAAAATGGAAGGGTATGGAGTTAATATTGAGTTTATTACTCTTGAAGGGAAGGGACACTTTGATATAGATACGCAGTATATGGAAGAGATATTACAATTCTTTACTAATTAGGTATAACTCTTTAACATACTTTTCCATTTCTTCCTTAGAAAATGATTTCCTCAAAGGCGCCTCACACAAAATTTCTGTATCTTTGTATATTGGCTTTATATGTATATGAGCATGTAGTACCTCTTGACCTGCTCTTTTTCCATTATTTTGATTTATTATTATTCCCTCAGGTTTATATTTCTCATTAATATTATCTGCTATCCTTTTTACTATTTTTGACATGTATAAATACAAATCCTCAGGCATATCCAAAATATTTACGAAGTGTTGCTTCGGAAGTACTAGTGTATGTCCTTTGCTTAGGGGGTTAATATCTAAAAATGCAATTACTCTATCATCATCATATATTTTGTATGAGGGGATCTCTCCTCTCGCTATCTTACAGAATATACAATCGTCCATATCTTTATAAATGATATATTATTATCCTACTCCAATATGTAAGTTTCTCTGTATTCGTTTTTAGGTAATCCAAACTTACAAAACCGATATCCTCTAACCCTTCTTCATTTACATGTACATCCACTCCATCTAAATCAAATACATATACAAAACCAACATGTACTGAATTAACGGGGTTTCCATCTTCAATATATATTAAACCTAAATATGTTTTCTTTAAAATCTTACTTCCAAGTAAAACCTCTTCATGTAACTCTCTTTCTAATGCTGTTTCTAAAATATCATCACCCTTTGTTAAGTCAATCTCATCTATATTTCCTCCCAATGGTAAAGGACAAAGAGAGTTTAACCTATCTTCGTTTTTCTTAACCTGTCTATGAAGAAAATATTTGTCTTTATATCTAAGTATTACCTGAGCAATTACTTGCTTGTACTCTGGGTTAGTTTCTAAATCTTTTCTAACCCTAAATTCACTTTCCTTCTTTAGTAAAGAAAGATATTTCTCTTTATCAGAGGTCATTAATCCATTCCATTTCTCATCTTTAAAAAGGGTCTCCCCTTTTATACATAGTATTTTCTCATCCATGATATTTACTCCTCAATTACAATGGCAGTAGCAGGACACATATCATGTGCCTCTCTTACTTTACTTTCTAATTCGGCAGGGACATCTTTCCCTTTTACTTCTGCCTTAACATCTACCGTCCCATCATCTTTCATTTCAAATACATCAGGACATATAGCTACACATGAACCACAAGCTACACATTTAGTTTGGTCTATAGATACTTGCATGTTATCTATCTTTAATTTAAATACCCTATATTTTTTCAGATATATACAAATATTGCAACTGTAAAAGTATCCTTATACTCTAAACCTAACTAATCCGTCACCTACAATATCAAAGGAGTACAACTCACTTAAATCAGAAAAAAGTATACCACTACTCAGTAACATTTCCCTTGGTTTAGTACCCCCCTCTAAAGACATTACGATATCGTCCTTGTCCATCCCCAAAACATCACTTAACATCTCTACCATCTTGGAATATCCCGAAGAGGCATCATAATGAAGAGTTTTAATCTGAATATTTTCATCTTCTGTATTAAAGGCCGCTAGAGAGGAATTCTGTTTAGAAGCATAGTCATTAATTACAGGTTTAAGTGCTCCTACAAATGCAAATCCTAACACTGAGACAAATATAGCTACAAAAGCAAAGACCTTCTTGTTTGTCATATTTAATATGATAACAATTTAAGTATGCATATATATGCTAAGACAGATGTATGTTAAATGTACAGAAAATATTAGTTATAACTAAAATATATATACTTAGTAATACATACTATATTGTGAATACAAGGTGAAATACCAACAAAGAGAGAAAGACTATAAGGTGAATTGAGAAAAAATACTTAAAATTGCCTATAACTATATATATGAATAACCTTTATAATGATAAAATACATCAATGATAGAAGATATTGAATTATTAAAAGCCAGTACAATAGAGATAAGGGAATTTATTAACCAATGTAATGTCTCAAGTGGGAAATTACACATTCTAGTTCACCCTTTCTACTCTGAAGATATATCTCCTAAAAAGAATAAACGTTTTGTTACAAGAGAGTACTTAAAAAACAGAGATCAATATATTAAAAGCCTTTTAGAAAGCAAGACCCCACTTATTATTTTCCAACAAGCTTCAAATTATAACAAGATGATCTCTAAAATATCTCAGTCGGGTAATTCCAGAATATATAATGTTAAAACAAAAGATGGAGAGGAAACTCCAAAAGGAGGAAGAAAAGATTGGGATCTGTTAGCTAAAATATTCTTAAATGCAAAAATTGAAATAATTACTGTCGATGGCCTTTTTCTTGTATCAAAATCTATCAGCAAAGCAATTAAAGAATTTGATATTAGGTATGATGAGGAAAAAATCCAACTTGAATTTATTCAAAATATTCCAACATACTTAGAAAAATATCCAATAGCAAAGAAATGGCTTAAAAAGAATTTTGTCCCTACAGGTTGTGTAGGATACACCATAATGAATCTGTTAAAATATGGCTTTGATGTATCTATCGGAGAGTTAACAGCACCTGATTAATAAATCGGGGTGACACGACTTGAACGTGCGACCTCTTGCACCCCATACAAGCGTTCTAGCCATCTGAACTACACCCCGTAAAAAACATTATACTAAACTTTTCACTAATATTTAATTCCTGCCTAATAAAATAGAGGATATAACTTGACACTATGTAACATATATGGCGCAATTATGTTGCAAGATAATATAAATAGAATCTAATGCACAAAAGGAACTTCTGACATTTCCACTTACCACAAGAAAAGATTTTGTTGTTTTAATAAAAGAGTTAAAAACATTTGGCACTTTACAATACCCTGAAAGTAGAAAACACCACTAAGAGAAATACAAAAAGCTGTTAAAAGAAAAATTAAGATTAGTTATTAATAAAATGAAAAAAACAACATTAATACCCTGGGAAGATGCCCGAAAAGAAATGTTTACTGAAGAAGAATTACAAAAGTTAAATATTAAGGCTGAAAAAAGAATAGCATTAAGACAGATAAGAGAGTTAAGAGAAAGCTATAAAATAACACAAGACACCCTATCACTTAAATCAGGTGTACCTCGTAGTACTATTAGCAAAATAGAAACTGGAAAAAGGAATGTATCAATTGAAAAATTGATTAAGATAGCTAATGCACTAGGAAAAGATTTAGAAATACGATTTGTTGATAAAAAGAAATAGTCTTACTTTACAACCCTATCTCATCTGAAATATCTGATAAAGCCTTTAGAGATATCTGTATAAACTCATCTAAAGATATTTCCACCTTCTCAATATCAAATATTAACTGTCTATTAATAGATTTAGCAAAATCCTTCTTTTTAAATTTCTTCATCACACTCTCTACCCCCACACTATTAATCTTTTTATCAGGCTGTACTAAAGCACAAGCTACTAGAAAACCACTTAAAGTTTCACTCGCACTAAGAGCATAATCAAGTTTAGATTCTCTTTTTTGGGTAATTAGTGGATGCTCGGCGTAGTGAGCCTTAATAGCATGATATACATCATTGGGGATATCTCTCCCAACCTCTATCCCTTCAATCTTTAATATATTATCAAACTCAATCACGTGTCTTTTGGGATCTTTCTCTACATAGTCAAAATCTAAATCATGGATTAATCCAGCCATACCCCATCTCTCTGCATCTTCACCCAATTTCTTAGCAAGAGCAATCATAATTACCTCACTCTCCCTCATATGAAGCCTCAACCAAGGAGTATGAATATATTCATCTAAAAGCTTAATACACTCATTTCTGCTTAACATTCTATAAATCTATTTCTAATATTACTAAATTAGGACTTTGGGTAGCACTTAACTTAAATGGTTTTGTATTACTTATACCATTAAAAGTATATATAGATTGGTCGCCACTTCTTAATATCTCCGCACTAATACCTGCAGGAAGAGAAATAGTTTTACTCCACCCAGACACCTTGTCCTGTTCTAATGATGGGAAAGTAAGTACTAATTGCCCATCTTCATTATATGCAGCATTAGCAGACGGAATTGGATTAGATGCACCACTAGCTACCTCTAATGAGAATTTCAAAACTCCAGAAGAATATATAAAGGAGTAATCTAATATTTTTGCTCCTTCAGAAACTGTCACACCTTCTATCTCTTGTACTTCTGAAGAAAATTCTGTACTACCAAAATCTATAGTAGGAGCTGTATATTTACTATCATATGATACTTTTACTAAGAATACCCATGTTCCTACATCATTGTTTTCTACCTCAACTTTGAGTTTGTTTAATCCTAATACACCAATATCATATGCTCTTGTAGTATCAGAATCAGTTACTAATCTAGTTAACCCTGTAATTCCTGATTTATTTACTACTATACCCTTACTATGTGTTACAGAAGTATTATCATCAAATATATTGGTTAGAGATACTCTAAACACCCCATTACTAAGTATTGGAGTAACAGTAAAAAGTGGAGTAGTAGCCTCTTGTACAGAAGATGACATTGTAAATTTAAACACATGATATCCAACACCCTCCTCTGCTAAAATCTCCTCTATTGAATATTCATACTCACTAGACTCACCCAAAACCCATGCCTCCTTATTAAATCCTTCCAAATCAGAAGAGCCTGTTTCTTCCTCCACCCCATCATCTCCCTTTGAATCACTACTCTCTTCTTCTACTATCTCTTGTGAATCATTTGATTCCGTTTCTGTTTCATTCTCCTTTTTAGTACACCCTGTTAAAAGAAGTGAACAAACAAGTAAAAGGGAAAGATATATTAATATATGTTTTTTCATATTAATCCTATTAAATTAATATCAATAAATACTATCACATTAAAAAAATCATATAAAGGATTAACATTCTTTCAAAGTAATGCTAAATTATATTATGCCTAAAGAGATAAGTATTACACAGAGTAAAAATGCCCCTATTGAAAAGGAAGATGATAACTCACTAACTGCCAAAGTTCAGATACCCGTTCAAGGGGTTACAACAACAGAGGAAGTCAAACCTGAGAATGTAAAAGTTAAGAAAGAGAAGCATAGTAAGAAGAATTTAACAATAATACTAATAGCCAGTGCTGTTTTACTTATTATCGGTATCTCCCTCTTCTATTACTTCGGTATATTCAAAGTAAAACCGTATGTTAAACCCTCTGAAATAATTAATCTTAGCAATGAATATCTACTCTCTGAAAAAGTATATGAAATATTTCCTACCATCCCTATTCCTAAACCCTTGGAACCAAGAACAGAAGTTAGCCCAATTAATGGACTACTCTTTACTAAAAATGAAATTAGTAAGTTAAAAGAGAAAAGGCCTGTTGCTGTAATGATTAATAATCATCAAGAAGCCAGACCTCAATCAGGATTAAATAGTGCAGATGTTGTATTTGAGGCCTTAGCAGAGGGAGGAATTACAAGATTTCTCTCAATATTTTGGGGAGAAACCCCTAAAAAGGTAGGCCCAATTAGAAGTTCTAGACAATACTATCTTGAGTGGTTAAGCCCATATGACCCTCTTTATATATATGATGGATGTGCGGATACAGATAATCCTAAAACTGATGCCTGTGGGAATATATATGCATACAATATTAAAAAGATTGCGACTATTGGAGCATGGAGATGGAATGATGGTGTAAGGTATGCACCCCATAATGAGTACTCCTCTCTCTTTTCTGCTTGGGAGTATGCAGAAACAAAAAAATGGGATAGTTTTCCTGAGATTGAAGCATGGAAATTTAAAAAGGATGCAAAGTTAGAAGATAGGGGGACTAAAAGTAAAGTTAAAATTACATTCCATGAGAGATTAAACAACGGAGGAATGTATGATACCGTTTGGACATATGATAGTAAGAAAAATATATACCTAAAAGAGACAGGTGGAAAAATTCATGTTGATCAAGAAACTAATACTCAGGTGTATACAAAAAATCTCATATTACAAGA
>DIFL01000008.1:0-3453 GCA_002419125.1 Candidatus Dojkabacteria bacterium UBA5749 | reverse complement strand
AAAGCAACCTACTTTATCGATGGTAAAATTACAACAGGAAAATGGAAGAAAACCTCTAGAACAGATAGAACTACGTACTATGATAGTGGTGGAAATGAGATGGTTTTTAACAGAGGAAGAGTATGGATATCAGTAATTGCACCATCTGTCGGAAAATTTGATATAATTGAGCAATAAATTGCCCCATGTTTAAGATTAAAAATCTTAAACTAATTAATCTATTAAGGAAGGGGAGATGCTTAAAAGTCTTTTTATATCAAAAGTTAGAATAAGAGTACTGGCAAAGTACATGGAAGATGTTAATAAGCCATATCATGTAAGAGGTCTTGTTAGAGAGTTAGGAGAAGAGATTAACGCTGTTAGAAGAGAGTTATTAAGTCTAAAAAAAGCAGGATTACTTACCTCAAAGAAAGATGGAAACAAGATTATGTACACTGTAGATAAACAGTGCCCTATTGTTTGGGAATTAAGATCTCTCTTTTTCAAAGAATCTGAAACGGGTAAATTACTCTATGACAGATTCCTACCCATTGAAGGCATCTCTGTAGCTATAGTTACAGAGGCTTTCTTAAAGAAAAGGTATGTAGATAAAACAGATATTGACATGCTCTTTATTGGAGATATGAAAATTAGAGAACTCTCAGCCGCAGTATCTTCCTTAGAAAAAGATATGGGTAGGATAATTAAATTTGTAGCAATGAAAGTTGAAGATTTTGAATTTGGTAAAAAGAAAAGAGACCCCCTTTTAATTAATGCCCTAATGAGAGATAAAGTAATTCTACTTGGAAAAGACTCTGATCTACTCTAATATGAAAAGAATTAAGTTTAAGAAAATTAAATTTAAAAAAGGAAATACCAAGGGATTTGTTAACTACTTACTTTCTATACTAATCAGTTCCGTTATCCTTGCCCTAATTCTAATATCCCTTCCATTAACAGAAAGGGTTTCTTCTTCTGCTACATACGACTTAGTAAATAAAAGTAGTATGTATTGGGCACAGGAATATATCCTGAAATTGGACATTCAAGATCAAACAGATACAACGGGGAAGATAAATAAAACAAAATCCATACTTCAAAGTAGACTTCGAAAGATTGGGGTTGAACAATCAAGCATCTCTTCATACACACAAGAGGAAGGTGAATATATTAAGATAAGTGTGCAAACAACCAAGGAGAAAGAATTAATTGATTCAGTTATTAAATCTCCCTACATAGTAAATATCGTTACTAGAAAAAATGATGTTAACTATGAAGATACTGAAAATCCCCTAATCCCATATCTTCCAGAAAACTATAACCCCACCGATTTTAGTGGAGAGGATTTTAGAAATGTATATGTTACTAAATTAAAAAATTCTGCAGGAGAGTACTCCTACTTTGCACTCTTTAAAACCTGGCCTTGGAGAAGTGATTGGAAGAAATTTTTAGAAGAGTTTTCTGGACAAACAGTAGGTGTAAGTATAGACGGCTTTGTTACTCCAGTACAGATAAATGCACAAGATACTACATTTGCCGTGTCCGCTTCTACTGGAGAAGATAAATATGCAAAAGTAACAGATATTCTTTATAACTCAGGAAATATTCCTCTTTCATACTCTTTAGAAAAGGAGCAGGAAGTAGTAGCAGATATTGCTGAGATAGACTATATAAAACTTACTGAGGGTATATTTATTGCTATCCTTTTTATATACATCTACTTATTAATAATAGAAAAAACCCATAAGGATATTCTTCTTAAATCAGGCCTTTCTAGTGTTCTAACAGTGTCCGGATGGATTACATATTTAAAGGTAACAGGTACTCCAATAGATATTTTCGTATTAGCACTTGAGGTAATAGCTATTGTAGTAATAATTAGACTGGTTACCGAAAATATTGAATCTAGACTAAATGTAACTATCCTTTTGTTAGTAGTTGCTATACTTGGAGTTCTGTTTGGAAGTGGATATGTAAAAATGTTTACTAAGGATTTAATATTACTATTAATTCTTTCCAACCTCTCTTTATTAATCTGCTCCTTCTATATTACTAATGTTAGAAAATCATTAAAGATATGAACTTAATACAAAATGTTTTACAAAATTGGAGTAGTTATGAATTAGTAATGGAAGGAGTATTAATTCTTTCCATACTACTTATCTCTCTTTTAGTAATATATCTATCTTCTAAGAATAAAAAAATCCTCTTTCTATCAGCAATATCACTTTCTGTTTTAATGTTAGTAATACTGATTGGAATATTTGTATCTAACATCATATTAAAGATACATATAACTGAAATATTTAGAATGATACCAATACTCTCCCTTCTCTTTATTCTTTCCAACTTAGGTATATTACTTGGTTTCTATACATCTAAAAAGAAAACAAAGAGTTTTACTTTCTCTTTGGTAAGAAGAGAATATTTTAAAGATTCAATTAAACAAACTGTGTTTTTAGCCCTACTTGGTATCTCCACATTACTGTTTCTCTCTCCTCAAACAGAGGTAATCCTCTCCATATCAATACTCTCAAGTGTAATTACAATATGGTTTACTTACTGGATATCTAGATACTTTCTCAAATGATAGATTACAAGGGTAAGATTATCATTCTTGCTGGTCCTACTGCATCAGGTAAATCTGATATGGCCATTTCTTTAGCTAAAAAGATAAACGGGTATATCATTAATGGGGACTCCAGACAGGTATATACTGATTTAAATATTGGTATTGCTAAACCTAAATTTGATAAAAAGATTTCTAAGGGTAAGGATATACTAGATGGTATTACTCATTATCTATATGATTACATTAATCCTAAAGACAATTTTACACTCTATGACTATCAGAGAGATGTAAAGAATGTGTTAAATAATGCTAAGGGTATTCCAATATTAGTTGGTGGTAGTGGTTTGTATATTGATAGCGTTATCTTCAATTATCATCTAGCAAACAATTCAAAAGAAATATCTGATTTAGAATCCAAAACGGTAGAAGAACTTCAGAGCCTTGCCAAAGATTTTCTGGAGAATATGAATGAGAGCGATGGGAATAATAGGCATAGGTTAATTAGAGCAATCCAAAGAGGTCATGTAGATAGAAAGAAAGGGAAGGAGTTAGAGAATATATATTTTGTAATAGATATTGATAGAGATGTGTTAAAAGAAAGAGTAAGAGAAAGGATAGAGAGAATGTTTAAAAAGGGACTCCTAGAAGAAAATATATCATTACTTGAGAAGGGGTATACATATGAAGATAAGGGGATGAATAGTATTGGGTATAGAGAGTTTAAGGAATATTTCGAAAACAAAAGAACAATTGATGATGTTAAAGAGGAGATATTTAAAAATACAATGGCATATATTAAGAGACAGAGAACTTGGTTTAGAAGAAATAAGGGAAGTATATGGATTAATAATAAGGAAGAACTTATTTATAAGGCATCAAACTTCATTCTACCTACCAAGAAG
>DIFL01000015.1:11342-18659 GCA_002419125.1 Candidatus Dojkabacteria bacterium UBA5749 | reverse complement strand
CTTTGTATTGGAGTAATATATACCTTAATATCTCTTACAAGTAAGAAAGAGAATGACAGTATTGTTAGAGCGTCGGAAAGTAATGAGAATTTTACAAATATTAACCCTAATTTCGTTGTTGATTTTGTAGATGGTAAATATGTAAGATTTGAAACAGTATCCTCATATATTAATATTAAGAAAGACACAAAACCAAGTCTATGGGAGAAAATTAGGTATTCATTAGGTATAAAGCAGGAGAGAAAGGGTTTAGAGATATCCCTTTTAGAGGTCTCATATGACGAAAAGATGCAAGGTTTAATAGATATGGAGTTAACATCCAAAGGAGATATTAAAAGGGGCTTTGAGCTTGTTCAGATGGGTAGAGAGATAGGGGGAGATGAAAAAGATGTTGTTTCTAAAGATACTGTAGTTGCTAAAGAGATATATAGAGGGGTGGATATAGAGTATCAGGTAATAGAGGGTAAGGGTATTAAAGAAGAGATAGTATTAAACGAGTTAGTACAATATACATCTTCATGTGATGGTAGTGAGTGTGTATTGCCAGTTAATAGGTTTCTTTTTGAGATTAAACTAGATGAAGGTTTAACCTTAAATAGAAGTCTAGATGGTGGTGGTAGATATTCAAATGGTTTTACATATCTAACAGACAGCAAGGGAAACTACTTTGCACATTTCTTACCTGAGTATGCAGTTGACTCTGTTGGTGTTAAAACTAGTAATGTTGTTTCAAATATATTACAAACCGATAGCGGCAATTTTGTGTACGAGATAATATTAGACCCAGAGTGGTTACTAAGTAGTGAGAGGGTGTTTCCAATTAGAATTGACCCTAGTATTGTTCACGATAGTCAAGTACTTTTCGATGAGGGGGAGTATGAGAGAGTATCTAGGGATCAATTACAAACAGTTAAATTAAATTCTGACTCTATCTCTGGAACATATACCTCTAGTATGTTACAACTAGAAGAAAATAGTGTATTAAACTCAATAGGGTGGCAGGGATTTGCTCAAGCCTCGCCAAGTATTGAGGAACCTTTCTCAAGAATGGATTTAGTTTTTGAAGAGAATTTTAATACAGAACTTTCTGAAAAAATTAAGTATGGAGAGGATTCTTTGTATTTAGGTATTGATCAAAATAAAAGATTGGAGATAAATACTGCGGCAAAGGAGAATATTACACTAGAATTTTGGTCATACAAAAGATTTCTTGCAAATTCCAAAGAGGTATTTCTTTCCAATTTAGGAAGTTTAAAAATAGTTGATAACAAGTATGTTTTTGAGGATGTAAATAGTGTCCAATACAGCACAGAAATACCTGTAAAGTATAACAGGTGGCAATATGTTTCCTTGGTATTTAGCATCTCTAACTCCTCAATATCCATATATATTGATGAATCCGAATACAAAGCAGATGTGGGATATGGGTTAGAGAATTTACTAGGTAATATTGATTTTAAAGGTAGTGGATATATTGATACAGTAAGAGTATATGAGAGGTTGTTAGCTAAAAATGAATTGCTTAGTAACTCTTCATATGGTGCTATTTCAATGCAATATATGAGTAGTACTAATGGATTAACTTGGGAGGAGTGGGTAAATAAAGCACAATATTTACCTTTGCCTTCACAAGAAGAGGGGTATATACATATTCAAGGGAAGCAAGAGAGTCTTAGTAGTTATGAATTACTTTCTTTTGAATATCTTTCAGATACTCGAAAAGAGATTTTACTAGGAGGTAGTAAGTTTGAAAATGGGGATAGTGATGATACAACTGTTATTTTAGACCCTCTTTTGAGTACTTTGCAGACACCAATAGATGTTAAATACTTAGATATGAGATTTACCCCCTCAGCACTTGAAAGTAGCTGTTTGCTAAGCTTTGAAGGACTTGAGATACACTCCCTTGATAGTGGTAAGGTTGATGTCGTAATTAATGGAGTAAGCAATGTAATTGAGGATATGTATTTACTTAATTCTCCAAACTTTCTTTCAATTTCGTTTAAACAAGATGGTACTGATATATATGTAAATGGAAATAGAAAGAGTATTCCAGAATTAGCAAATCTATCTCTTTGGACATATGGTATTGGAAGTGGTTGTATTGATAGTATGGCTACATTTACTGGGGAAATTACCAATGTTAGAGTTTCTAATGTAGAAAAATTACCTGAGGATATATATCGTTTTCATAACTTAGAGAGTAGGAGATATATATTTAATCCTCAATTTAAGGCTAATTTACAAAATGATACACAAATACTTTCCCTAGATACTCTATCTTTTTCAATTAATCAGATGCCTTTTGGTGGAGACAACTATATTGTAAGTCTTAATAAAGGGGATATGATTGTAATATCTCAAGATGAGTATCAAGCACAGGGTAGGGTTGAGGAGTTAAGCAGAGAAACTGGTTTAGTAGTATTAAGTAGTTGGGAGCAGGGGAGTACAATTCCCTCTGGTGGTTTTACAACTTCTGCAAAGGTATTAAAGTGGGAGAGTGTATATATACCTACTAAGGATTTCTTAAATCCTGTGACTAATGAGATATATGTTAAAGATGAACAGGATATAGATATTAGAGACATTAAGTTCTTCACTGGATTTAAATCTGGTGAAAGTATCTCCTCTGAATTTGGTGGTACTTCATATATTAAGTATAGATTAATATTTGTAAGTAGTTTGTATGGATTTTCACCATACATATCTTCTGTTAATATTGATTATGAAACTTCCGGTCCTTCAATGGATCAAATTATGAGGCACGGGAACTGGTTTAATGATGAGGGGAAACAACCCTTTTGGTGGAGTAAATAATTTATTTATATATTTTTAATATGGGAGTTAAAGATGCTTTAGGGGAGAACAAGAAGTTCCTATTATTAGTATTACTGCTTGCAGTAGTATGTGTATTGGTAATATATTCCTTGAACTCTAATACTTCTAGTTTCCTTTTTGGACCTGCAAAACAGACATATACTGCTCCAGAGGATGTATTAAACCCTGAATATAAATATTCCATTGTAATTACTACTACATATGGAGATATTTCCATAGAACTGTATGATGATTTAGCACCTAAAAATGTTAATAGTTTACTGTTTTTAATAGGGCAGAGATACTATGAAGGGCTAACTTTTCATCAAGTAATAAAGGATTTTAAGATTCAGGGAGGAGATAGTAATGGCGATGGAATGGGGAATCCAGGATATGAAGTAATTAAGGAGAATTTAGTTGATTTTAAAGACTATGATGTAGGTATGGCTAATGCTTCGCAGTTTTTCATAGTACTTCCAAACTCACATAAAAGGAGTTTTGATGGAGAGTATACAAAGGTCGGAAAAGTTACTGAGGGTTTTGCTGTTGTTGACTCCATTGCAAAGGTTGAAGTTGATAAAGACTATAAGCCGATTAATGATGTGGTAATTAAAAGTATATTAATCCAAGAGAATTAGAACTACAGGCTCGTATTCTTAACAAATATTTAATTCCTTCCATATACAATCTATGGAATGGAGGATAGGGTAAAAACAAAAAATATATTTGTTCTTCTTTTCTTTTTCATTTTAGGTTTTGTCTCCCATATATTAATATTTAATTGGCAAAAGATTGATATATATGGATTAATAGCCAAAATTAACAAAGATACTATTGTTGAAGAAATTACTCAATTAGAAGAAGAAGAGCAATGTCCCATTTGTGAAGAGTGTAGTAAGCAAGAAGAGATAGTAGATCTTTGTCCCGTATTAGTGGATATAGGGGGAGCAGTAAGTACTCCGGGTGTTTACTGTTTTGATAAGGGTTCTTCAGTTATTGATGCAGTAAAAAAGGCAAATGGTTTTACTCCTGATGCTGGTTTTAAATATATTTCAATGAAGATAAATTTAGCTACAGTAATGCTAGATAATTCAAAGATATATATACCTTTTGAAATAGACTATGATTGTAATTTACTTACATTTAATTTACCTAAACAGGTAGTAGATATTACAATACCACCATTAGAAGAAGAAAACGAAGAGGAGCAGGAGGGTGATATTGAACCCCAGGGATGTGTGAGTATAAATAGTGGTACTCAAACTGAACTTGAAACCTTAGATGGTGTAGGACCTTCTACAGCAATTAAAATAATAGAGGGGAGGCCATATACTAAGTTAGAAGATTTGTTAAATGTAAGTGGCATAGGGGAGGCTACATTTAACAAGTTTAAGGATAGTATATGTTTATAAAGGTTCTTAAGCAGAGAGTGTGTGCTCTATTACTGTTTTTCAATGAATACAGGGTACTACATCTCTGTTTTACAATCTTGGTAATTATGATTTCAGCCTCTGGACTACTTGAGAGTCTGTATTTTGATAATATGCATTTTTCTTTTGAACTGCTTTTTAAAAAATTCCTCCCAGTTATCCTTTTTGAATTGATTATCTATGTTTCATACAGGGCATTTTGCCCTGTTCATTTTTTTACAACTATTTTTAAAACCCTTTTAATATCTATATTTCTATGCACACCCTTTATCGGAGTTAAAATTCAAAAGATTCGAGAAAATATGCGAAATATCTCGAGTTTCACGGGTCAAATTATCTCTATTTCAGGGGTTGTCACTTCTCAAGAGAAAGAAAAAACTTTTCTGTTTTCTTCCAATGGCTCCTCCTTGGGTAACTCAATTGCTCGTTTTAGAACTAAACCTGTTTTACATGCTGGTCAAAGATGTAAATTAGTAGGAAAAGTCGTGCAACCAATGAGTTTTGAAGATTTTGATTACAGAAAGTACCTTTTTAGAAAAGATGTATATTCCATTATTGAAGTAAATGAGTATGAATGTATTAATGGGGGAAATATCTTTTTAGAGTTTAGATATACCTTAGAAAGAATTGTAGAGAAAGCGCTTCCAGAGCCAGAAGCTTCGCTTCTGATAGGGATAATGTTTGGAAGTAAGAGATTGTTTTCAAAGGAGTTTAATACAGCTTTAAGTAGTAGTGGAGTTTCCCACATTATTGCAGCATCTGGATATAATGTGGCCTTAGTAGCATCAGGAGTTGATATGTTAACTCGCAAAAGTAGTAGTAAGGGATCTGTTTTGTTAAAGATATTGTGTATATGGGGTTTTTCAATTTTCTCTGGTTTGTCTTCTTCTTTAGTTCGGGCTTCTACTATGACGACCTTTTCTTTGGTGGCACTACTGTTTGGTAGACAGAGTAATACAGGGGCTACTTTAACTTTATGTATCACTATTCTAATGCTTTTAAATCCTTTCTTAATTCACGATGTAGGATTTCTTTTTTCTTTCGCTTCCGTAGTAGGGTTAGTATATTTCCCAAAATGTTTTGAAAATATCAGGTCAAAATATCTGAAAGAGAGTGTATTACCAACATTAACATGTATGCTTTTTACACTACCAATATCAGTGATATTTTTTAAGAAGTTTTCTGCTATTTCTTTAATTTCAAATATTATAGTGGTACCTATAATTAGTAGTAGTATATACTGGGGATTAGTAGGGACTGTATTAAATATCTTTCTCCATTTCCAATATATCTTCCTTATCCCTTACCTTCAGTTGAGTATATTTAAATATTTTGTATTACTATCCTCTAATGTTAAGATGGCAGAGGTCTCTATCAATGGTGCTGTAGTTGGCGCTGTTATGTATTCGATATTGGTTCTTGTTTGTTTAATTAGATATCCAATAGATTCAAAAAATTACTACTTAGTTAAAGCTTCTCAGATATGAAAACCTTCATTTCAATATTTTTGTGGATTTGCATATTAATACTGTATATTTACTTCCTTACACCTAAGGATTTAGTTGCAATATTAGATGTAGGACAGGGTGACGCTATTCTTATTCAAGAGGGAGATATTCAAGTGCTAGTAGATGGGGGTCCAGATAGCTCGATATTGTATGAGTTGGCAAAGTTTATGCCTGTATATGATAGAAGGATTGAGTATATTGTAATTACTCATCCTCATGATGATCATATAGTTGGGATATTGGATGTGATAGCTAGGTATGAGGTGGGAGAGATTTTGTACTACCCTGTATGCTTTAAAAATGAAAACTATGAGTTTTTAATACGTAACTTCCCGAATTTAAAGGAAGTTGGGAGAGGGGATACTATAAGGTTGGAGACTTTTAATATTAATATATTGTGGCCCATATTAAATATTGAGGGGCAAGGATGTGTGAAGTCTTTTAATGGTAATGTAAATGATGATTCGTTGGTATTAGATTTTAAATTTCTAGATAAGAAATTTCTCTTAATGGGTGATATTGAAAGCCCTGTTGAGAATATTCTGATAAAGAATAAATTAATTTACCAAGATTATAATATTTTGAAAGCAGGGCATCATTGTTCTAATTCCTCAAGTAGTGAAACATTTATAAAATACGTCTCCCCATCTCTTGCCGTATGTAGTGTTGGATTAGAGAACTCTTTTGGGCATCCTGGTAGTGAAACGCTAGGTGTGTTTTCTAAGTTAAATGTTCAATATATGCTCACCTCTAGGGATGGGAGTATACAGATAAAGTAGGAAGGATGTGATAAAATGAGAATATAGTAAGTACTTGTAGCTCAATTGGATAGAGCATTGGTTTGCGGAACCAAAGGTTGACAGTTCGATTCTGTCCAAGTACATATTGAATAAAAAGGGGTATAATTAGTCATGCACTCGTAGCTCAATTGGATAGAGCATCGGTCTTCGGAACCGAGGGTTGAGGGTTCGACTCCTTCCGAGTGCATTTTAATGTATACTTTGTAATATATGGATATCAAGGACATAGTTTTACGAAATCTAAAGGAAGTAAGTATTAAACTAGGTTTTAATATTACTGATATTAAAGTCGAAATACCTTCAGATTCTACTCATGGAGATTTAACCTCAAATATTGCAATGCAAATGGGAAAAATTATGGGTAGAAACCCCATAGAGGTTGCAAATAAAATCATTCCTTTACTTCCTAAGGATGAAAACATTGAGAGAGTAGAGGTTGTTAACCCCGGCTTTATAAATTTTTTCTTTTCAGAAAAATATCTCTTGAACATACTAAACGAAATAGCTAGTAATCAAGAGTATTTTAAGTTAGATGTACTAACTGGTAAGAAATATATTATTGAATATACAGATCCTAATCCCTTTAAAACATTTCATATTGGTCATCTATATACAAATATAGTGGGAGAGTCTTTTGCAAGGCTTGTAGAGGCTTTAGGAGCCTGCGTTGTTAGAGCAAACTATCAGGGTGATGTTGGATTACATGTTGCTAAAACCATTTGGGGATTGTTAAAAATGTTTGAGAAGGATTCTGTTTCGTTT
>DIFL01000015.1:0-11323 GCA_002419125.1 Candidatus Dojkabacteria bacterium UBA5749 | reverse complement strand
GCATATATGCTAGGTTTTAAGATGTATGACGATGAAAAAGATGAATTAGTAATTAAAGAGATTAAAGAATTAAACTACTATCTCTTTTCTTTACATATATCTTCCTTAGAGAGAAAAGAGTATTTTGAGAAGTATGAACAGTTAAATATTAAGGAGATATATTTTCAAGGAAGAGATTGGTGTTTAGAGTATTTTGAAAGGATATATTCTAGGACAGGTACTAAGTTTGATAGGTACTATTTAGAAAGTGAGATGGGACAAAGAGGATTAGATATTGTAAAAGAGAACATGATTGGAAGGGGTAAGGGAATATTTAAAGAAAGCGTGGGCTCTGTAATATATGAAGGAGATCCTAACAAGGGGTTACATACGAGAGTCTTTATTAACAGTGAGGGACTCCCAACATACGAAGCAAAAGAGATTGCTCTTGCATTTAAAAAGTATGAGGATATTAATTTTGACCAATCTGTAATAATTACAGCTAATGAGCAGACCCCTTATTTTAAAGTGGTTTTCGATGCTCTTTCGCAACTGCGACCTGAGATTGCTAACAGGTATTTACACTTTGATCACGGTATGGTTAAACTTCCAAATGCAGAAAAGATGTCAAGTAGGAAAGGTAAAATTATTGAAGGAGAGTGGTTGTTAAATCAAACCCAGGAAGTGGTAAAGCAAGAAATGATTGAAAGTGGTCGAT
Source organism: Candidatus Dojkabacteria bacterium UBA5749 (assembly GCA_002419125.1). Lineage (GTDB taxonomy): Bacteria > Patescibacteriota > Dojkabacteria > SC72 > SC72 > UBA2259. The sequence goes on along the minus strand of DIFL01000015.1, from coordinate 10,626 downwards.
GGAAGGGAGATGATATTTCTCAGGTAAGTGATAGTATAGGGTTGTCTGCAATTAAATACTCCTTCTTAAAAGTTTCTGTTGGGAAAGATGTAATATTTGATTTAGCAAAATCTACTAGTTTTGATGGGGACACTGGTCCGTACCTTTTGTATGTATATGCTAGGTGTATGTCTATTCTTTCTGATGCATCAGAAATAAATGATGTTAATAAAGATATTGAGGTAGATGTTTACAGTAAGGAACTTTTAAGGTTGATTAGCAAGTACAAGGCTATATTGCTATCCTCTGCTTTAAATTATAGCCCTAGTACTCTTTGTTCATATTTGTTTGATTTGGGAAAAATATTTAATACCTTCTATCAAAATGTAAAAGTATTGGATAATGAGAATTCAGCTTTCTTACTTAACCTTGTTTCTGCTACTAGTAAGGTAATGGAACATGGTTTAAATGTATTAGGAATTAAGTTGGTTGAGAGAATGTAGAATGAAACAATTCTTTAAAGAGTATTGGTTATTTATTTTAGCTATTGGATATATAATTCTTCCCGTTGATTTAGTACCTGATGCAATTCCATTCCTGGGAGGTTTAGATGATTCTACCTTAGTAATATTGGGATTAATAAGGCAGTATTTAGAATACAAGAAGGGTAAAGAGGGCGGGGTGTAGTTCAGATGGCTAGAACGCTACGTTCGGGACGTAGAGGTCGTCCGTTCAAGTCGGATCACCCCGATATTACTGTTTCAATTATTTATTGTAATGAATGCTTAGTAAAAAAGAGATAAAGAAAAATATTGAATATACAGATATTGAGATAGTCGAAATGACTCTTAAAGATTTAAACTCGTATAAGTATATTATTGATAGATATGAATCTAAACTACTTCGATATATTCAAAGAGTCATATTTGTTTCTAAAGAGGATGCAGAGGACATATTACAAGAGGTCTTTATAAAAGCATATAGAAATCTCAATGGGTATGATAGTAAGTACTCTTTCTCTAGTTGGATATACAGAATTGCCCATAATGAGGCTATATCTTTTCTAAGAAAGAAAAAAAAGGTAATCGAAGGGAATGGAGATATAGAAATTTTTGAAAGAATTTCTTCTGGAGAGGATATTGAGGATGATTTTATATCTGAATTAAAAAGGAAAGAGGTAAGGGGATTGCTATCAAAGTTAGATCCTAAATATAGGGAGGTATTGATTTTAAGGTACTTTGAAGATATGGAGTATAATGAGATATCCGATATATTACACACATCTATTGGTAATGTATCATCATTAATAAATAGAGGAAAGAGTAAATTTAAGATGTTAATAGAAAGATATGGCAAGAATATCTAAAAAGATTTTAGAGAAAATAGAGAAAGAGAGTATTAAGCCTATTGGTAAATGGTCCTTTATATTAAAAGACTCATTTATATGGTTTCTCTTTATTCTAAATATGTTGTTTGGTTCAATTGGGTTTGCAATATCTANNATATCTTTTTGAATTAAGTGATGTATTAAATTTGATTCTTTCAATAAATGATTTAATTCAGCTATTTATATTAGCTATTCCAGTATTATGGTTAATATTAACTTTAATATTTCTTTTTATTGGGTATATCAATCTAAAGTACACAAGTGGTGGATATAGGTATTCAATATTTAAAATATTTTTAATAAATATACTCCTCATTATTATTCTAGGAACACTTTTGAGTAAAATAGGTGTTTCAGAGAGATTAAATACATTCTTTGCAGCAAATATACCTTCATATGAGCAGAGTACAGATCCAAGATATACAGTATGGAGTAGGCCAGAGGATGGATATATTGCTGGTGAAATTCTTTCTATTGAATCCAACATATTAAAACTTCAAGATTTGGAGGGAAAGATGTGGAACGTAGATTACTCTGATGCATATATTCGGGGGCTAGCAATTTTAGATATTGAAGAGAGAGTCAAAGTAAGGGGAAGTATTGAGGATGAAGGCATTTTTAGAGCAACAGATATACTACCTTGGGAAGGTAGAGGAAGACATTTGCAACAAAAGTATCACTAAATGCGTAATACATAGTAGAGAGTTAAAGGAGTGAATTTTAGCTTTCTATTATTTAATTTATAAATACAATAGTTATGAAAAACAAACTGTTTGTATTAGGTACTCTCGCTATTGCACTATTAGGAGTAATTGCTTTTACAACTAAAGATGCAGATGCTTACAGAGGAGATTATACCCAAGTAGGTCCAAACCATACTGCGCAGAGAGAGACAGAAATGGAGAAAGTCTTTGAAAACAAAGATTATGATGCATGGGTAGCTCTTATGACACAGGATGGAAGAAGGCCAGGTGTTGTAGATAGAATCTCTAAGGAGAATTTTGCTAAATTTGTTGAAGCAAAAGAACTTGCAGAGCAGGGAGATACAGAAGGTGCAGAGAAAATTAGACTGGAATTAGGTCTAGGTCAGGGTGAGAGAAAAGGAGATGGAAATGGTCAAGGAAGAGGAAGAATGGCAAGAGATGGAAGTTCTACTCTATAACCTTTTTGTCTAGAAAGTTAAACCCCCAGCAATGGGGGTTTCCTTTTCTAATAGCAATTTCTGCAGCGTATTAGCATGGGGGTTTGTTTACTGCTAACTGTCCACATGCTCCCTTAATATCCTCTCCTAATGATTTTCTAATGGTACATGTAATACCTCTTTCTTCTAAGATTGTTTTAAATAGTGGGGTATTCTTTGATTTCTTAAAAGGTAAACACTCGTTTTCATTGTAATTAATTAGATTTACTAAAGCTATTCTATTCTTTAGTAAATTAGCTAATTCCTTTGCATGCTCAATAGAATCGTTAATTCCTCTAAGTAGAACATACTCATATGTTATCCTTTTATTTGTCTCTCTTGTGTATTCATCTAATACATTAAATAAATCGATTAAGGAATTCTCCTTAGATACCGTTGGCATTAAAGAATCTCTAAGTTTTTGATTGGGTGAATGTAAACTAATAGCAAGCTTTACACCTAATTTCATATCAATAAAGGACCTTAATTGTTGTACATAGCCTGAAGTCGACAATGTTACACGCCTTTTAGAAATACCCATTTTATCCATATCTGTAATATCTAGAATGGAGTGTGAAACACTTTCTAGGTTAAGTAGTGGTTCACCCATACCCATGTATACAATGTTTGAAACTCTCTCATTAAATCTCTTGAGATACCTAGCAAAGTAGAGTATCTGATCAAGTATCTGCTTTGAAGATAGGGTTTCGTTTAGACCCATCTGTCCTGAAGCACAAAATATACAACCTACAGGACACCCACTCATACAACTAACACATACAGTATTTCTCTCTCTTTCTTTGATTAAAACACTCTCTATATAATTGTTTTTAGGTGTTTTAAAAAGTACCTTAATACTATCTCCATGCTTAGACTGAGTAGAGGATACAAAAGTAAGACTAGAAAAAGGCACCTCCTTTTCTAACTGTTCTCTTAACTGTAATGGCCAAGTAGTAAGCTCCTCCCAACTAGATATTAAGTTTTTGTAGTATTCAGTGTATAATTGAACCCTTCTGTACTTTGGAAGGTTGTATTTTTTTAAAAACTGCTCAAACATATATCTTAATTATATTTTAAATTAGTAATGATTGATAGTAACAGGATAAATGAATATTTTAGTTTTGTAATAGTAGATGACGATGAAAACAAAATTGAAATAAATTCATGGTTGTTAGATGATTTTGGTATTAATTACTCTGTTATAACTGGAGGAGACTATTACCACAAACTAATGCTAGCTGTTAGGGGAATACACCTCGAAGGGAAATTCCCTGTAATATTTCTTGATGAAAATTTTGAATCTAGCGCTAGGGTAGATGGTACCAATATTGCTGTAAACCTAATTGATGGTTTCAAAAGGCAAGGAGGTATATTAATTCCTTTCTCTGCTCTACCTGAGAATCAGCTTAATAGCTGGAACAGAGAGATTAAGGATAGTGGGCCTTGGATGGTAGTTAATGATACCAGAATCCCCTATGAATTCTTTACTACTGGATATATAGAAGAGGTGTGTGAGAGATTCTCAGACAATCACTCAAATGGAGAGAGTAACGGGGAGCTCAAATTAAGTTAATTTTAATAGATATTAAAATGAAAAATAGTTCTGTAATAGATAACTTTGTTTTTGTAATTGTAGAACAAGATGAATATATTCTTAGATCTATGGAATTAAAGTTAAAGAAAAGAGATATAACGCCTATATGTATCTCATATGTGAATCTAAAACAAGTATCTGATGCTGTAAATGAGATACATTCGAATGGAAAATATCCATATATATTTCTTGGAGAGGTAGTAGATTATTCTTTAAGGATAAGCGATACAAGAATAGTACAAGAGTTAGCTGATAGCTATCAAAAGGGAGGAATAATAATACCTTCCAGTTTGGATAGTGATTTACAGAGATATGAATGGTTTCATTTTGTGAATGAGAGTAATTGGATTGTTCCAGAGAAAGGTAATGCCACTATAGAGAGTGATTGTGAGTTCTTTATAAATAATTTACATAACAACGAGCAAAGTATAGAATATAATTGTATAAGTTAAAAACATACTGCTCATGGCTGTACAATTCAATTATGTTGCTCCCAAGGGTTGGAAGCCCAAAAATCCCGATGAAGACTATCTAATCACTGAGTTAGATATAGAGTTGGCTGATGGTATCTCTGATGATAAGTTTGAGGATGCAGCGGGTAGTTGTGCTGCAGAAAGTTCTACTGGTACATGGACTAAGGTAGACGAGGGGAAGCACTCTGGTACTAAGTTAGCAGACAAATTAAAAGCCATTGCATATGATTTAGACCCCAAGACTAAAACTTTCAAGATTGCGTATAAAAAAGAAATATTTGAGCCAGGTAATATGGCAGGTATACTTGCTGGTGTTGCTGGAAATATTGATAGTATGAAGATGTTAAAGGCTTTTAGATTGCTAGATATTAGATTTCCTAAAAGCTTGGTACAAAGCTTCCCAGGCCCTCAATTTGGTATTACAGGTGTAAGAGATTTTATGCAGATAGAGAAAGGTCCTTTAATGTGTACTGTTCCTAAGCCTAAAATAGGTAGAACTGCTAAAGAGCAGGCATATTTAGCAAAAATTCTGTTTACTGCTGCAAATGGTGAATTTCAGGGTATTAAGGATGATGAGAATTTAACTAGCTTGTATTTTAACAAGTTTGAAGATAGGTGTAAGTTAGTACATGAGGTACAAAGAGATATTGAGAAGAAAAGTGGTAAAAGAAAGATGTATTTATGTAATACTACACATTCTGATATGGATATTATGCTTGAAAGAGCAGATATGATTAAGGCTAATGGTGGGAGATGGATGATGATGGATGTTGTAGTAACTGGATTTAGCGCTGTTCAGACTATTAGAAAGCATAACCCTGGATTAGCTATACATGCTCATAGGGCTATGCATGGACTTCTGGATAGGGAGTCTGGGGCTGGAGTGCATGACAGGGGGGAGATATTAGACTTTTCTATGTCAATGGTCCTTATCGCGAAACTCATGCGTCTATTGGGCGTAGATTCTCTTCATGGGGGTGCTCCTAAGACAAAGATGGAGAACTACAATGAACCAAAGTTGATACAAGAGGTACTTCAAGCAGATATTACTCCTGAAAGTGATATGACACTAGGTCAAAATTGGTATGGAATGAAAGGAGTTTGGCATACAGCATCTGGTGGTTTACATCCTGGAACAATAGGGGAATCTATTACTAAATTAGGAGAGGACATTATTGTTCAAGCAGGTGGTGGAGTATTAGGTCACCCTTGGGGTATTGAAGCAGGAGTAGAAGCTATGGTTCAGGCGAAGAATATTGCTATGAGTAGAGGAGACTTGAAGAAATGGATATTAGATAATCCCGATTCTTCTTTGGCTAAAGCTGCATCTTTCTGGGGTTTTGATCCTAGAATTGTGTATTAATATTAAAGTGTTGTAAAATACAACCTATGTCAAACAAAGGTATAACATCAAGAAGTGAGAACTATTCTCAATGGTATCTGGATATAATTGATAGGGCACAATTAGCAGAGAACTCGTCTGTTAAGGGTTGTATGGTAATTAAACCCTACGGTTATGCAATTTGGGAGAATATTCAAAGAGAGTTAAATATCAGGATTAAAAAGAGAGGGGTTGAGAATGCATATTTTCCACTTTTCATTCCTCTTTCTTTCCTTGCTAAGGAAGCAGATCATGTAAAGGGGTTTGCTAAGGAGTGTGCAGTTGTAACACATTACAGATTAAAAGAAACTGATGATGGTAAAGGTGTTGAAGTAGATGAGAGTGCCAAACTTGAGGAGGCGTTAATAGTAAGACCAACATCTGAAACCATTATGTATGATACCTTTTCAAGATGGGTAACCTCTTGGAGGGATTTACCATTAAAGATTAATCAGTGGGCAAATATTGTTAGATGGGAGAAGAGAACTAGACCATTTTTGAGAACTACGGAATTCCTATGGCAAGAGGGTCATACGGTACATATGTCACATGAGGAATCAGAAAAGGAAGTTATAGAGGCATTTGATATGTATATGAACTTTGCAAGAGAGGTGTTGGCCTTAGAAACATCTGGAGGAAAGAAGTCTGAGTCAGAGAAATTTGCAGGAGCAGTAGACACCTATGGCGTTGAGGCTTTGATGCAAGATGGAAAAGCTCTTCAATTTGGTACCTCCCATGACTTAGGTCAGAATTTTGCAAAAGTATTTGGAATTAAATATACCGATTCTAAGGGTAAGGTAGATTATGCTTGGCAGACAAGTTGGGGTGTAAGTACAAGAATGATGGGAGCTGTAATTATGTCTCATAGTGATGATCTAGGTTTAGTATTACCTCCTATAATAGCACCTATAAAAGTGGTGGTAATACCTATATATTCCCAAGAGAACAAGGATGAGGTAATTAAGAATTCTAAGGATATTGTTGCTCAAATACAGACAAATGTAGAGGATGTAAAGTTGGATGATAGGGAGTATATTACTGCTGGTTTTAAGTTCAATGAATGGGAGAAAAAGGGCGTACCAATAAGGATTGAGATAGGTGGAAGAGATATCGAAAAGGGTACTGTTACTTTGGTTAGAAGAGATACAAATGAAAAGAGTGAGATTAGTATTAACAGTGTAGCTACACAAATTAGTATGATTTTAAGTGATATTCAAGAAAGCCTTTTAAATAGGTCAAAGCAGAGGTTAGAAAAGAACACATACAGTATCGATAGCTATGATGAGTTTAAGAGAATTTTGAAATCTAAAGAGAAAGGCTTTATTAAATCTTACTGGTGTGGAAGTAAAGAGTGCGAAGACGGAATTAAGTATGATACTAAGGCTACAACTAGATGTAGAGTTGGTAATGGAAATGGAAAATGTATATATTGTGGTAAAGAAAGTGATTCCCAATGGCTATTTGGGATAGCATATTAGTGAAACATATAGAAAATGTATCCCTGTTACCACTGCTATGTTGTATTAATTTAGTAAACTCTTCAAAGACAATTTGTGAACAGCAAAGTAAATTCCCTTCTTAAAATCAATGTTTCTTTGTGATTACAGTTTTTACTCTTGGATATTTTTGCGAGGGTAAAACTCAGTTGCTTGATAAAGGGAATTGAAGTTTCACTATTTGAAATTTAATTGAATTATTCTTTAGATTTTACTCTTTAGCCACTGCCCTGTATAACTTTTTTGATTTTTTACTAAATCGACAACGGAGCCCGTAGCGACAATTTCACCCCCCTGATCTCCTCCATCTGGTCCTAGGTCTATAACCCAGTCGGCAAATTTTATGACATCCAGATTATGTTCGATTACTAAAACGGTGTTACCCTTACTGACCAATTTCTTTAGAAGGGTGAGTAGTTTGTCAGTATCGTATAGGTGGAGACCCGTAGTAGGTTCGTCTAATATGTATATCGTATGACCTCTAGTCTGTTTAGAAAGTTCCTTTGCCAACTTTATTCTTTGAGATTCTCCTCCTGAGAGTGTAAGCGCTGATTGTCCTAGTTTAATATATCCCAGTCCTACCTCCTGTAGTATTTCAAGTTTATTTTTGATATATGGAATATTCTTAAACATAGCAAGGGCTTGTTCAACTGTCATATCAAGTACCTCTGATATATTTTTACCATTATAGTCGATACTTAACGCCTCTTCGTTGTATCTTTTTCCGTTACACTGGTCGCAAGTTATGTACATATCAGGTAGAAATTGCATTTCTACCTTTATCTCCCCATCTCCTTTACACTTCTCACATCTTCCACCTTTTACATTGAAACTAAATCTACCACTTTTGTATCCTCTTGCTTTAGCTTCCTGAGTTTGGGCGAATAGATCTCTAATGTAAGTAAAAAGACCTGTATATGTTGCAGGATTTGATCTGGGTGTTCTACCAATAGGTCTTTGGTCAATTCCAATTACTTTATCTACATTTTCTAAACCTTGTATATCATCATATATTCCTTCAATTTGCTTTCCATTCATTTTTCTATTCATTAAAGCAGGGTAGAGGGTGTCATTAATTAGAGAGGATTTACCACTTCCGGAGACTCCAGTAATACAGGTAAATGTATTAAGTGGTATATCTAAAGTAAGATTTTTAAGATTATTAGTTTTTACATTAACTAATGTAATTTTTTTGTTTTCTTTGATATCAAATCCCAGATTCTCTTCTAAGTTACTACCGACTTCTAACTTTTTAGAAAGGTATTTACCGGTAAGAGAATCTGCTTTTAGGATATCTTCATATGTTCCCTGAGCAACAACTTCTCCCCCATGTTCACCTGCTTTCGGACCGATATCTACTATCCAATCAGCCCTTTTCATTGTTTCTTCATCATGTTCTACTATCACTATACTATTTCCGCTATCTCGAAGGGATTCTATGGATTTTAGTAATTTATTTATATCTCTTGGGTGTAAACCTATTGAGGGTTCGTCTAAAACATACAAGACTCCTGTGAGACCAGTACCTATTTGAGATGCTAACCTAATTCTTTGAGATTCTCCCCCAGAAAGTGTATTTGCTTTCCTAGAAAGGGTAATATATTTTAAGCCAACATCTATTAAGAATTGTAATCTACTATTGATGTCTTTGATTATTGGTTCTGCAATCTTTTTATTATTTCCTTTCAATTCTATATTAGAAAGATATTTTTTAAGGATATCAATTGGTAAGTCAGTCATTTCTATTATATTGTAATCTCCAATCTTTACTGCTAAAGAGTAGGGCTTCAGTCTTTTTCCTTCACATTGGTCACATACTCTCTCTCTCATGTATTTTTCAATTTCCATTTTCCTAAAATCAGAGTCAGTTTCTTTGTAAAGCCTTTTTAATTCTTCGATAACACCTTCGTACTCGACATCATATATCCTTTCTCTTCCAAATCTGTTTGTATATCGTATTTTATATGTTGGTTTTGTTCCTGTACCGTAAAAGAGTAGATCAAAAACCTCTTTGGGGTATTTAGAAATGGGTGTTTGAAGATTAAAATTGTGTACCCTTGCTACTTCCTCCAGTATTCTAGTAGTCCAAGAATCTTTAGTAGTCCTATTACCCCAAGGGAATATTCCTCCCTCTTTAATTGTAAGGGAGGGGTTATATATCTTTGATATATCTATCTCATTTATTACTCCCAGTCCAGAGCATTTGGTACATGCACCCTCAGGGGCATTAAAAGAAAATGAAGCTGGTGTAATCTTGGGATATGATATCTGACATTTAAAACAGGTATTATTTTCTGAAAAGAAGTATTCATTATCTTTTGTTAATATTTTTACTTCTCCGTCGCTAAGAGATGTTGCTAATTCTATAGAATCGATTACTCTTTTTCTAAAGCCTTCCTTATCCTGGGAAAACATTTTAAAATTTAACCTATCTACTATTAAATCTATATTATGTTTTAGATCGAAATCTAGTTTGATATTTTCCAGGTCATCAAGATGGTATGTATTACCATCAATTAATACCCTACTAAAACCTTTTGAATGTAATTTAGAAAGTAAACCACTGTATTCTCCCTTCCTGTTTTTAATTAATGGGGCAAGTATTTGGAAGATATCATCTTCCTTTTTAATAATATTTAATATTTGTGTATACATTTGCTCTACACTTTGAGAGGATACCAAAGTTCCACACTTAGGACAGTACGATTGTCCGATATGTCCGAAAAGAAGTCTAAAATATCCATATATTTCTGTGATAGTGCCTACTGTGGAACGTGGGTTTGTACTTGTTGTTTTTTGGTCTATGGAGATAGCTGGGGAGAGTCCATTAATAGACTGCACATCTGGCTTGTGCATTAGTCCTAGAAACTGTCTAGCATACGAAGAAAGGGACTCTACATATCTTCTTTGTCCCTCTGCATAGAGAGTATCAAAAGCTAAAGAAGATTTTCCACTTCCAGATACTCCTGTAAATACAACTAATTTGTTTTTAGGGATATCTAAAGAGATATTTTTTAAATTGTGTTCTTTAGCTCCTCTAATTTGTATATATTCTCTTTTCATTGCGACCTTTATTATACCATGAGTATGGTACAATTGGAGGTCTTAATTATTATGGAATTTATTAATGGTAGGC
>DIFL01000011.1:21724-22005 GCA_002419125.1 Candidatus Dojkabacteria bacterium UBA5749 | reverse complement strand
GCAGCAGCTTTTGCTTTGTAAGAAAGAATTGCTTTATCTAATATCGATTTAGCTTCTTTTGGATGTTCATCAAAATATATCAATAGCTCATCTCTAATAACCTTAGCAACGGCATTTTTGACCTCTGGATTGTTCAACTTTATCTTAGTTTGACCTTCAAACTGAGGATCAGTTACTTTTACTGAAACAACAGCGGTAAGACCCTCTCTTACATCATCACCATTTAAGGAGGTTGCTAAACCTTTAAGTAAGTCAGATTTCTGAGCATATGTATTAATAGC
>DIFL01000011.1:20161-21686 GCA_002419125.1 Candidatus Dojkabacteria bacterium UBA5749 | reverse complement strand
TAGCATTTAACATTCTCATCCATACCATTGGTATATTGGATTGCAGCTTCTACAAGTACTCCCTCATTTTCCTTTTTAACATAGAAAGGAATTTCATTTACTAATTTCTCATCTATGTTCATAAAGAGAACATATGATTTAATACCATCTTCAAAATACAATTCGAAAATAGCATTATCTTTCCCTTCCCCTACTCTTTCATCAGTAATAGAGATTTTTAATCCTGCAGTTAAGTATGCATGCTGTCTACACTGTCTAACAATCTCTTTAAATTCAAAATCTGTTTCAGTAAATATGGTTTTGTCTGGCAAGAATCTATGCTCTGTTCCTGTTTCATTCTTAACTGAACCAACTTTTTTAACAGGAGCTTGGGGAACACCCCTTTTATACTCTTGTTGATAAACCCCACCATCCCTTCTTACTGTAGTAATCATCCATTCTGACAAAGCATTAGTACACTTCATACCTACTCCGTGTAGACCACCAGACACCTTGTATGCGCCCTGCTCAAATTTTCCACCTGCATGTAAGTTAGTCATTACCGTCTCCAAGGTAGAGACCTTTGTTTGAGGATGAATTTCAATAGGGATACCTCTCCCATCATCCTTAACAGAAATAGAGCCATCTTTGTGAAGAGTAACCCATATCCTTGTACAATATCCACCGATTGCTTCATCGACAGCGTTATCTAAAATTTCGGTAAATATATGGTGTAAACCATTTCTATCAGTAGAACCAATGTACATTGCAGGTCTTTTTCTTACAGCCTCAAGTCCTTGTAAGACTTGAATACTAGATGCCTTGTAATCACTTTTAGGAGCCATTATCTATCTGTTTAAAATTATTATTCTTAGAAAGCCAAGTTATATTCTATTATATTATAGGGCGAAATGTTAAGAGGCAAATTAACTTGTTAATACAAGGAAAAGGTTTTCTAGGAGTAATCTCCTATTCCCATTTGCTTCCAATCTCTTTCTAGTTTTCAAAACCTCTTGGATATTATCACATATCTGTTTTGTTTGCCTGTTCTGATTTAATGCTTCTTTGAAAAGTTGTTGATAATACAACTCTAAATCAAGTATTAAATTATCTGTCCTATCTTTCTCTTTTGCTATCTTTTCTATTTGAGAGAAAGCCTCAATTAAATCTAGTTTCAGAATTTCTGGAATATTTTGAGTTTCCCTTTTAATATTTGTTTCTTTTGTGTATACCCTACTTGATCTTGACACAATTGTTTGTAAAAGGTTTTTTTCACTATCAGTAATCAATATGTATGCTGTAGAATTACTACTCTCCTCTAAAGTTTTAAGAAAGGAGTTTTGAGCCTCTGTAGTAAGTTTTTGAGCATCAAATATTAATGCAATTTGAACTGATTCAATATATGGATTAAATATCATCTCTTTCTGTAAATGTTTAATATCTTCAATTCCAATACTCTTAATATTCTTACTTTCTATTGTATGTATATCTGGATGTTGGGATTCTAATACATCTTTAGTTATTTCTTTTTCCCAGAGTTTGCCTA
>DIFL01000011.1:11839-20105 GCA_002419125.1 Candidatus Dojkabacteria bacterium UBA5749 | reverse complement strand
TAAGGAAAAATCTCTCAACTAAGAGATTAAATAATGTTGGAATATCAATATTCTAGACATAGATATATGGTTATTTTTCAAAATTAAGTTATAGGTCGTGCAAGTAATTTTGTATACTGCTATTATATTCTTAAGAGTAATTTAAACTGCCTTTTTTGTGGTCCAAGAAACTCTACTTACATATTTACAAAGACAGGGTGTAATCAGTCCAGCAGATGCTGTTAAGGTACAGCTAGAAAGAAGTCGTTCACCAAAAAATGAGGAGACCATTATTAGGGAAATGGATTTAGCAGATGAACTATCCATTGTTAAAGCTAAGTCTGCTCTTTTTAATATCCCCTTTGTTGATTTAATAGAAAATGATGTTCCTGAAAGCGTAATTGCAGAAGTCCCAATTGATAACTTAAAGAAGTATAAAGTTGTACCTTTTGAGAGAGGTGATAACTATGTTAAATTAGCAATGTATGATCCTTTTGATGTTCAGGCTACTCAAGCCCTTCAGAGTAAGTATCCACCAAACACGAAACAAATTATATATATAACTACAGAAGATGGACTCAATTTCGTACTAGACAGAAGAATGGGAGATGTTATGAGTTCTGAGGTTACTCAAGCTTTGGAGGATGCAGAAGTCCCTATACAAGAAATAAATGAAGACCCCAGTTTAATAGATAGTATTGATTTAAAGAATGCCCCTGTTGCTAGAATTGTTAACTCCATAATGCAGTATGCCGTTATCTCTAAAACATCAGATATTCATGTTGAACCAATGGAAACTAGATTAAGAATTAGATTTAGAATCCACGGAGTAATGACTGAAAGACTTTCGCTTCCTAAAGTATTGGCACCAGCTGTGGTATCTCGTATAAAAATTATGTCAAATTTAAAAATTGATGAAAAAAGAGTACCTCAAGATGGAAGATTCCAAATCAAGGTTAAGAATGCAAAGGTTGATATCCGTGTTTCTGTAATGCCTATGATCTTTGGGGAGAAGGTAGTTATGAGGCTTTTGGAATCAGATACTTCTGGTATTACGTTAGAATCAACAGGTATGAGGGGGAACGCTTACAAGATATTTTTAGATGCGCTAACAGTAACTAATGGTATTGTTCTTGTAACAGGACCTACAGGAAGTGGTAAAACTAGAACACTGGCTTGCTCATTAATTAAGGTTAACGATCCGGGAGTAAATATAATTTCTTTGGAAAATCCAGTAGAAATTAGGGTGCCCGGTGTTACTCAGGTTCAGATTAATCCTGATGTTGGTTTAACATTCGCGAATGGGCTGAGATCTGTACTTCGTCAAGACCCTGATATTGTAATGGTTGGAGAGATAAGAGACCAGGAAACAGCAGAACTTGCAATACAGGCGTCACTTACGGGTCACTTAGTACTGTCAACTCTACACACCAATAGTGCAGCCGCTGCAATCCCTAGACTTTTAGATATGGGTATGGAACCTTTTCTATTAGCTTCAACTATGAGGGTATTGGTTGCTCAACGTTTACCAAGAAAAATATGTCCTAGGTGTATTAAGGCAGTTCCAGCAACCCCAGCTGAAGTTAAAGCAATTAATGAGTCGTTATCTGGTATTAAGAATTTCGATTTAATCAACTATACAACTCAAGTGATTAATGCTAAAAAGGCGAAAGGAGAAGAAGGTTCAAGTGTACTTAAAGCTCCAGAGATTGGACCTGATGGTCAGCCAATAATATATGTGTATAAAGGTACGGGTTGTGATAGGTGTGGTGGTTCTGGATATTCTGGGAGGATAGGTATTTTTGAGGTCTTGGATGTAACTGATAAAATAAGTAGAATGATTATGGGAAATGTAACTGCAAAGGATATAGAGAACGAGGCAAGAGAAAACGGTATGATTACAATGACTCAAGATGGTTTCTTAAAACTACTAGAAGGTATTACGACCATTGAGGAAGTTTTGAGAGTGTCAAAAGAATAATTTTAGGATATAATAAAAAAGAATGGAAAATAGTACTGCCCAAAATACTACTGTTGCATACCCTAACTTTGCTCAGAGTAACCCAGTTGTTACACCTGTTTTAGATAATACACAGCAAGGAGTCATACCTCCTGTCATTACACCTACCCCACTTCCAACCGAACCACAGGCTTTGCAACCAACTCCAGTTATTGAGCCAAACCTTGATGAATTAAGTAATATCCAAGAGGCACTACCTATAAATAACGCTGATAGTGAAGCTCCTTTGAAAGGTATTGTGGATAATAGTTTGCAAGACATTATACCGGGAGAAAAAGTTCCGAAGGCATTGATAAGGACCCCAAAAGTAAATAATCTGTCTCAACCTATTGATGCTGATGGAGACGGACAGACTGCTCCTGCGATTACAAAAATGGCAGATACTACAAAGATAGATGAGATGCTTAGATATGCAATTGAGCATAACGCATCTGACTTACATATTACAGCTGGATATCCACCCATTGTTAGAATCGATGGAGAGTTAATGGAGATAAGTGAAAGGATAATTACACCCGAGGAAGCAGAAGAGATAATATTACCAGTACTTAGTGAGGAAAAAAGAGAACTTTTAGAAGTAAATAGAGAGGTAGATTTAGCTTATTTTCACGAGGGTGACGCTCCTTCAAGATTTAGAATAAATGCATACTACACTATGAAGAATGTTGCTGCAGCATTCAGACTCATTCCTTCTCGTGTAAGAACATTAGATGAACTTCTTTTGCCTAACATATATCATCAGTTAGCAAAACTTAAACAGGGCTTTGTACTTGTTACTGGTCCAACGGGTCATGGAAAAAGTACCACACTAGCTGCAATTCTTGAAGAGATTAATACTACAAGATTTACTCATATCGTTACAATTGAAGACCCTATCGAATATGTATTCGAAGGAAAGAAATCTTTAATAGATCAAAGAGAAATGAATGATGATACACACTCTTGGCCAATAGCACTAAGAAGTGCTTTAAGACAAGATCCGGATGTAATACTAGTTGGAGAGATGAGAGACTATGAAACTATTGCTTCAGCGATAACACTTGCAGAGACAGGTCACTTAGTATTTGCAACTCTCCATACTAACAATGCAGCTCAGACAGTAGATAGAATGATTGATGTCTTCCCAAATAATCAGCAGGCACAGATTAGGTTACAGCTTTCTAACATATTAGAAGCAATAGTAGCACAGAGATTAATACCGCTTGATAAAGGAGGAAGAAGAGCGGTATGTGAAATTATGATTGCTAATCCTGCAGTTAGAAATATGATTAGAGAGAGTAAATCTCATCAGATTGATAACGTAATTAGAACAAGTTCTGATATCGGGATGGTTTCATTAGAGAGATCTCTAGTGGGTCTAGTTCGAGAGGGAGTCATATCTGTTCAAAAAGCTCAGGAATATGCAGTATTTCCTGAGGAAGTATTAAGATTACTCAAGAGTTAAAAAAATATGCCAAACTTTACATATTCAGCTAGAAATAATCAGGGAAAAGAGGTAAAAGGGAAAATTGAGGCAAGAGATGGCCAAGCGGTAGTTGAGATATTGCAAGACAAGGGCTTGGTAGTTGTAAATGTTAAAGAACAGGCCTCTTTTGATTTGGAGTCATTAAGTCAGATAAATATTGGTGGAGTACCAATGAAAGATAAGGTTGTCTTTATGAGGCAGCTAGCAACAATGGTTGGTGCTGGACTTCCTCTAACAAGGGGACTTCAGGTAATGGAGCAACAGATTTCTAATCCATTGTTTAGAAGAACTATTACACAGGTTAGAACTTCTGTAGAAGCAGGTAAGAGTCTTGCAGAATCTTTTAGAAACTCAGATGAGGTATTTGATGATATTACTATTAACTTAATCGAAGCTGGTGAGTCCAGTGGTAATTTAGATGATATATTGAATAAATTGGCAATAGAGCTAGAAGAGAGCAAAAAGTTACAAGGTAAATTAAAAGGTGCTCTAACCTACCCTCTTATACTTCTCGTTATAATTGTTGGTGTTATGGTCCTTATGATGCTTGTACTTGTTCCAGCTATGAGTGATATATACGGTGAGTTTGGTGGAGAGCTTCCCCTTATTACAAGAATAATGGTTGCTATGAGTGACTTCTTTTTAGGATATTGGTGGGCTATTGTAATAGTAATACTTGGTTTGTTAATTGGATACAAGGTATGGGTTGATACTCCTAAGGGAAAAAGAACCAAGGATAAGATAATAGTAAAAATTCCAATCATGGGAACTATCATCTCTAAAATGCAGTTAGCTCAGTTCACAAGATTACTAGGTTTGTTACTTGGTAGTGGACTTTCCATTATTAGATCTTTAGAACTAACGGCTATGTCACTTAGTAATGATATGTTTAGAGAAGTTATCTTTGAAGCAAAGGAGGAGGTTGAAAGGGGAGGTTCACTGGCGCTTCCAATTGCAAGGAGTGATTACTATCCTCTAATTGTGAGTAGTATGATAGCTGTAGGAGAAGAAACTGGTGAGTTAGATAATGTATTATCAAAAGTGTCTCAATATTACAAAGAGGAGGTTGATCAGGCTACTGAGAATATGTCTTCTTTACTAGAGCCTGTTTTTCTTGTAATAATGGGTATTGCTGTTGCATTCATTGCATTGGGTGTGTATACCCCTATGTTCCAACTTTCAGAGGTTATGGGTATGGTGGTTGACTTTATGAGTTTAATCGTATAAGTTATATATATTAATTAAATAATTTTTTATTTTATCTAAACTAATGAATAAAAGATATTCAGGTTTTACCCTAGTAGAGATGCTTATCGTAATGGGTATCATAATTATTCTTATGGTAGTAGGTATCACTGCTGGGAGATTTGCTATCAATAGGGCAAATGATGTAGCACATAAGAATGCTGTAGATCAGGTATATACTTCATTACAGGCATATTATACAGATAACAGAGAATATCCGATAGCAGAGGATTGTGGGGGCGTTGCTTGTACTGTTGAGTCTTTGGTCTCAAATGGTGCCGATGGGTATCTAGTCCCATATATTGACCAAGATTCTTTTGATGGTGGGTCTGAGGCATCTTACTATTATGCTGTTGGAGGAGATGGTGGTGATCAAGCGGTTCTGGTTTGTGTAAGTTTGAGAGGTTTAGGAGATGACAATGCAGAGAGGGATGATGGAGAAGTATATTGTAATGGAAATGGATTTGGTTCAGATATTTTGCCTCCTTTTACCTTCCCTGTTATCACAGGCACATTCAAAAATACTGCAGCAGACCATACAATATGTGCACCTTTTACAACTGCGCTTGGAAGTTCATGGGATAATGGGTTCTAAATGATTGTTGAACTTTTGTGAATACACCCCCTCATCTTGAGGGGGTTTTACTTCCTTAATTATAAAAAATATATATAATGGGTATATGCATATATATTTTACATTCATAATGTTTCTATTAGGTCTGGTATTGGCCAGTTTTCTAAATGCTTTAATATATAGAATAGATAACGGATATAAATATCCAGATATATTTATTAAAGGCTCTCACTGTGAGAAATGTGGTAAGTTACTTAAAACATATGAATTAATACCAGTATTATCATATTTCATATTTAAAGGAAGATGCCCTGTATGTAAATACAAAATACCACTGTATTACCCTATCTCTGAATTAATGTTAGGAATAGGAATGGGAAGTATATATTACTACTCTCTATCCCCTATTCTATACATTGTATTACTCTTTTTCTTCTCTTTCTCTTACTATGATAGGGTATATAGAGCAGTACCTGCGAAGCTAGTAAATACATTCCTTGGACTCTCTATGCTCTACTTTGCCTCTCTTACCATAATACAATCCCAAATACCCCAAAATGCCCTAATAGTTGGAATAGGAGCTTCTCTTTTTATAATTTTAATATCAAAAATATTAAAGAAACCATTTGGAACAGGAGACCTATTAGTGTTATTAGGATTAAGTATATTCATAGACATAAAACTATACATTGGATATATCTATATATTTCTAATAATATCAACAGTGTATGCTGTATCAAAGATACTATTAAAAAAGAGCACCCTAAAGACTCCCATACCCCTACTCCCCTTTATGTACATATCTCTTTCTATGCTTTTTTTACTAAACGAGTATGTAATAGAGTTCTTAGAAAGAATATTCTATCTCTAACAGGTATTCCTATTGAGAAGTTGATTGTTTTTTGTTAAATTATATTAATACGATATATTGCTACTGCTCATGAAGAAAAAGGTTAAATATATTAATGGATTCACACTAGTTGAAATGCTCATAGTAATGGGTATTTTCATTATCCTCACTGTTATTGGTTTTAATGGTTTTCTTTCTATTAGAGAATCCTTTATTGCTAGAGAGAATGTAGAGTTGATAATACAAGATATAGAGAGTACTAAACTTAAAGCTATGAATATGGAGGGAGGTAAGGATGAAACATGGATATATGGGTTTGGGATTGATTTTAGATTTGCAGACGAATTATCGGAGGATAACGATTATAATCTGTACAAATGGTGTTCGCCTGTAAAGGATTTTAATGATAGCTTAACATGGAACAGTCAAAGTTATAACATTGCTGAGGGGCCGATTCCAAGTTATTTTACCAATAAAGAGATTAATGAAGATATCGCTAATCCTCCATTTGGTTTCTGTGATGGAACGTATCCTCTAAGTTATTCTAATTCTACTATTCCTTATAAACCATCGTCAAAAGGAGGGTATTGTTCTTCTTGTAAAGAGGGTTATACAGGTATTGTTCGAATCCGAGAAGAGAGCATGACACTGCTTGATCGAGAAAAGGGTCAGATGGAAATTTTGGATAATGATGTAGATTCAACCAACAACCCAGGTTTCCTATTCTTTGAATCTTTGACTGGTAGGGCAATTATTTATAGTAAATTTAATAACGTCCTAAACTATACATACACAGGCGACGAAATTGTTTTTGATGGGGATTCGTTTACTCCTTTAGATATAGTTCTTCATAGAAAGAGATCGAACAAATTTGATTTAATAACTGTATATCCAAACTCTGGAGAGGTAATTCACCATGTATACGATAAAAATGAATCTTCCCCCGTGGATGGATATTGCAACCCTATATTGAAATGTATTAAGGTTGGAGGAAAAATGTATCAGAGGTATGGGATTCAAGATGAAATTAATTCATTCAGAGATTAAAGATGAAGAGAAAGACATTAACTAATAAATATGAAGGTATGGGTTTTGCTGAGGCCCTTATTGCTTTAATGGTTGCTGGATTAGTGGCTATAGTATTAATGAGAATATCTTCATCTACTTTAAGAGAATTAGCACAATTAGATATACAAGATGCTATTGCTCAACAGGCTGTATCAGCATCTGTTGACTTACAAAGAATTGCAATAGCAGATATGACAAAGGAGGAGGCAGAGAAAGAATTTTCTGATTTAATTCCAGATCAAAATCCAGAGCCAACTTATTGTTATGGAATTTCTGAAGATGGGGAAAGAATAATAAAGACTTTTACCTGTGGTGATCGAGACTCATATACAGTAATACCAAATTCTGACTATTTCAGAATATTTCGTGTAAAATCCACTACTCCTCAAAAAGCTGTAATAGAGATTATAACTGGTGTAGTCGATATGGCTGGAGTAAATACTTCAAGTACAGATATAAAGGATTATTCATATTTAGTAACAATAGTAAGATGAGAAAAGATATTAAACAATATGAAGGATTTAGTTTAATAGAAATGCTATTTACAATAGTTATTCTCTCTATTGTAATGCTATTAGTAGCTACTACATTAAATACAGTTATTAAAACATCACAGACTGCAAATAGCAAAAATCAAGCAAGAAGTGATGTTAACTACATTATGAATACATATGAAAGATTAATTACTAATTCGGATTTAGAGGATATAAAGATGTATAATTCTTTAGGAGTTAGAAAATTTGGATTTGATGAAAGTGGGATTCCAACAATTGTTTCAACATCTTTAGGGGATGTATATACAAATCCAAACAAAACTCTTCCCACTTTAACATCTGGAAATGAAATTCATGTGAGGTTGTATGGGACAGATTATTGGACTTGCATTGGTTATTTTAGAGATGGTTGGGACTCTAATTATACTCTCCCTTCTTCTTCTCCCATTAAATATGGATATATAGTAAAAGCAATTATGAAAGATTTGGGAGATGCAACTGAGCATGCAAATTGTTTTAATCAAGATGCTACTATTACCCTACTACATTCGTATTCTAATAATATAATGGT
>DIFL01000011.1:0-11806 GCA_002419125.1 Candidatus Dojkabacteria bacterium UBA5749 | reverse complement strand
AACAGTATGTTTACTATTAGGGTATCTGTAGAACCGTTGTGGTGGCCAATTAAGGGCACTTATCTAAAGCAAAAATGGGTAACTAGACAACTAGCTGTGTCTACCAAAGCGTTGACACGATACTAATAAAACTGTTAAATATATAATATAGATTATTATTTATAATTATGAAGAAATATTCAGGACAAGCTATTGCAATTATTATGGTAATACTTGTTGTTGCTGCAGTTATAGGAGCTTCTCTATATTCTAGAATGATTAGGAATAAGGGGGAGGTTATTGATACAAGAGAATCTTCTAAGGCATTAGAACAGTCTGGAAATATTTTAGATGCATTTATTACTACAGATATTAGGGATCTTCAGAGAATTCTCTCTGAGAAACTGGCTGAGGCAGGTGGAAAGATTGTTATTGATGCGGAAAGTTTAAGTGACTTAGAAACCAAAATTTATAATCAAGCCGGAGTCTCTGAATTGGATTTAACTGAATTAACTATGGATGCATCCTGTTCAAATTATCGACTGAGTATTGAGTATGCTCCTCCTTCTGAGGGTCCTGAGTATAAAGTCGGAGATGTAATGGCAATAAATTTGTCAGATGTTACTGTCCCTTCTGGTTGTAATGTAGAATTAACTTTCTCCCCTCAAAATCAAGACCGTGTTTTTGCTGTTAAAGAGGTATATTCGGATGGTTCTGGTGGATATAGGCCTTATAAGTTATCAGATATGAAACTTTACTGCTTATTAAATGCTAATAACTGTGGTGATGTTGCTCCTGCATCATCTTTTGACTCAACATTTACAAATAATAAACTTGATTGGACTTTCCCTATTGCAAATCTTACGGAAATTAGAGTTATTCCTCTTAAAGGGACCATTGAAATTGGAGTCAGTAGTACTAGTTGTAATAATATTTTCGACCAATTCTTAATCAAAGCCACCTCTATATGTTCTGGTCAAGAGAGAACTATGCAAGTAATAATACCAAGCGCAACTAACTATGGATATGATCCAATGTTTGACTATACTATATATAACTCAAATGGCGGGTTATATCCAGAAGTTCTTTAATTAAATTAGTTTAATATATATAAATGGCAGAAACAAAAAAAATATTGATTGTAGAGGATGAAGTAGCCTTACTAGATTCATATGCAGAGTTGGTAGAATCTGCAGGATATGTACCTATGAAAGCATCAGATGGGTATCAAGCTTTAGATGTCCTATCTAATAATTTAGATCAGATAGATTTAGTATTACTAGATTTAATGATGCCAGGTGTAGATGGTTTAGAGGTATTAAAAACTGTTAAAAACAATGAAGAAAAGTATGGAAAGATGCCAATAGTTATTCTTACCAATATGACTAGTGAATCTGTTGTTAAAGAAGCATTCAATATGGGTGCTACTTCATATTTAGTTAAAACAGATTTAGATTACGAAGGATTAGTTAAAGAATTAAATAAATTCTTTGGATAGAAATAATTGAAGAACCTTGCTCCTAATCTAAAAAGAGCAATATTAGTATTTGCATCTTTAATAATACTTCTCTTAACAATATGGTTAGGATACTCTTTCTTCTCTATGACTAGTGATACTCCTCATCTAAAAACAGAGATAGATTTAAGTAATGATGTACTTTCTAAAAAAGTACCTGTGGAAGAGTATAACAATGATGGTAGGTATATCTCATACAAATTCCCAGTCCAAATATATGAGATATCATTTAATAATGATGACTATTCAATAGGTGGGTATGCAACTAATTTCTTAAACTATTTTGATGATATTGAGAAAGCTAAATTTACATATTCTTTAGATAAGAGTAAGGGTAAATTTCAATTTTCTCAATTAGAATCAGATCAGGGTATATATATTACTAATGAATATAGAGTAGAAAAGAATTTAAAATACTATATTGAATATTCTATTTGTACTTTAAGGAATATATTCAATAATGAGAAATATCAAGGTAAGTGTTTAATAAAAAGAGATATGACTAAATGGGAGATTAAGGTAATTTAAGAATTTTTAGATATGATTTTTACAAACAAAAGAATATTTAACAAAGTAGTATTGTTAATAGTTACCCTTTTTTTTGTTTTTTTCTTCTTTTCCACAGTTGAAGCCTGGCCAGATAATCCAGAAAATTGGTCCTGTTCTCCGTATTGTTGTGATGGAAAAGATGGGAATGGGAAACCTCGAGCAAATACAGTTGCGGGTGAAATAGACAACTTTGCAGATGCTTGTTCAAGATCTGCAAGTAGTGAATGCGGGGGAAGTGGAAGATATGTAGGTTGTGTTGGAAGTACATGTTACTATCCACAATGTCTAAATTGGTGTACACAAGTTTTAGAACATGAAAAGGGATATCGAAATCCTACGGGATCTTGTAATGAATATGCTTGTAATCCAGTGTATAAAGTATGTAAGCCTAAAGGTCCTGTTTGTGGAAATACCAAAGTAGAAACTGGAGAAGATTGCGATCCTAGTGGAAGTAGTTGTACAAAGGATGGTCAAACAGGTTCCTGTACTAGTACATGTAAATGTTGTGTTAGATGTTCAGTTCAATGCCCTTTACCCTTAGTGGCTAGTGTCCCTGTTAATCCATCTCATCCTCTTGGAGAGTATTCATATTTAGATATTGTTAGTTGTCAAGATGATGAAGTTTGTTCAGAGCCTCGGGATCATTCCCTAGATTGTTATGAAGTCCCTAGTAATCAACCGAATGTCTCTTTATCAATACATCCTGAAAGTGTTTCCACCTATTTAGGTTTTAATTCTTTAAACCATACAGGAGGAGGAATATATAAAACCGAAAATGAAGAACTCAAAGAGGATAATACTGTAAATGATTTCTATCCATACACAGAAGCAAGATACTCAGATACAAGTAAACTCTTCTATATGGAAGCGACCTACACTGATGGAGATTTGCCTATAGAATCAGCATATGTTTGGTTTAATAAAAGTGAAAACAAACCAATTACTCCAATGTATATTGATTTAAATAATAACCAAGTTCCTCAAAAATATGGAACACAAAATCAAGAAGAATTTGGTTTCTTGGTACATAATAATGCTGGAGTTTGGACTCCCTATGTACCTGCTATAGCGGGAGATGGTGATAATTCTACCGATTTATGGAAGAAAGCCTCAAATGGATACTCAGAAGTGGTAGATGGAAAAACAATAATATCTATTCCTGGACCTTCTGGAATTATTGCTAAGGTCCTACTCTACTCCATTACACCTTCAAATAACGGGAAAACAGTAACAATGAAATTTAGTATCAGTTTTAAGGAAGATGGAGACACCCTTCTTGCTAACAAGCCAAGTGAAGGTAATTACAAAATATGGTTAATGGCAAATGACACATTCGGTTTTACTCCATATGATAACTATGAAGATGAAGATGCTATAGTTAAAAATGCTGTACATAACAAGTGGATTACAAATGAAAGGATTAGATACTATGACCAATGGGTAGATACTATAAAGTCATGGAATTTAAACTTTGATTCCCCAGGAGTTCATCTTACTTATGAACCTGAGGGGACTTCTAATATAGAAGTCAAGTGGTCTTTTACACCAGACCCAGAACTTCCATCAGAGTTTAATGCATCAGTAATAAATCTATACAAAAGTAGTGATTTGAATATTGATAAAGTATACTTTAATGGAGTTGAGTTTAATCTCGAAGAGATTCCATCGGATATTGACACACGAAAAATAGGTTCTTTAGATAACAATGTCGAAAAATATTTAATTAAAATAACAAGTGGAGGAGGTAATGGTTCTGGGATACTAAGTTTTGGGACTCAGCAGATAGGTCAAGGGAAATTACATTTCTTCATAACAGGCTTTGATAAGGGAGGAAATGTCGGACGATCTGGGCAAGTAGATATTGATTTAAGAGATTGGTTAATTACACAGGGTGGTCTACTCTATTCAGATTATATAGATATGAATGTTAATCGTGGGGAGGAGCCAACCGAATGGCCATTGAAAAACTTATTAAAGAAAGTACCCCATGAAAATGCAGATATATCAACAGAACTTGTTGGTATTAAATCACCTGGGACACCGACACAACCATCTAAGAGTGAGATAACCAAGTCATTTATGATTAGACCCTTTACTACTCCAGATGCAGACCCAGGATACTATGTTAGTTTAAAAGAAAGGTATAACAGAAGAAAACCCTATCTTTCTATAAAAGATTTAGGTAATATTTCTAGTATTTCTGGATCGTATGGTGTTTCAGAGACAGAGATAGCTGTTGTTGAAAGAGATGGTGATTTCAGAGTTTATAACGATTTTGTCTGTGACAGACAAGGAGTGTTTTTCGTAAGTGGAGATCTTACAATAGAAGGGAAAATTACAAATGGGAATGTTAATAAAGATGCATGTATATTTATTGTAGGAGGCACTGTAACGGTTGGAGATGGTGTTCCTTTTTCTGAGAGTCAACTTCAATATGATGAAGTAAATGCATATATACTTTCAGATGGGAACATATCAATAGAAAGAGATGATGTAGATTATAATGGTTTGTATATTAGTGGTGGTATTCACTCTTTAAGTAATCCAGGTGTTGAGTTTAAAAGAAGTTTAAAGGTAGCTGATAGATTAAGATTTCCTGCATTAGTAGTAAATCATCATTCTAAATATGGTATATTAGCAGGAAGATTATTTGGGAATGAGATATTAATGCAACAGACAGAAGTGGGGTTAAAACCATATTAATAATAAATATTATTTGAAAAGGATTTCGAGTAATGAGTAAAGATGTACTTAATAATGTAAATGATACTTTTAAAAAAAAAGTTCTACTTGCAATATTACTATTGTTAATTTTAATTGTTGGGGTTGTAATTTATTTTTTAAAAATTAATCCTTCTAATAATATTGATTCCACCCAAAAAGACACTCATTATAATTATATTTTAGCTAACAAAAAAGGCCCTATCGTCGGATGCCTATTTGGAGAAAAGGAAGAAGAATATTCTTGCTATAAAACTGCAGATAAGAAATTTGTTTCTACAAATTTCTTAGGGGATTTACCAAATGATATGGCTGTCCCAGCAGGCTTACATCTCTTTATCCTTGAGAATGGAGTATGGAAACCATATCTCGTAAATAAAGAGGAAATTTATGATAAATGGTATAAAGAGATATTAGCAAACGAAAAACAATTTTTGGTAGAAGTGGATTCAAAGATAGATGTTGATTTGTACAATCTTATTAAACTTAGACGAATTCAAATAAGTAAGGGAGATTTTACGGAAGAAGAGCTCATAAATAATTTGTCTGAATATTCACAACCTCCATATAGGATATTGACACCTATGAGGTACTCCGATTTAACTTATGTGTGTAATATAATTCCAAGTGAAAGTTGTTCCCTTTGGGAGAAGTATAAATCAATTCCTTTTAATATGGTAAGTTCTACGAATGAAGACCCTGACTTTGATTACGAAGATATTGGCAACCTTTGGTCCAGGATAAAATTTTTAAATATGGGTTATAACTCAATAGATTTGTTAGATGATAAAAACGAGTCTAAGGTTCTTGAATATGATAAATTTCTAAACAAAGTGATTAGTAACAATCCTCAGTTCTCAAGAGAAAAGATATCTTTTATTTCTGACTATTTACCTTTGAATTTTCTAGATTTTGTAGATCCCATTTTTGATTTTTGGAATGGGGAATTCTTTAACAACTATATTTGGATTTTAGACGCCACCTGTCAGAGTGGTGAGTATTTGGATATTAAGCTCAATATTTTATACGATGAACACCTTAATTAAAAAGTTTTTAATAATATTTTTCTTCATAATGTTTTTATTATTAATAAAAGAAAGCAAGATGGTTTATGCTGCCTACCCATATTGTAGTAATGGAATTTGTGTAACAGGTTATCAGTGTTATCCAACTGGTTGTAGGGTAGTATGCGATAGTGATTGTTTAAGTAATGGTTCATGTAATCTTGACCAAATAAGTTGCCCCGGGACCGCAAAATATTATCAAGATGGATCTGCTTGTGGATGTTGGTATACGTATGGTGCATCTTGTAGCCAAAATTGTGAATGTACGGGTGATTGTCCCCCTCCTCCCGCTGGTACTCCTGTGGACGATCAGTGTGATTGTAATGGTTCAAATCTGGAATGTTATGTTAGGTGTGAGGCATACACTAATGCAACTACCCCTTATTTGACCTTTTGTAACAACTTAGGATATTCCTATAATATAGCCAGTGAATCGGGAGGGAGTTATGCAATTTGTTGTGACGATATGAGTTCCACTCCCTGTTCTTGTGGTTGTTCTAATGACGCATGTAATTCAACCTGTACTGCTGGATGTGGGAGCTGTACTGCAGGGACATATTCATCAACTCAGCCTGATAATACATATCCAAGTGGTACATGTACATATAAGAATGCTTGCTGTTCAACATCAACTAAAAGCTGCTATTCTGCTTGTGTTGATTGTAATCCCACCGATCCGACATGTCCGACTGGAACATCAAGTTCAAATTTAATACCCTCTATTCCATTTTACCCTCGGACATCAGATCCACACTCTACCCCTACAACCTATTGTGATAGAACTGGTTCATTAGTTACAGGTAATACATGTAATCCAAAACAAAACTCAGAGAGCATTAGTTGTTATTGTAATTTATGTACACCTCCTGCATGTGGACCTAAGTATTCTTCAACAAATTTATCCTATGGACAGGTACTTGACTCTAATACTCCTAGTTGTTTAAGAGGTGCTGGTGCTCCTAATCAATCAGCTCTATGTGATAGAACATACAATACTTGTTACTGTTACGATTATAAAGATTGTCCTTCTCCCTTACTTAATACAAATGCAACTAACCCTAATCTGATATTAGAAGGATTTAGAGAGAATACTAATGATTGTGGAGTATTAGCATCAACTAAAAATGAAGACGATTGTTATGAAGTGTTTTCTCCTCAACCTACAGAGTCGTTTGTAATATATAATCCTGGCGATACTTTAAATCCCCCAAATGGATATGATTTTAAGAGTATAACTCAAACAGGAATATTTGGAGATGAAACTACAAGGAAAAAAGATTTAAATGATCCTACTCGACCTCTTACAATGAGAGCAACATATACAGATGCAAATGGAGCAAGCGATATAGAGGGGATGTTTGTATGGTTTAGAAATGAAATATACAATGATCCTGTGTTGGGTACCCCTGTCCATCTGATACCCTCAATAGGTACAAACCAAGCTCCATCAAATGGTAGCTGGGGATTTATGCTCAGAAGAAGTGGTAGCGGGTGGTTGCCATATATAACAGATTATCAATCAGCAACACCTACTTGGCGACGTGTATATTATGATCATTATCCCGATATAACAGAGTATGCGAGATTTTACATATATAGCCCAAACCAACAACCAATGGTAGAAGTAACTGTGATTCCAGCACCCCAAGTATCAGGCAATAGTATTACAATGGAATTTAGTTTAAGATTTACAAATAGTGGTACTTCCTTTGGAGCAAGTGCTATGCAAGGTAAATATAAAATATATACAATGGGATTGGATAATTTTAGTTTTACCCCATATGATAACTACAGTGCTCCAAACACTCCAGTAATAGATTATGGAGCCTATTGGACTTCAGAGTATGAAAGAAACCCAGATACAGACCTTTCTCACTACTGGTCATCAGATCAACTAAGATACAAGGAAGGAGTACAGGATTATGCAAAGGCATGGAGTGATAGTGGAAAGACTTGGACATTAGATTTTACTAATCCAAGAATAGTGACTTTTACTAAAACAATTTCCGAAAATAAAATTACCGTGTCTTGGCAAGTTGATAATGATGGAGATGGAAGAAATCTTTATTCAATTGTTGGGAACGTTTACTCTACAGCTGGAGTTGATGCAAGACAAATAACTTTAAGTTCATCTCCTACTTCGATTAGAGTACGAGCACCTTTTATACCAAGACCCGAGGATGGTACATATATTGGCAGATTAATTGAAAATACAACTGATGCTAGATATTGGTCTTTTAAAGTAGATGAAAATATGAATACCACTAGCCATTCAGGCTCAGTAACTATAGATATCGGAGAAAACACGAAGGGAAACATTTACATTTATCTTACAGTTTTTGATTATGCAGGTAATGTTGTCACATCTTCTAGATTATTTGAAAATCTTGCAGATAGATTTTTAACAGGAGGAGGGTTAGCCTATTCTAATCAAGTTACAACCTTTGCTCAGTTAACTCCCCCTACTCTTACAGATCCTACTAAAGATATGTGGATTAGTCCTGCTAGGATTCTTCCTCCATATGCAAATCCAAGTGAAGGACTGCTAAGAGAATATGCAGGCTTTACGAGTGAGATGTTGGCAAACTACTCTTCTAGTTTATACAATTCCGATTCTACAGAGGCGAAGAGTTATGGTATCTCATCCTTCAGTAGTTTCATTAGATCGGATACCCCCTCTCTATATGACTCATTAAAGGGAAAGTATGAATTACATAAGAAATATTTAACAGGATTGTACGAGCAAACAATTCCATCAATATCTCCTGCTCCGACCAGATCAGAATTTAACAGTTGTGGTGTTAACACATACTGTATGTATAACTATTTAGGTGATTTAATTATTTCAAATCTGTTATGCAACAAGAGAGCCTTAATATTTGTAGAGGGTAATCTAATAATTAATCCTCCTGTTCATAGTGATACTACAACTTCTGTTGGTAATTCAAACGGTTGTATATTTGTAGTGGGTGGTAGTGTAACAATAGGAGCAGGGACTGATGTGACAGGAGCTTTTGAATATGACAAGGTGAATGCTTTTATAGTTTCAGATGGAGTAATTACAATACAAACTGACAATAATATCGCTCCGAATATAGTAGATGGTGTATATATAAATGGAGGATTGATATCAAGAGGAGCACCAGACAGTATAGATATAAAAAGATATTTAAGATTACAAGAGAGATTAGTATATCCAGTATTTGCAATAGATTTGCACCCAAAGTATGGAATACTAGCAGAGGAATTCTTTGGTAATAGTTATGTAATACAGTCAACAGAAGTAGGTTTAAAACCATATTAATATCTGCTATCATATATTTAGTCATAAATTAACTGTCCAAACGTATGGCTAAGTTGCCAGATCATGTAGGCATTGACTTCGGAACACATACAGTAAAAGCCGTAGAATTAAAGAATATATCAACTAAACCTGAGTTAGCTAACTTAGGTGTTCAATTAACCCCCAAAGGCGTTATTAACAGTGAAGAAAGACAAGATCAGAAGAAATTAGCAGAGGCATTAAAGGTACTCTATGCAAATTCAAAAATAAAGAATGTTAATGTTGTAATGGCATTACCAGAGTTCTCTGTATTTACAAGGTTTTTAGAATTCCCAGGTGTAAAAGTTGAAGAATTAAAAAAGGCAGTACAATATGAAGCTAAACAGTATATCCCTATTCCATTGGAACAGGTACAAATGAGTTATATAATAATTGGATTTAATCAAGAGAAGAATGCTCCAAGGGTACTATTAGTAGCAGCTCCTAGAAAGACAATAGAGATATATATGAATGTAGCTAATTTTGCTAATTTAGATTTAATAGCTATAGAAACTGAATCTGTAGCAATGGGAAGAGCTATGTTTAGATCAATGGGTAAGAAAGATTGTGTAATGTTAGACTTTGGTGCAAACAGTACAGATATGAGTATTATGACCAATGGTGCTTTAGTATTTTCTCAAAGTATCCCTATAGGGTCCGATGCCCTTACACAATCAATAGTAAATACGTTTAATTTTGATTACAATCGAGCTGAACAGTTTAAAAGAGGTTATGGATTACTACCTAATGTTGTTGAAGGAAAAATATATAATGCACTACTTCCAATAATAGGTTCCTTAATGACAGAGGTAAGAAGAGGGGTAGAATTCTATAAAAACAAAACCATGAGTGCAGCTCCTGTGGAATATCTCTTAAATGGAGACGGTTCACTTTTGCCTGGATTACCAGAGTTTGTCTCTAAATCACTAGGGGTTAGTGCACAAATTGCAAATCCATGGTTAAATATATCAGTGGATAATAAATATAAAAATATTTTATCTAAAGCAGGGTCATCATACTCTGTAGCAATAGGGTTGGCATTAAAAGATGAATAACCAAGTAATACCAAATAATAACCCCGTACAAGCCACACCTGTGGCCCAACCTGTTAAACCTGCTCCACAGTCTCCTACTCCTACTTTAGCTCAACCAATGAGTTCAGGAGCATCTGAAGGAGTTAATCTAATACCCTCTCTAACTAAGGAACAGGTAGTTCATGTTAAAAGGAAAAACACTTTAAATATTGGATCAATATTAAGTATTATTGCACTTGCATCTGTTGCAATAGCTATTGTTGGTTTTAATATTGTATCTAAATCACAACTCAATTCTAAACAGAGTTCTCTAAAAAAGATAGAAAGAAGTGTAAAAGGAAAGATGGATAAAATAATATCAAATAATATAATCTTAGATAGGGTAAATCTTTACAAAGAAGTTAAGGAGAACAGTTTCTCTCATAAGGCAATAATTGAATATTTTATGGAAATAACTAGTAGGGTTGTTGGGATTACTTATGACAGTTTTGAGATTTCAGAGAGTTTAGATTTCAAATTGTCTGGAAAAGGGCCAGATTTAGAACAAGTTGCTCGACTTTGGTATCTATTTGGAGTGGATGAGAATATCGAATCAGTACTTTTAAAAGGAGTATCAAAAAGTGCTGAAGGTTCAACCTTTGATTTTGAAGGAAAACTTATTTTAGACAATTTTAAAAACGAATAAATATGGGATTAATAACAGAGAAATCTACTGAAGCAAAAAGAGAGGAATTTGATGTAATAACAAGAAAGAAAAATGTTGCTAGACTTTCTATTAGTGATTTAATAATCCCTATAGCTTCAGGTATTGTATTTGTAATACTTTCTTTCGCTGTATTTGTTCCTATGGTTAAATCAGCTATTCAATATCTTGGGGAGATTAAGGAGGTAGATAGTAAAATTGATAAACTAGAGAAATTAGATAAACAGTTGGTACAGTTGGATGAAATTCAGATGACAGAGGATGTTATTACTTCAAGAGAGGTTGTTCCTAAAATACTGTTAGTATCTGACTTGGTATATTACCTTGATAATTTGGCTACCTCATTGAGTTTGGAGATTAGTGAGTTATCTTCCTCTGATACTTTAAATGCAGTATCAGGGCCATTAGGGTATAAAGGAAGTTATGAAAATGTTTTAAGCTTTTTAGATCAGGCTCAGAATGTCTCACCATATATGTTAAGGTTAGAGAATGCCGAAGTTAGCAGAAGTGAAAATGAGCAAGAGGGTGAAGTTTGGGATATATCTCTTAATATAAGTGGATATTTTATTGCTGAGGATAGTAAAGAGCCAGATATATATGCTAATTTCCAGCCATATACGGAATACAATGATATTGTTGAAATATTTAGAATTAAAGCAGCAAGTAAGGATAACTAGATTTCATCTGTTAACATATCCTCATCTTGTACTTTTTCCTCACTTAGCTCTTCTTTAGGAGCCCTATCATCTTTAAGAATAACCCTTACTCTCTTGTTGTTTCTAATTGCACTTATTGTAATTATATCTCTAATAGAGTTAATTGTTCTTCCCTTTCTTCCAATAATAACCCCTTTATCATTCTCATTAACATCTATTGTTAATATTGTAAGTCCTGGGAAATCAACACTCTCTCTCTCAT
>DIFL01000022.1:19305-20041 GCA_002419125.1 Candidatus Dojkabacteria bacterium UBA5749 | reverse complement strand
TATTCTCAGAATCAGGAGTATGAGAAAGCAACTCAAATTAGAGATAGGATTAACGATTTGAAATATATAGGTCAAGATATTGATTTTACATATTACGATGATACTCAGTCATATGAGAGTAAAAGAGAAAAAGTTAGAAAGGAGAGTTTTAAATATCTTTCCATTGAATTAGGGATTCCTAATCTTAGAAGAATTGAGTGCTATGATATTTCTAATATCTCAGGTAAGTTTGGATATGGTTCAATGGTTGTTGCTCAAGACGGAGCAATTGAAAGGTCTATGTATAGGATATTTAGAATTAAGGGAGAAGATAAACCAAACGATTATCAAATGTTAAGAGAGGTACTAGAAAGAAGATTTAAAGATACTTCCTCTCAACCAGATCTTGTATTAATTGATGGAGGGAAAGGACAACTTTCTACTGTAAAAGATGTTGTTCCCAACAACATTTTTTTAATGGGTATCTCTAAGGGTAAACACTTAAAAAGAGTTCATAAAACGCAATTAGATGAATTTTGGATATATAAATCAGATGATATTTTAAGAATTGAATTAGATACTCCCCAATTACTCATTGATTTAAGAAATGAAGCTCATAGATTTGCTATCTCATATTACCGAAAGCGAAGTATTAAAGAATCAAAGAAATCAGTGTTAGATAATATTGAAGGAGTAGGTCCAAAAAGAAGGAAAGAGTTAATTAAAGCCTTCGGAAGCATTGAGGGTATTAAAAAAG
>DIFL01000022.1:11943-19269 GCA_002419125.1 Candidatus Dojkabacteria bacterium UBA5749 | reverse complement strand
TCTAATCTTTAGTATTACAGGGCTTAATATTATCAATAATGTACTGAAGCAATGGTGAGTTAGAATCTGAAGATAGAATTACATATACTATTGAGTTATAACTGTTAACAATTGTATATGCTGTGGTATTGTTAGGACCAATTTGAATTGTTGATTTAAGACCTAAGGTGTTTTGGTAAGAAATAGGTACACTATTGAGTATTCCATATTTTAATTCGGCACTACTTTTTGTATTACAGTAGTCAAAAAGATATGCATCTAAATCCCTTTCTTTCCATTTTCCCACAGGATATATTTCGATTAATTCAGTTCCTCCTATCTTTTGAAATGATACTGCCCTTAATTCACCCAATTGAGTTGGGGAGTATTTAATAAGGTATTCTTTGGGAATATCAATCACCCAAGGAAAATCTGGTAATAAACTCTGTTTATCACTACTCGCCATAAGCATCTCCCTTTCAATTTCTTCTTGAACTAATCTAGATAGAGATGTCCTTGCATCTTCTTCAGTAATAGTTTCATACCAAACATCCTTATACTTAGAATAAATTCGTAAACCTTTACCATCCTTGACCCAATACTGTCCATACTTTTTACCAGGTGTTCCTATTGTTACATTTTCAATATACTCCCATCCTTTTTCCTTAAGAACCTCTTGGTAGTAATCTTCTACATCCTCTAAGTTGTTCCCTTTAGGAATTGTGTAGACAGAATTCCCTCCAGAGAGATATTCTTTAACTATTGGGGAATTTAAATCATTTTCAAATAGAAACTGAGAACCAGGAAATGAAGGTATATTGTCCAACCCAATCACATTACTTACTTGCACATCACTTTGATTACCTATATCACCCCTAATCTTTAATACATATCTCAAAGCTAAATACATAACAGCAGTTAGTATTAAAAAGAAAAAGAGTAAAAAGAGATACTTAGAACTTCCTTTTTTTCTTCTCTCTTTCTTAAAATTTTTCTTTCTTGAAAATATCTCAGATAGATTAAATTTCTTTTTTTTACGTAACACTGGTTTCTTTGTCGGGGCTTTCGGCATTCTTACAATATTTCTCTCTCTTGTCTTTTTTCTTTTAAATCTCATGTATAAAGATTAATATGAATACAGAAATATTTCAATTAAAGTATTGAGTATTGTATAATGTTTTGTTTATGCGGGATCGTCTAATGGTAGGACACCGGCCTTTGAAGCCGAGAATCATAGTTCGAATCTATGTCCCGCAACCATTAATAAATTTAGTACTTTCTAATATGCCTGTTCACTCAAGAGAAGTTCCTTTGTATGATGAAGAGATTGCTTCAGAATTTGAGGAAGAGGGCCTCTCTCCTAATGATGCTGCACTTGTATCAGCTACAACTATGGATGGAGCTACAGAAGAAGTAGATGGAGATATTAATTCTACCCAAACACTTTGTGACGCATTACAATATGATGAGACAATACCCCCATCTGAGGGAGCAAAACAAGGTAGAAAAGTTACAGAAGATAAATTAAAAGGTTTTCTAAATCTTCCATCTCAGGCTAATTCAAAAGACTTAAATACTGCTGTAGATGAATGGATACGACGGAAGGAACTTGAAAAAGGAGTTAAGAACTAATTAGTTTTTGGTATTATTTCCTAAACCTATGCGATATCTCTATTCTCCTTTTCAGGAATTCATTTTTATCTAAAAAGGCAAGTTTTATCTCAGAACCTTTCTTAAGAAGAAGTTTATCACCCTCCTTTAACACCTTAGAATTTGAATTTGTAAGATATATTCTAGCTCCATTAGAAGTAATATGGATGTTTTGAAAAGGTAAAATATCATTTAAATATCTATTACAAACAACACCGGTAATTGAGAGGAATTCAGAATCTAAGGGTAGAATCCTTCCTCCATTGTTGTAATTAAATGCTGTCGAACCAATAGCAGTACTAATACATATCCCAGAGCCTTTTACTTCAAAGTTTTCTAAATCTTTGCTCTCTGTAGATATGTTAAAGGTAAAGTAGTCATACAGTTTATTACCAAGTATTACATCATTTACAGCTTCTCCAATCTTTTTACCATTTAAAAATGCTTTAATAGTGTAAGTAGTAAATGTTTCTATTTTAATTGAGTCATCTAAGAGACCCTGAATTACAGAGATATCATCATCTATGTTATTCATTAGAAAGTTAAAAGTTCCCAACGCTTTACCTAAATAGGGGATATCTTTATCGATAGTATCGTGAATAGCGTGTAGCATGGCACCATCACCCCCAGCAACTAGGTAAAGTTCTGGTCTTTTTTCTGTAAGCAGGAGGGGGAAGTTGTTAATTACTAAATTGTTAAAATCCTTTACCCTCGGGTCTTTGTTTAATATGTATTTTATTCTCATTGTTAAGAGTATATCAAAAAGTAAATATATTGTATTTTAAATATCTGTGGTATAATTAAGGGTCTATGTTAAGAAAGGTGTTAATGTTCTTAATGCCCTGTGTAGGTTACCTGAATAAGTGTGCTTATCCGTAGTCTTTTATTTATTATTTTTATACAAAATGCAGAACAAACTTTTTGTTGGAAACCTTTCATGGGAGACCACAGACGAGTCTTTGTCTTCATTCTTCGCCACAGTTGGAGAAGTAACAGAAGCAAAGGTAATTGTAGACAAGTTCAAGGGCAGATCTAAAGGATTTGGCTTTGTTACTATGGCTACAGATGAGTTAGCAACCCAAGCTATTGACCAGTTGAATGGAAAAGAGCTTGATGGTAGAGCTATCAATGTATCTGTTGCAAGACCTCCAAGAGAGGATGGCGACAGAGGAGACAGGAGAGACAACTTCTATAGATAATTGCTATTATCTTTAACGAAATTATTAAGAGCTGGGTTAAATACTCAGCTCTTTTATTTTATCCCTAATTTCTGCTGCTTTTTCAAACTGTAAGTTATCTGCTGCAAGTAACATCTTAGACCTTAAACTCTTTACAAGCATTCTTTTCTGTTTCTCACTTAACTTCTCTATCTCAAAGTCTAAACTCCTTTTATCTGAATCTTCTTTCTCTACTAATGAATCTCTAATCTCTTTTATAATAGTTGTTGGAGTAATACCATTCTTTACATTGTAATCCTTTTGATACTTTCTTCTTCTGTTGGTCTCATCTATAGCGTATTGCATACTTTGGGTAATACTATCTGCATACATAATAACTCTTCCATTAACATGCCTTGCAGCTCTCCCTATGGTCTGTACAAGACTAGTTGCTGATCGCAAGAATCCCTCTTTGTCTGCATCAAGAATAATGACAAGAGAAACCTCAGGTAAATCAATACCCTCCCTAAGTAAATTAATACCAACCAATATATCAAACTCTCCCAATCTTAGGTTTCTAAGTATCTCAACTCTTTCAACAGTATCAATATCTGAATGTAAATATGCAACTTTCAAACCAAACTCTTGTAAGTAGGATGTAAGGTCTTCAGCCATTCTTTTAGTTAAGGTAGTAATTAATACCCTCTGTTTATTCTCAATATTTTTTCTTACCTCATTTATTACATCATCAATTTGATTTTCAGTCTTTCTAATATCTAATTGAGGATCCAAAAGCCCTGTAGGACGAGTTAGAAGTTCAACAACTATGTTATTACTATCCTTAATTTCCCATTCATTAGGTGTTGCAGAGTAATATATACTATCTTTTTGTTTCTTTCTAAACTCTTCAAAATTAAGAGGCCTGTTATCATATGCAGTAGGTAATCTAAACCCATGCTCTATGAGATTTGTTTTTCTAGCCCTATCACCATTAAACATACCAGCTACTTGAGGAATCGTTATATGGGATTCATCTATAAACATGAGATAGTCGTTTGGAAAGTAATCTAAAAGAGTAAAAGGTGGTTGTCCGATTTTCCTACCATCAAAATATATGGAGTAGTTCTCCATACTCTTACAGTATCCAATCTGTGTCATCATCTCTATATCATATCTAGTCTTTTGTTCCAATCTTTGTGCTTCTACCTCTTTCCCTAAATTTCTAAGAAAAGCTGTTCTTTTTTCTAAATCTTTTTCAATATTTGTTACAGCTTCTGCCATTGTATCTGCATCATATACTAAAGGAGTTGCTGGAAATATGTCTAAGTTGTCTACAGTAGAAATCTTCTTTCTTGAAATCGGTTCTATATATGTAATACTCTCTATTTCATTTCCCCAAAACTCAACTCTGACGGGAAATTCTTCATAGGGCATAAAGAGCTCTAAAGTGTCTCCTCTAATAATGTAAGTTCCTGAGACTAAATCCGTAGATTCTCTTTCATATCGCAAAAATGTTAATTCAGAAGATAGTTTAGAGATATCAATATTCTGACCTACTCTAATCTCTATTGATTTGTTTTCATAGTTATCAGGACTTCCAATATTGTAAATACATGATACTGAAGCAACTACAATTGTGTCTCTTCTTGTTCTAGCAGCATTCATAGCACTTAGTCTAAGTTTCTCTATCTCATCATTTACCTCAGACTCTTTCTCAATATATAAATCTCTTGCGGGAATATATGCTTCTGGTTGATAGTAATCGTAGTAGGATACGAAATATTTAACCGCATTGTTTGGAAAGAACTCTTTAAATTCTTCATAAAGTTGGGCTGCTAGTGTCTTGTTATGTGATAGTACTAGGGTAGGTCTTTGTAATTTAGATATTACATTTGCCATTACAAATGTTTTACCAGAACCAGTTACTCCTAGTAGGACCTGTTTCTCTTTCTTCCTTTTAATGTTTTCAACCAAGGTGTTAATAGCATTTACTTGGTCTAGCGAAGGGGTAAGTTTTGAATCTAGAATTAATTTCTCTTCCATATATATAATTTTAACAGATTAATATATTTCTGTGTTAAAATATTTAATATGAAAAAATATATTCTTAATACATTACCACAAGAATTAGTTAACCAAATTGCAGCAGGAGAAGTGATAGAGAGACCAGCTTCAGTGGTTAAGGAGTTAATAGATAACAGTATTGATGCTAGCGCAACTAAGATACAGATTAAGATTGAAAATGGAGGAATAGATTTAATTGAAGTTAGTGATAACGGAGTTGGAATTCCAAAGGAGAGTTTAATAGATATCTTTAAGTCTCATACTACGAGTAAGATTTCATCTTTAGATGATTTAAATTCTCTTCTTACAATGGGCTTTAGGGGAGAGGCTCTTTCAACAATCATATCTGTTTCCCAAGTAGAATTAACATCTAAATATGAGGGGAGTGATAGTGCTTCAAAAATTTCATTTGAAAATTTTAATGACTTTGATATTAAAAAAGCAGCAAGAGAGTCTGGAACCTTAATTTCTGTGAAAGGCCTTTTTGAACAGATACCAGCAAGAAAAAAGTTTTTAAAGACAGCTCAAACAGAATACAAAAAAATACTTGATATACTGTTTCCATACTTCTTAATATATCCAAATATCCATTTCTCATTAATCAAAGACTCAAAGATAGTAATAGAGTTACCAAAGATACCTAATTCTAAGCCAAATACCGTTGAAATTGAAAGGGTTAAGAAGGTATTAAAGGATGAATTTGTAGATAGGATGGTTAAAGTCTTTTTTGATGGGAATGGTATTAAAGTTTCTGGCTTAACAGCCAATCCATCAGATCATCAAAAGAGATATTCAAATCAATATATTTTTGTTAATAGCAGACCTGTTTGGGATAGTGGGATTGCAAAAGCTGTTCTTACGGGGTATGAAAGATATATTCCTTTTGGAGAAAAAGTCCCCTTCATATTGCTTTTAGATATTAATCCAGATCAAGTAGATATTAATGTCCACCCAAGAAAAGAAGAGGTTAGGTTTTTAAATCCTTTTAGAATATATTCCTCAATTTCTGAGGCAATACAAAGAGCAATTAGTACAGTAACTACGTATAGGGTTGATTCGGAATTTAAGAGTCCTTCATTTAATCAAATTAATAATAGAAATTTCCAACCATATCCTCAGAAAATATATTCTAACAGAGATATTTCGTTTAAAACAAACCAGAGTAGTTCTGTAAAAGACAGTCTACTTTTTAGCCAAGAGGTATTAAATGATACTGGGTATATTAAAAGTGTAGAGGATAAGAATTTTGAACGGGGAGATAAAAAGATTAAGAGTATATTTCAAATATTTAATAAATATATTGTAATTGAATTTGAGCAAGACACTCTCTGGGTTATTGATCAACATGCAGCTGCAGAAAGAATAACATTTGAAAAACTTTTAAATAATAAAGATGTTAAAATAGAACAACAAAATTTTTTAGTCCCTATAACCTTAAAATATTCAATTAATGAGATTACACAATTTGAGAATCTTAAAGGGTTTTTTTCAGAATTAGGTTTTAAATATGGTATTAATGATACAGAAATAAATATTGAATCTGTTCCTGTAGAATTTATAAATGCAGACCTAAAAGTCCTTTTTGATGAAGTATTTGCATTAGGAGATGAAAAAGGAGATATATCCAAAGAGCTAAACAAACTAAAAGACGATATACTA
Source organism: Candidatus Dojkabacteria bacterium UBA5749 (assembly GCA_002419125.1). Lineage (GTDB taxonomy): Bacteria > Patescibacteriota > Dojkabacteria > SC72 > SC72 > UBA2259. Next base: position 12,760 of record DIFL01000022.1, on the reverse strand, counting down.
GCTACTATGTCTTGTCATACAAGTGTAAGAAGTGGACAGAGTTTACATAGGGAGGAGATGCTTGATATATATACTAAATTAATTAAATGTAAAAACCCATATAGCTGTCCTCATGGAAGACCTGCTGTATGGAAATTAACACTTAGTGAAATAGATAGTAAATTTGATAGAACATATTAATTATGAGAAATACAGGAGTACTATACTTAATTCCAACATCTTTAAGTAAAAGGCCTCTTAAATATGAACTTAAAGAGTCAGATTTAAATATTGTTAAAAAACTAAAATTCTTTATAGTTGAAACCCCTAAAACAGCTAGAGCATTTCTGCAAGGGATGGGAATGGTATTACAAGATTTAAATATGGGAATCCTTGATGAACACAGTAAAAGAAAAGATCTCCCATTTCTTTTAGAGCCCCTTATTGCAGGTAATGATGCGGGTTTAATGAGTGATGCCGGCTCTCCGGGTGTTGGAGATCCAGGGAGTATGGTTGTTAGGGAGTGTCATAGGTTAGGTATAAAGATAGTCCCTTTAGTGGGTCCCTCTTCAATTCTTCTTTCTCTAATGGCTTCAGGTTTAAATGGTCAGAGATTTAAATTTTGGGGGTATTTACCAAAAGAGTCCTCGGAGAGACAAAGAAAAATAAAAACCCTTGAAAGAGAATCCTTCAGAAATTCAGAATCCGAAATCTTTATAGAAGCTCCATACAGGAACAAATCAATATTTAATGATTTGTTAGAGGTATGTAATCCTAGTACTGATTTAACAATAGCTATTGATTTAACTGGAGAAAATGAAAATATATATACAATGAG
>DIFL01000022.1:0-11827 GCA_002419125.1 Candidatus Dojkabacteria bacterium UBA5749 | reverse complement strand
ATTTTCCTCTTTATCTCATTTCTTAATCACCAAGAGTTTAAGAACTCTTCGCCTTTTGATGTGGTTATTTCCGATGTTAAACCATATAGTGTAAATATTTCTTGGAAAACTTTAAAAGAAGTCCCTACTTATGTAAAGGTTGACAACGAGAAACAACTTTTTGGAGATGGTACCCCCTTAACATTCCACCAGGTAAATATCAGTGGGCTAAAAGAATTAACTGAGTACAACTTTATAATTTCCGATGGAAATAGTGAATGGAAAAAACCATTGATTCAAAACTCTAAAGAATTAAAAAACATCGTTAAGAAAGATTTTTCCTTTATAACTACAAAACTTAGTGATGAAATTTCTCTACCTTTTTTAATGGAGATATCTTCTAATCCAGATGAATTGGTATATGTATCTCTGCATAATACCTTAACGGGTATGGACTCTAAGGTTAAGAGTGTTAAGACTAATCAATTCGGAAATTCTTTAATAGATAGGAACTCTTTCAATTTAAATTGGAAGGAGGGAGAATTTGTTGTTAATGTTTATCCTGCTATTACTTTTAATACAAATCTGTCTCAATCTATTTCTGTTTACGCTTCTGAAATAAACTGTAATCTTAATGCCCCTCCTCAAACTATTGATGGTGTAACCAGAGAGCAGTTTGCTAATTATGCTACAAGATGGGTAGATGGAAGAGGGAAAAACTATGCTTTTGAGTGCTTTAATGATGTTGTATATAGATCGAGAATGGCTGGAGTAGACCCAGCATTTTCACTCACAGTATGGTTAAATGAATCAAGTGCTAGCAACTACACTCAAAATATTAAACAATATGGACATATTGAAGATTTTGGTATTCATGGTCTCTCATCTGTTCCTGCTCAAAACTTTAATGCTCAGATTACTCATTTTTTAAAAATGACTCACAAAGTTACATGCTCAGGATTAAGTAGTTGGGAGGCATGGGGAAATATGTATAGATTTGGGAGTTGTAATTCAGGTAATCCTGCTCAAAGAAATTCTGGAATTGATTACTACAAAAAAACAGAAAATCTCTATAGATGGATTACAAATGGTAAAAGACTTCCAGCTACAGTAACGGGTCTTCCTATTCCAGTAGATATTGGTCATGATTTAGGAAATTGGAGTCCATTGGCTGAACCTGTTTGTTGTGTAGCACAGTTCGAAGAGAAAGAAGACCTAGTTGGATTGTACAATGAGGATATCTTAGAATTATCTTGTGAAGAGCTTTGGAGTATTAAAGAGAATGAGAACTTAAATATAAAGGGGTATGTTCAAATAGAGGATATTGAGAAGAATGATTGTGAGATAGAGTTTCAATCATCTTGTTGTAGAGTAGGAAATGAAATTCTTTGGTATCCATCTAAATACTGTACTTTTGTAATAGAAGGGATTGATAATTCAAGTAGTTGCGAGCAGTATACTAATCAAAAAGCCTGTTTTTTTAGGGAAGAAAGATTTCAGTGGCTACCCAAAGGAATAGGGGAAGATATGGTAATTAATATTGATAGTGAGGTTGCCTGCAATTTAAGAAATGATGTTTCCAAACATAGTATTAAATTAAAGAAAGGTGTTAATTTTATTGGTTTTGATTTTACTCCATCGTATAACCAAGATGTATTATATGCTTCAAGATTAATGAGTATATATCCTCAGTTATCATTAATTGGAAGCTATAAAGATAATGAGTGGAGTCAGTTAATATCAAAGTCAGATTCCTATCTTTTTACAGGTTTGGATTTCTACTTTGAACAGTCACAAGGATATCTATTTATTGTGGACCAAGATTTAACTATTGAACTTAATGGATGGAAGAACAGTGAAACTTCTACACCAACTTTAGATGAGGGGTGGAACTTTCTACTAAGTGATGCAGTTAATTTAGAAAAGAATATTGACAGATTAGGTACTTGGTCCCAAGAGAAAGAATCTTTGTCTTATGATATAGATAGGGAGTATGAAGATGTATTGGGTGTTAAAACAGAAAGTAGTAAGTATCAGGCAGTATTTATGCTAAAGAAACAGTAAATTCATATCAGTATGGTCGGGGAAACAGGACTTGAACCTGCGACCTCTGCGTCCCAAACGCAGCGTTCTAGCCATCTGAACTATTCCCCGATAAATGAAATTATATCATATCAAAATGAAAAATACTTTTAATCTAACCTAATACCATTTAATCGTAGGCCATTTAAATACAGATGCATTAAAGAATCTCTAAAGGACCCTGTAGACCAATCACTCACATTACTATCTATATCCCAAAATCTAATTCTCCAATAGTATGTAATATTAGAGGTTCCTGTTAGGGCAGTACCTGCATAAACAAAATCAGTTGATCTATTCCCAGATGTTATTGTAGTCGAGAGCTGACCAGTGTCCCACATTACTGTACCTAAAAAGTCAGATTGAGTGTTAACTTCAATTTCATAAGAAGCAGAGTTGTCTGTATTAATATCTGTATATACAGCAGAAAAAGTAGGGGTCACACTGTTTAGATACAGGGGATTTGTTTGACCATCTAAAAGCAAGTCAGTAGGAGCATTAGGTGGTCCACTCATTCTAAAGTTAGCGGTAGATGACCAAGCGCCTTCTGAGTTGTTTTCATCCCAGAATTTAATTCTCCAGAAATATTGAGAGCCATTGAGAGTAAGAGTAGTTCCAGCATACGACTTCTCAGTTATTAAACTCCCAGTTGGGACTGCAGTCATAGCAGTTTTAGTACTATCCCACATAGATGTACCATTAAATGCAGATGATGTATTAACATTAATTTGATAATATATTCCAGTAGAGCCTGTATCAGCATCATTAAATCGAGCACTAAATTCTGGAGTAGTATCATATATCTTTATTGGATTAGTATATGTTTCTGTTGTTAAATCGGTAGCATATGGGAGGTTATTCATTGTGAAATAGGCACTTTCCGTAGATACTGCACCTGTAGTCCCAACATTATCTGCAAACCTTATCCTCCAATAATATGTAGTACCATTTAATGAGAGCGCAGTTCCAGCATAAGAAATGTCTGGAGACCTTGCACCAATAGCTGTAGCTGTCATAGCAACTAGACCGGAATCCCACATCACTGTGCCTGAAAAAGTTGAATTTGTATTAACTTCTATTCTATACCAGTTACCTGTTTGTCCAGTATTTGGGTCATTAAATATTGCACTGAATTCTGGAGTTAAATCTGTTACACCAGTAGGGTTAGTTGCTCCTTCGCAAAGTAAAGAGGTTGGAGCCGTTGGAGGAGTGTTCATAGTAAAGTTCGCTGTCGCAGACCAAGCCCCTTGAGCTCCAGAATCATCCCAGAATCTAATTCTCCAATAGTAGGTTGTACCGTTTAAGGATAGGGCTGTTCCAGCATATGATTTATCAGGGACTGGATATCCTGCAGTTAAATTAGCCATAGAGGCTTTTCCTGTATCCCACATTACGGTACCGGTAAAAGATGAATTAGTATTTACTTCAATTTCATAATAGTTAGCAATATCTCCACTATCAGGATCATTATATATAGCACTAAATTCAGGAGTTAAATCTGTTATTCCATTTGGATTAGAATAACCCTCTGTGAGTAGTGAGGTAGGTTCTGTTGGAGTACTATTTGCTAAAACCCATTGTGCAGTAGCAGTAAAGTCACCCTGAATATTACCACATGCTCCGGTTGAAGTATTGAAACCTATACAATTACCAGGAACATTAATAGTAAAACTAGTAAAATTATATCCTGATCTTGTACAAGTTGACCCTAGGACTGAAGAACCTTCTGCTACCGGTCCTCTAGAAGTAGGAGTACAGCTACCTCCATTCCCATTAAATGAAGCTGTCCATGTACAAGAACTTCCAATTAGACAGCATCCCTTCCATCCACCACCGTCACAACCCATATATGATTCATCTGTACACTGATCTGGCCATTGAAAAGGCCAGTTTTGTGAACAGGAAGAAGCACAATAGTAAGTACATCCAGCATATGTTTTATTTGAACTAGCACCAAAGAAAAGATAAGAAACAAATAATAAAAGTATATATATAATAATTCTTAGTTTTTGATTTTTATGATCGCAATTCTTCTTCATAGACTTTTAGTTGCAAAAGAGGAACAATTTAACTGTTTACTTCTTCATTAATTTCTCTACTTTCGCTTTCAGGATGAAATAATTAAGTAATGTATATGCTAATGAAAAGGATAATATAATAATAAGGATATCTTTAAATCCAAAGTTCGAAACATCTGTTTTAATGTTATCAATATCTTGATCTGGTATTAGCTCAGAATCTACAACTAAAGTAGAAAGTAGAATTTCTTCTCCCTTTTTTCCATCTGCTATCACTTGAGCTTCAACGGGATATCCTCCTTTTGAGATATTTGTTATGCTAAAAAGTACAATCCAATTTCCAATTTCATCCGGAGTACTAACATATTCATTTTCACCAACAGTTATTAAAACAGTATCTCCAGATAGAAGTAGTCCAGCTATTCTAATGGAATCACCATCTTTAACATATATTTTATTTTCTTTATCAATTTGAGCTTCTTGGTTATTAACTTGAATATTATCTAATTTAATCGTAGGAGACTGAGAAAAGATTGAATAAGAATTTGAAAAGAAAATTATAAATAATAATAAAGGTTGTAAGATGTATTTCATGATTTGATTTTGGTATATTTCGTATTAAAAGTCAATTAAACTAAATATTTTTTAATTTGACAAAGACATTAAGTATTAATAGTATATAGATAGATATAATTTAATAGTATATTCAATGATGGATATTAGTGAAGTAGTTAAGAGTAAGTATAGATTAAAGAAGGTATTAAAAATTTCAATTTTTATCCTTCTTTTTTTTGTTTTAGCTTTATTAATATTTGAATATATTAGGATAACACCAAGAGATGTACATTTTTCAAATATTACATCTAGTTCTGTTACAGTGAGTTGGAATACTAAAAGTCCTATATCTGCAACAGTAATTCCTTTTGAAGGAGATCCTGCTTTACCAATTAGATTGTTTTGTTTCTTTAAAGAGAAGTTCTTTGATAGTAGGGATGTTACAAATGCTGAATTAAAGGCAGTTAAACAAACTTCTTCTAATATTTCTGAAAGTAAGTCATTAACAATTAATTCTGAGGATATAAATACAGAATTAATGATTTCTGACAAGGGAAAGTATTACACACATCATGTACAAGTAAATAAGTTAAAACCAAATGTTGATTATTCATTCATGATTGGTGATTCTCTTGTATTTCGAGCCGCAATAGACAATTTCGGAATAAATTCAATTAAGACATCTTCTATATCTGAGCAGATAAAAGCACCCGTTCCTGCTTATGGCTCGGTTATGGATGCTCAGAATATTCAAGATATCCTTTATTCTGAGCTTTTACCTATTAAGGATGGAATTGTATATATTAATTTTTTTGATCCTATCTCCGAAAAAAGTAGTAATATATTTTCATCTTCCCTTAATGATTCGGGTAATTGGTATGTTGATATTTCCTTAGCTACCGATGAAGAAGGAAACAATTTCTACGACACTTATGGTCTGGACTCAAATAACATTAAACTTAAAATTTTCTTAGACCTTGGACCACGAGGAAGATGGGAAAAGTTCCAAAATGGATACACCATTGCACCTGCATCAGATACTGTGATTAATATGGCTAATGGAGTTGATGATAATACTGTGGAAGAAGCTGTTGTTAAAATTGAATCAAGTAGTTCTCAAGATGTAAAAGGAGCTATGATGGCTTTGGGTCGAACCTGTGAATGTGATAATCCACATGAGTGTCCAACAGGATATGATTTTAACTGTGATCCAGGTTGGAATTGTACTACTAGAAATTCTGTTTGCACCAAATATGACAGTGATACTGGTGATTACTGTGGGACAGAATCTGGACCAACTTGTTATAAAGAAGTTAGCGAAATTGAAGATTGTACTCCTTGCACCTGTACTCCAACCTGCCCTAATGGTTTCGACTGGAAATGTCCAGAGGGGAAGGAATGTACAACAATAAAATCATCTTGTATTCCAACCTGTGATGAAGAAGTTTGCGGAGATAAAATTGAAGGCTCAACATGCTTTAAGCCAAAAGCGGACGCACCTGTACCTACCACATGTAAAAACCGAATAATTGCTCCCTATGCCACCAAATCAAGTTGTATTTATTATTTGTCGTTTAGTTGTACTGCTCCTTGTTACTTTGTAGACTCTTGTGATTCAGGAGGAGACCCCCATTATGTAAAATGTGCTCAAAGCTTTTGTGATAATACAGGAATTCCAGGATTAGATTGTAGAAAAGAACCCCCTCAAGAAGATTTAAAATGTCAGAACACATCAATTAAAGTCGGGACATTTGGATACGATTCTCTTAACAAATGTAAAAAATGTGAGTGGACAGTAATTAATAGCTATGGGGGATATGGTCTTAAGTTAACAGATGCAGAAGAAACAAATTGTACTCCTTCGCCCTCCTGTGGTTATAACAATGGGAAAAGTTTTGATGAGGGAACTGGATTAACCTCAAATCTCTGTTCAACTGGAACCCCTTCCCCGTCAACAGTATATTTAAGTACAAGTAATAACAAATTTAATTGGACATGCAAATCTGGCAATGAATCAATAAGTTGTTCTGCAAATGTGCAGGAAATAGTTGAACCTATTGTTCCTCCTTCAGCTAGTTGTAATGAGGGAGATTTTAGTAGTCCCATAAATAACAGATTGAGGGTCTGCAATGGTGTAGGTCAAATTGTGTATGTAGGTGATTATTGTAATAAAGTTATTGATAATCAGATATATGAATGGGATTTTTCTGGGAAATGTTCTCCTTCTTCTAAATGTCTTTCATCAAATTACTGTCCTGCTCCAAGAGACTGCTCAAAAAACTATATATTTGATCCAGAAACAAAAAAATGTATCGATATATATTCGCCTTATAACACTCCTGTCTTACCAATTCAAGAGCCATTAACTGAGGGAGAAACAAAATGTTGGGAATCTGGAATTGGTACAAAGCTATACAAAGCTGATCTTTATAATACATATGCATGTCAAAATGGGGAATGGAAGGAATTATCTAATCTAACTCTAGACTCTAAGGCCTGTAAAGAGCTCGTAATAGGTAGTGATACTGTTTGTAATTTTAGTGGATCTTTTTGTTATAACACTAGTGATGATATTACATATAAATGTCAGCAATCACCTGTACCCGCTTTTAGTTTCTGGGTTCCGGTAAATAATTTGCCTAATCAAGTTACCAATCCCATTGTTGCAGTAGAATTAAAGCCTATTCATTCTGGCGAAAAGTGTGATTATATTCCAGTAAATACCCAAGAAAATATGGGGATTTCTGAAAGATGTTATTGCATTGATGGAAAAGATGCTGGTGATTCTATTAGTAGTGGAGAGTGGTGTAGAGATGTAGGAGGTGATTACGGATGTTCAATAATTGAAGATAATCAAATGATTTGTGATAGAGATGGAACGACATGTTCTGAAGAGGAAGTTATAACTGATGTCCCAGGTGAAAGAATTATTACTAAATATTGGTATTGTAGCGGTCCCAAAAAGGCAATGTTAAAAGAGAACAAGTTAAATAATAATTTAACGGAAACAATTAACGATTCAATTAAATTAGTTTCAGCAAGTAATGAAGACGAATCAATTCTTGGAGAATATATTATTGATTCTACAACTGGAATGTTTACAGAAATTAGTGATGGCTCTTATAATTTTGAATATAACGGGACTTACTATTTTTTCAATATTAATCAAACACTAACTCCAAATCAATCAGAGACCTATATGATTTTCATTGATAACAATAACAACGGAGCTTTTGATGATGGTGATATTAATGTAAGTACATTAGCTTCTTCTGTTGAAATTACGCCTATTGTTCAAAATTATGAATATAAACTCACATCAGGTTTCAACTTTATATCTATACCTTTCTTAATTAAGGATCCAGAATATAGAACTGCAGCAAGTTTACTTAAAAAGTTAAATGAAATTTACGGAAATAAAATTTATTCGATTGCTAAATTTGATTCTTCTTGGAAAATAGTTGGGCAAAATAATGTGGTGTTTGATGGTAATGATTTTCAACTTCTTCCAGGACAAGGATATGTTATCAAAGCTAAAGAAGATGTCTCTATTATTCTTCAAGGCCAACCTGTTAAATTTGAAACTGATTCAGACCAAGCACCAGTTACATTCTTCCCAGGTTGGAATCTAGTAGGGATATACGGTTCTAAAGCTAAAGTATATACAGCTAAATCCTTACTACAAGATATAAATGCATATGATAAGATTGATTTTACTGTAGATATAGTAAATGGTTGGGATAAAGATGTACAAGGGTACGAAGGGTTTGTATTAGAAAATGAAAGTGGTGTTAATATGGAATATGGATTTGATTTCCCAATCAATACATTAAACTCTTACTTTGTTAGAGTACAAAATGGAGTTGGAAATTGGCAACCTAAGTTAGCAGAATAACAAAAGGGGGTTAATAGCCCCCTTTTTATTTCTACATATGTATGTAATTGAAATTACCCAATCATTCCCATTACCTGTAAAGCGTAGTCAGATATGTATGGAATATCAAATCTGTTACCTTGTGAAGTTTTAAAAATACCAATGATAAATAGAATAGTAGTTAGAAGACTAAGTGTACCACCAAGAAACAAACCAATTCCTGGTAAAAGATATACGAGATATACAATAACAAAGAATCCAAATTGAGTGGCATGATATCTTACAAAAAGATCTTTCTTTTCTACAAACATTAGAATTAGACCCACAAAAGGAATACAGGCAGCAACACTCATAGCCAAATTATCTTTGTTAAACTTTATCTCTTCAAGGGTATAAACCTTGTTTGCAGTTTTATTAATTTCTGCCATATATTAAAATATTAATTTAATACTTTAGTATATATAAATTTCTTTCATATATACAATGGTATACTATAAGTAGTTGGAAGGTATACCTTAAGTGGTATACTAGGATATTAAAATAAGTATACTAAGTATGGATGAGAAATTAACAGAAAGACAAAAATTAGTACTTAACACGATACGAAACTACTTTCTAGATAATGGTTATGCACCTTCCCTTACGGAATTACAACAAATGTTAGATATTACAACTAAAAGAGGTGTTGTTAATCATTTAGAAGCACTTGAAAAAAAAGGCTATATTATTAGAACAAGTGAGCCAAGAGGTATCCAAGTAGTTGATAATGAGGACCCCGTTTATGAATATCTAGTTGGTATTCCAATTCTTGGGTATGCAAATGCTGGGACCCCTTTAGTTATAGCACAAGAAGAGAATCTTGGTATCTTACAAGTTGATCCTAATCTTGTTGATAGTAAAGAAAACAATCTTTTTGCACTAATTGTTAAAGGAGATTCTATGAATTTAAGAAGTATTAATGGGAAAGATTTACAAGAAGGCCATTATTTAATAGTTCAAAAGGATTCAGAATATGAAGATGGTGATGTAGTAGTTGCCATTGTTGATGGATGTGCCACTGTAAAAAATATAAAAAGAGAGAAGGACTTGGTTATTCTTTATCCTCAATCAAGTAATCCAATGCATAGGCCTATTTATTTAAATAGTAAGAGCGACACATTGATTAATGGTAAGGTTGTAATGGTATTGGACAATCCTAATGCAAACTAGTTATCTAATCTCAACTTTTTTAACATATTTACTCATAACTTTCTTTATTTTTTCTAGTTCTTTTTCTGTAAAAGAATTAGAAAAGTTAAGTTGTGGATTAATAGTTTTTCCTGGTCTAAAGTTTTGAATATAGTATCTTTTGGAGCCTTTAATAAGTTTGCCTATACCTTCAACAGATTTTAATGTATGAATACCTTTAACATAGGTTGTTCTAAATTCATAATCTTTAGCCCTCTCTTTTATAAGTTTTATATTTTTTTGTATTTCTGAGTATGGAATTGCATTAAGAAGGTTTTGTTTGTATACCTCTTGCGCATACTTAACGTCCATTGCCCAATAATCAACAATCTCTAAATCTAGTATCTTTTTTACTATTTTAGAATTAGTTCCATTAGTATCTAGTTTAACAAGATATCCTAATTTTTTGATTTTTTTAATAAAAGGAATTAGGTCGGACTGAATAGTAGGCTCTCCTCCAGTGATAACAACAGCATCTAGCAGACCTTTACGCTCTTTAAGAAAAGAAAAAATTGTTTCTTCACTAACAATATTTTTCTTCAGACATTTTTGGATTACTAATTCTGGATTATGACAATATTCACATCTAAGATTACAACCATATGTAAAGATTAAACAAGCTACCTTACCAGGATAGTCTAGAAGAGTAGATTTCTGGAATCCGGCTATTATCATTTAGTTTGGAATGTAACTCTATCTTCATACTCAGCTTGCTTGCCAGGATTCCATTGAGTAATTGGTCTAATATATCCCACAACCCTAGAATATACCTCGCATCTTTGTCTTGTAACCTGTTTTTCTTTCTTAGTCATATTAGTAAATATAAAAAATTAAATATTTTCTTTAAAAGGTGTACCATCTATATATCCATTTTCTGCATCACACTTTGGACAATATATATGCTCACCCGAAATATATCCATGGATAGGGCAGACACTAAAGGTTGGGGTAATAGAAAAGTAGGGTAGTTTGTAATTCTCTGCCACCTTTTTTACAAAGGAACTAACACTATCTGAAGAAGGCATTCTTTCTCCTAAAAACACATGAAGAACTGTACCTCCTGTATACATACACTGGAACTCATCTTGAAGGTCTAATGCTTCAAAGATATCATCTGTAAAACCTACAGGGAGTTGGGAGGAGTTAGTATAGTATGGTTCACCCTTTTTAATCTTACCTAAATCTGAGGCTGCAATAATCTTATCTCCATACTTCTTTTTATCTGCCTTAGCAAATCTGTATGTAGTACTTTCACCAGGACTTGCTTCAAGATTAAAGAGTTGGTTGGTCTCAAGTTGATAATTCATTAATCTCTCTCTCATGTGTCCCATTATTTCTAAGCCAAACTTTCTACCCTTCGCAGATGTAATATCATTTCCCTTCCCAAAGAAATTAACCATAGATTCGCTTAAACCTAAAATACCAATGGTATTAAAGTGATTTTTAAAGTACTCACCAAACCTCTCCTTAACATCTTTAAGATAGAACTTAGAGTAGGGATACAAACCGCGATCCATATATGTTTCAATCAATTTTCTTTTAATAATTAAACTCTCTTTTGCTATATCCATTAACCGATCTAATCTCTTGTAAAAATCTTTCTTATTTTTAGCTAAATACCCAATTCTAGCCATATTTATAGTAACAACTCCAATACTTCCTGTAAGTGGATTAGCTCCAAAAAGTCCCCCTCCTCGCTTTCTTAACTCTCTGTTGTCGATTCTAAGTCTACAACACATAGATCTAGCATCATCAGGGCTCATATCAGAATTTATGAAATTAGAAAAGTATGGGATACCATATTTTGCAGTCATCTCCCATAAAGGAGTATGTTTTGGACTATTCCAATCAAAATCCTTTGTTAAATTGTAAGTAGGAATTGGATATGAGAACAGTCGTCCCTGTGCATCACCCTCCATCATTACTTCACAAAAAGCTCTATTTATCATATCCATTTCCTCTTGGAAATCATCATATTTCTCTTTCTGAGGCTCACCACCAATAATTACATTTTCTTTCGCTAATGTACCATGAGGAGTTAAATCCATTGTTATGTTTGTAAAAGGCGTTTGACATCCGACTCTTGTTGGGA
>DIFL01000025.1 GCA_002419125.1 Candidatus Dojkabacteria bacterium UBA5749 | reverse complement strand
ACTGTAGCAGGAGTTCTTAGTTCATGTCCCATTATATCTATCATGTCATTCTCCTTCCTTCTTGCTTCTTCTAATTGTTTAACCTTTCTTTGTAATTCTTGAGTTTGTTCGTTTACTTTTTGTTGAAGAGTTTGGTTAAAGGTCTGAAGTTCTAAATACAAAAATGCTCTTACTAGTGATATCTGTGTATTCTGAACAATACTATCTAGGAAATCTATATCTCCAACAGTGTATGAATTACGATTTGGATTTGGCCCAATTAATACAGCACCATCAAATCTATCTCTTTCCCGTAAGGAAAATATTATTTCAATTGAGTTCTTTCTCATAAAGGTAAGTATTGATTCTCTTTTCTTATCAATAATCAATTTCCCTGCCCTTTTGTTGTTGTTAAGCTCTGAATAGATTAAGATTCTATGGCTGTTTAAATTCTTCCATTCGTTTAGGGTTTGAACTATATCTTCAAATGCCACCTCTGCGTTCCCCTCCTGTTTGTTTTTAATTAATTTCCCATCTCCATCAAAGAGAATAATAAATACAAATTCGCTTTTGAACGATTGTTTGATTAAACTTAAAAGATTACTTATTATACTATCTAAATCTAATTTTCGAGAGTTTTTACTATTAAGTAGTCTTAAACTTTTTACTGGGTTATAGTTAGAATAAATATATTTTTCAGCTAAAAAGCTTTCGATTTTTTTAAATATATTTTCAAGAATTACTGTTAATACCGCAGATAAAGCTAAAAGTTTTATTATCCCCACACCAGTAAAATCTATTTCCCAAAGGGGTCTAACAATAAATAGAACTAGAGAAATAAAGATCGCAATAACAAGAGATTTTAAAAATGTTCCAACAACTCCTCCAAGGACAACTCTTGTGTCAAGAAAACGTATTGTAAGAATAGAATACCCAACAATTATGGTCCAAATAGAGTTACCAATAGTACTGAATTTATAATACTGCGTGTTATCAAATACTAAAGGAAATACAAAATCAAAAAGTAAAACAGGTACCAACATAATGATTCCACCTGCTACATAGTGTTGAACCTGTCTCTTTTCTATACCTGATAAAGTTCTTGTTTGTTTTATGTAATAACCCACTACATATATTGCTGTGATAAATTCCGGAAGACCGTATAGAATATATAGCGGTCCCATTGTAGCGATTGTATTGTGTGCCTCTGACATATGTACCGTTGATAAAACAATAGAATCAGTAAACCACATTATCAATGTCACAATGAACATGTAGACAAAGGTAAGTAAAAAGAATTTCCTGAACTTCTTTTCTAACTCAACAGGATATACCGTAGCGAAAAGAATAAGTCCTAATGTCATAAAATACGCCATTGTATAGACAATCTTTAGCCATATGGTTGTATCAAACAAAACGGGATTTGAATAAAAGAAAATACTTAGGGACCACAATCCTAAAAATAGAGCTGATAGAAAATAGAATCTTTTTTCTCGATTCTCTGTATCCGACAGTAATACAAAGGAACCCATTCCTACTTGGATTATTCCTGAGAACAGATTGATAAAGCCTATTAAATCAGTCATTTTATTTCTTTAGTACTAACCCACAATTTGTAATATACAATGGACATTCTGGCAGATTATCCTTAGCTACCCAATTATTCAAATCTTCTTTTTTAATTAAATCCTTGAGCATATATGAAGGATATACATCATCCCTATATTCATCTATAACATCTGTTGTAACTTTCATTGAAAGCAACATTTGCAGGATATAGGAAAGTTTTAATTTCGAGAGAAGATAGTGATTCCAGTTATAGAAAAGATCTGATTCTTTATTATGTACCTTTGCTAATTTCTTTACCTCTTGCCCACCAAAATACTTTGAATTACTAACTACACTTTTACCATAAACATATTCCGGCATTCTTTTTGTTATTGATGGGAATATTGAACAGTATATTAGATGGAGATTATTTAACTTAACAGTGTACATTGGATCAAGAGAATCAACAACAAATAAGGCGTTTTCTTTTCCTTTTAACTTTGAGACTTCTAAAAGTTTTTTATATTCATCCTCACATAGATAGGCAGTACCATGACTTGAGAAAAATCCATCAAAGTAGTTATCTGGTTGTAATTTAGTAAATTCTATAAAATCTCCCGTTACTAGTGTCACATATTCATCACTTTTTTCTATAAGGGAAGCATCTTCTGCAGACATTTTAGTTTGCCATGGTATTTGATAATAGTCTAGAGAATTTTGAGTAGCAATAATTGAGTGTGGAGATATATCAACGCTATATAGCTCGATTTTCTTATCCTTAAACTTTTCATGAAGTTTATTTCGTAACATTAATGTAGACCATCCAGATCCCGGACCATATTCAATAACTCTTACCGTATCTCCTGAAGGTTCTATGTTGTCAACTAAATATGTAATATCATTTAATGCTGTCTTTAGTGAGGTTGGATTTAGCCCCTTTCCAAACATTCTAATAATTTCATATTCATCCCACCTATCAATTGACTTAATATCACTTGATAAAGAAACCATTTCTTTGTAATACTCATTACACTTTTCAAGAAACAACTTCTTATGATTTACATTAACTAGTGGAATACCAGGGGCAATTTTTTTGTATGCCTCTTCAAGTTCTGGATTCCTCTTATCCAACCAATACTCTTGTCTTTCTGGTTTAAATAGTATTGGTGCAGACTTTTTAATTGGGCTGTCCTGCACAACTGGGAGCTCTTGAGTAGGCTTCTCGATATCTTCTTTCTTTATATCTGCCACTTGACCCTCTTGCTCATGCTTTTCTAAGTCAGAATCTTTTTCAATATTTGGCATTATTGCAGAAGTGGAAGCTTCTGGATTTAATTTCTCAGGAACAAATCTCTCTGGAAATCTTGTGTTTTCTTTCTTCATTTCTCAACTATTTAATTTAAAAGGACATATATCTTTTGATTCTACTTTACTAAACTGTTAGTGTAAATAGAATCATTTTATCTTCTCAAACACACTTACTGTTTTCTCCACCGTCATATCCCATGAGAAATCCTTAGCCCTCTCTTTACCTTTTTTAATAATCTCTTCTCTATATCTATCCTCTTTATACACCCTATACATAGCTCCCCCTACTTCTTTAGGATTTAATCCATCTACTAATATACCTGCATCTTTAAGTACCTCTGGATTACATGATCCATTATGTGCAATTATTGGTGTTTCATATCTCATTGCTTCTACTAATGCAATTCCAAATCCTTCATAAAGGGATAGATGTATAGAAGAAATGGAGTTTTTTAGTAATGGTTTAATATGAGTATCCTCATAGAACCCTAGAAATATAACATTATCCTTTAACCCTAAACACTTAATCTTATCCTTAAACTTAATAACTGAAGGATTCTCATCTTTGGTAAAACCCTTACCAGCTATTACTAAGTATGGAACACTCTTATCATTTTTCATCTTAACTAAAAACTCCCTATATCCCCTAATTACACCATCAGAGTTCTTACTCTTAGCTAATGTACTACCCATATTTATAAAATATCCCCTCTGCTTGTAATCCTTCGGTAATTTACTATCCCATCCACTAATATTGTTACTTACATCTGTTTCAATATCTAGATATATTGAATGTATATTCTCTTTAGGATATTTAGGAAAGTATTTACTAAAATCTTTTGATGTTTGTTTAGAGTTGGTTATTATTGCTTTACAATATCTAGCCTTATACAACTCTAACCAATACATTC
>DIFL01000014.1:24076-24508 GCA_002419125.1 Candidatus Dojkabacteria bacterium UBA5749 | reverse complement strand
ATCATAGTAATCGGAAAGAAAAAATCACATCAATTAAAACAGGTAAAGTATTTCAGACAAAAAATCTAGGGAGTATATTTCCTTAGTTAGATACCATTCCTCTTGCAGCCATTATTCCTGTAACAGCTGCTCCTGTTATTGAACCAGATAGGCCAGAAGCATCTCCAGCAACAAACAAACCCTTGATACTACTCTCTAACTTCTTGTTTGTTTCTATTTTTGAAGATCTAAACTTTACTTCAGGGGCGTAAAGAAGAGTAGAACCAGAATTAATACCTGGCATTACCTTGTCTAGGATCTCTAAACCTTCAATAATGTTTAGTACAATTCTATGAGGCAATCCCATTGAGATGTCTCCTGGGACAACCTCTTTTAGAGAGGGCTCAACAAAAGATTTCTCTAATCTAGACCATGTACTCCTTCTTCCATCTC
>DIFL01000014.1:12654-24040 GCA_002419125.1 Candidatus Dojkabacteria bacterium UBA5749 | reverse complement strand
GATTTTGCATATGCTATAGAATTTTCTAAAGGCTCTTTTAAGTTAACCTCGCAAAGAAATGCAAAGTTAGAGTTTTTACTATCATGGTCTGAGTTAGAATGGCCATTTACACATACATAGCTATCATACTTTTCAATGGATACTAAACCATTAGGACAGCTACAAAATGTTCTTACAATATCCTGATACGTTTTAGTTCTTACCTTATACACAGTCTCATACAGTGTTTGAGCCTGTCTTTTCATGATAGAGGAGGGGAATTCTACTCTAACACCAACTTCAACCTTGTCATATATATACTTTATCTCGTAATCATCTGCTAACTTCTGAAGCCATCTAGCATTAACTCTCCCCGGAGCAAGTAGTACTTTGTTTGCATAGATTTTTTTACCCTTATCAGTAATTACTCCATATACCTTTCCATCCTTTACCAAGATATCCTTTATATTAGTAGTATCCATTAATTCAACACCATTGGAAAGAATATACTCTTGGAAATTTCTAACAAACTCCTTTAAATGGTCTGTACCTACATGCCTTGCCTTTCTAATAACCAACTCAATATCGTTTGTCTCTGCCTCCTGAATTAATGCATCTAACTCTTGATTCTGTTTAGGAAAATACTCTGAATTAACACCAAACTCTGTAAATATTTTATCTACACCATCTAATATCTTTTGATATTTAAATCTGGATATTAAATGAAATGCCTTCTCGTGAGAGAGATTAGCTGTTAAGGTTAACTTCCCATCTGAATATGTACCTGCACCACCTACACCAACCATTACATCAGAGGGTTTTCTATCCTCAATTCTCTTTCCTAAATCAACAACACAAATAGAAATATTTTTTCTTTTTCTTAGAAGTTCATAACATGCAAACAGTCCAGCAGGACCAGCACCGACAATTAAATAGTCGTATTTTTTCATTTGACATTAAGTTCTAAGGTTACATATTACTATATACAAATTCTAAATATGATTCAACTAACCAATTAAATAATTCCAACCTTGTCCAGATACTCTTCTTTAAAATACCCAAACTTTTCTTCAGGCATAAGCAGAACTTTATCTACATCCAATCTTTTTACAAATTCAGGCTGATGACTTACAAGTAATATTGTTCCCTTGTACTCCTTTAATGCCGTTAACAAAATTTCTTGAGATTGGGGATCAAGATATGTAGTAGGCTCGTCTAAGAGTAAAACGTTTGACCTACTTGCGAAGAGTTTTGCTAAAGCCAATCTAGTTTTCTCTCCACCAGAGAGTGTCTTAATTTTCTGTTGAACCATATCTCCTGTAATTAGAAATCTCCCTAAGAAAGAACGCCTATCAATATCCCCCCAATCTAATCTAGAAATATTTTCTAAGACACTTTTTTCATAATCTAAATCTTCATACTCCTGAGAGTAATACCCAATGACTACTCCCATACCCCATTGATATCTCCCTTTAGTTTGCTTCATTCTCCCAGCTAATATCTTAAGTAAGGTAGTTTTACCTGCACCATTTTTACCAATGATTGATATCTTTTCCCCTCTTTCCATTTCAAAAGATACGCTCTTTAATACCGGTATCCCCTTTATATATTCCTTCTTAATATTTACTACTTCCAAAATATTTCTACCACAATGGTATGGAGTAGGAATAGTAATCTTCATCTTTTTACTTTTTACTAACTCCTTAGAGAGTTTGAGCATTTTATCTTTTTCTTTTCTAGCTAATTCTAACTTCTTTGCTCCTTTCATTTTCTCTTTAGTCATACCTCTCGCAGAAAGTGTCTTAGCATATTCAAACATTCTTTTAACTTTCTTTTCCTGGGCCTTGAGAGTCTTAGCCAATAGTTCATCTTTAAGAGCAATCTGTTTTAAGAAAGCATCGTAGTTACCTTTGTAAACTTCTACATTTCGTTTAACATCATTCAAATACCATATCTTAGATATCCCTTTGTTCATCAACCTTAAGTCATGGGAAACAACTAATACTGCTTTAGGGTAAGTAATTAAGAAAGACATTAACCATTGAGCAGAAGGTATATCCAAAAAGTTAGTCGGTTCATCTAGTATTAAGAGGTCTGGTTTCTCTAAAAGCATTCTTATTAATTCAACCTTAATCTTTTGTCCACCCGAAAGTTGAGAAAGCAACGAATCTGTATTTTTCCCTTGCATATTCATATAGTTGAGGAGTTTATTTATCTCCCATTCCTCTACATCTAATTCTTTCTCAATGATTAAATATTCCCCGATACTTAACTCTTTATCCATACTCTCTAATATCTCCATATGAATCTCTTGAGAAAGGTAAGAGAAGGTTCCACTTAGAGATACAGTACCTAAATCAGCTTCGTCTTCATCTGCTAATATTTTAAGTAGGGTCGTCTTACCAGCCCCATTAACACCAACCAATCCAATTTTCTCACCTCTAGCTAAAAAAAGATTGATGTTATCTAATATATTTTTTCCTCCCTTAGATATACTAAGGCCATTTATACTTAACATATCCTGTGATTATATCATTTAACAGGAGTGCTAAGTTTTAATATGATATAATTCTGTTGTGCCAAAAATACTAAAAATATATACAATAGAAGATAAAAAGGAAGAAGAACTATTACGGAAAGTCTCTAAGGAAGTATCTAAGAGTGAAATCTTAAGTAAAGAATTCCAAATATTTCTGGATGACTTACTATTCACTGCTCAAGAAGTTAAAACTCAGGAGGGTTACTCTGCCGCAGGTTTAGCATCAATACAGGTTGGAATAGATAAAAGGGTTTTTTGTATATTGAAAGAGGATAGTGGAGAGTTTGAAATAATGATTAACCCTGAATTTAAACCAATAAATGATGAAAGGTTTATAGATCTAGAGGGTTGTTTAAGTATTCCAAATAGAGAGGGAAGAGTAAGCAGATTTAAAAAGGTAAAGGTGAAATATTTAGATAGAAAGGGAAAAATCAGAAAAGCTGTATTTAGAAATCAAGAAGCAAGAGAGATACAACATGAGTATGACCATTTAGAAGGTGTTCTGTTTACTGACAAATTATCGGACTAGATTCTTTTCATATTTCTGTATACAATATACCTAGGGATTTTTAATTCTTACAATATTAATATGCTTAAGATTTTTCTTTCAATATTACTTTGCTGTTTTCTCTCTATTTCTGTATATGCACAACAAGATACTCCTTTATCTGAGGTTAAGGCATCTGAGATTGAATTGTTAAATGAACAAGAGAAACAGAGAACTCAAGAGATAGCTAATCTATTGGGCTTTGTCTTACCAACATACACTGATAATCCAAGCTATATTATTACCTTTAAAGACCCCTCTACAAATGAAACTGGTGTTGAGATAGATATTGATGACAAAGGTTTTAGCAAAATAAATAGTCCATATACATTACCCGCATTAAGCATTGGTAAACATGAGGTTCGGTTTAGATTTAATGATGAAAGTGATACTGTTAAAATCCTTGAATACGAACTTATTGTAATACCAAGAGCCCCTATCATAGATACTCCCCAAGTGACTACTAAATCAATAACTATTTCAGGAACTGCTTTAGCTAATTCAGATATCATCTATCTTCTTTCCGCTAATGCATATCACTCAACTGGCACTGTTGTGAGTGACGCTGGAGGAAAGTGGTCAATCACAATTGATTCCGAACAGGAGTTTTTAGATGGGATATACACTTTTACTACCTTAGCAAGAAAATATGGCTTTGCAAGTAATCTTTCATCTCCAATTACATTTACTGTAGGAGAGGGCAAAATAGATTCAAAACCTCAGATTGTTATTAATGATGGTATCTCATTTTCCTTTAAGGATATTAATATGGAAAATATCTCTGAGATATTAAAGGGAAATACCGATTTAATATTTTTTTCTGTGGGAACTTTAATCATTGGTGGTGCATTGGGAGCAGTAATTAAAAGTGTAGTGTACAACTCTAAGTCAGAAAAGAAGAATAAAGAGGTGGAAAAGTTAATAAAAAAGGAAGAAAAGAAAGAAGATGCAAAGACATTAAGAGAGATTTTTGGAGATAAGGAGGAGACAGAAGAGCCTACTTTGATAAATGAAGAACCGGAGACAACAACAGTTGAGGAACCACAAAAACAGGAAAGTATAATTAATAAGGATGTCTTCCTAAAAAAGTATAAAATGGTTGACCCTGATGATGAGAAAGGGGTAGAAAAGAAAAAAAAGAAGAAGGTAAAGATATCATTAACCTCCAAGGATTAGTAAATATTTTGGCATATTATGATAAAATCAGATACGGCCAGAATGGTGGAATGGCAGACACGCTACGTTCAGAACGTAGTCTTCGCAAAGAGGGTGGGGGTTCAACTCCCCCTTCTGGCAGTTACTTTTCCCAAAATGATATATTACTAAATCTTTGATATGGATACATAATATCGCTTATGTCAGAGATTTTAATTTCACTTTTTACTACATAGGTATATTTAGGATGATAGAGAAAGATTACAGGTACATCCCGTGTAAGATACTTTTGAAATAGTGCATAGTCAGAAACTCTTTCCTCCGTTTTCTGAGTCTGTCTTGCCTCTTCAAGTAAAATATCCACTCTTTCATATGTATATCCTGAGAGATTTAAATCGGGATAGTTAGTCTTAAGGGAGTGCCACAGGTTATACTGATCAGGGTCTATTGTAGTTTCAACCTCATACATTAAAAGTTCAAAGTCTCTTGTTGCTAGTATCTCCTGAGTTAATTGAGTATATGATAGGGGCTCTAAATTCAAAACTACTCCTTGCTCTTTCCATAACTGTTCTAAGGTTGAGGCAATCCTAGTATTTAATGGATTATCGAAGTAACTAAGTGTAAAACTTAATATCTTCTTATCTTCGGTTTGAAAATATCCATCACTTTCTGATTTAGTATACCCAAGTCTATTAAATATCTCTAAAGCTTTTTCTGGTTGATATTCATATTTTAAAATATCCTTCTCACTGTAAGCCCATGATGTAGAAGGAATAGGACCATAAGCAATCTCTCCAGAGATATTTGCTTTCTCCATTAATAACTGTTTGTTAGTTATATAGTTGAGTGCTATACGAACATCTTTGTTTTCTAACCTCTCTTTCCTTGTGTTAAAGAAAATCATCCTTAATCTTGAGTTTAATATCACAGAGTACTCCCTAAAACCAGAATACTCATTGGAATATGAAATACTAAATTCATCAACAGTACCCATTGCATCTAAAATACCATTTCTAAAAGCTGCCTCTAGTGCTTCATAGTTTGAGTAAAGTCTATATATGAATGTGTCTATTTTGGGTTTAACTGAATAATAATCGGAAGCTTTTAAATATACAACATTTGGCTCAGAACGATATACCTGATATGGTCCAGAGCCAAGTGGATATTTTGCAAATGAATCAAAAGGTATATCCATAACTTTTACATCTTCAAATTTGTGCTTAGGAACAATATAAACAGAAACAGCTTCAAAAAATGTAGAGTTACTCTCTGTTAGTTTAAACCTAACCTTGTTGTCATCTACTTGAGTAATTTCTACAGAAGTTAATGGAGAACCAATGGTATCATAGCTATACTTAGAAGCAAGTTCTTTAGCAATTTCAAAAGTAAACATAACATCCTCTATAGTCAAAGGCTTTCCATCCTGCCATCTATGATTTAGAGAAATTGTAAAGTCATATGTCTTTCCATCGGCAGAAATACTCCAATCCTTAGCAATCTCTTCTTGAGGTTTACCATCTTGAGAAATAGAGATAAATTTTTCAAAAACCAACTCTCTAATATCAGCGTCCACAGTACTTTGAGAAGTAAACAAAGGATTAAATGAAGAGATAGCTCCAACACTGCCCTCAACATATATATTCTCTTTCTCCTTTGTAATTACATTAGCAAATGTTGAACTAGTTAAGAAAATAAATAGGGAGAAACCAATTAAAGAAAAAATAACAATAAAACTTAGAGGAGCTGTATCTTTAAAAAACTTACCAAGATTTAAAGGATAGTCCCAAAGCCAATCTCTCAGTGAAGTTCTCTCCTTCTTTTGACTAACATTGATAATATTTTTCGATGGCCTAATAGATTGAAAGGCCTCTTTCATAGACTTCTTAATTATATTTTCATTCACACCTGATTGTGACATTATGCTTTTTAAGCCGTGTACTTATATATCAGTAACGAAATTACAACCAGAAGTATGACTAATGCAATAGTAAAGTAGTAAAGAAATTTTTCCAAACCTCTTTTAGTTCTAAAAACCTCACCACCACCACCAAACATTTTACCTAGTCCTTCTGCTCTGTTTTGTAAAAGTATAGAAACTATAACTAATACGCAAACACCAATTTGAACATAAAGAAGAATATTTTGTATATTTGAATTCATAACCTAGATTATACAATATTATGAGTTTTTCTCAAAAGCTTTTATTAATGCTCCAATAAAGGCGAAAGCAAATCCCAAGATACCCATTGATATTACTGGCGTTACAATGAAGGAGTGTATTGCTAAATTCCCACTATTTATCCCTTCAAATGTATAATCAGAGATAACAAATCCCGGCATAAACTCCTGAAGAATAAAGAATACTCCAAAACAAAGTAGGGTAGTCATTAACAAACTTGTTATGAAATTTTCCTTTATCGTTAGAAATTTTAATATGATAGTTGATATAAAAGCAGAGAGAGATACTCCAATTAAACTAGCGATAAGGTATATGGAATTTGTTGGGATAGTAACACCTTTAAATATAGTAATTACAAAATATGTGGCTAACATATATTGTAAAAGTAATCTAAAAAATTTTTTCATAATATTCTATTTAATATTTCAATTTCCTAATTCTACATATACATAATATCTCTTTGCAACTGTAAATAATATAGGATAACAAAGGGGTTGTTGTAGACTCAAATATTAATGTATATTAAAGATATGGGTAATTTCTCTAAAACAAAAATTGTCGCTACAATAGGACCATCATCTTGGGATGAAACTGTTTTAAAAGAGATGATTTCTAACGGTATGGATGTTGCTAGAATTAATGCTTCTTTCGCAGATTTTGATGAATTAGAAAGAGTTTCTAAAAGTATTAAAAGTATCTCTCCTCGTGTAGCAATAATGCTTGATACTAAGGGACACAAGATTAGAGTAACTGGTTTTGAAGATGAAAGAACTCTGAATACAGGAGAGTTTGTAACAATAGTTTCTGAGGGGTATTTGAATAATAGAACTCTTTCAGAAAAGTACATAGCAATAACATATCCCTCTTTACATCAAGATATCACTAGAGGTGCAAACATCTTACTTGATGATGGAAGTATTTCTTTAGAGGTAGTTGATATAAAAGGGGAAGAGATATTTTGTAAAATTGTTCAAGGAGGGATTTTAAAAACTAGAAAGACAGTAAATACTCCGAATGTACATTTACAGTTTCCTAAGTTAGATCAGAAGGATATTGATGATATTAAGTTTGGAGTAAATAACGGTTTTGATTTCATTTCTGCTTCTTTCATTAGAAATATTAATGATGTGGCTAATGTTAGAGAGGTAATGGGAAATACAGAAACAAAATTAATAGCAAAGATTGAAGATAGGGAGGGAATAGACAACTTTGACCAGATCCTTAATTTTGTAGATGGAATAATGATAGCTAGAGGAGATATGGGTGTAGAAATACCCTTAGAGGAGGTTCCCATTATTCAAAAACAGCTGATATATAAATGTAGAAGTGTTGGGAAACCCGTTATAGTCGCTACTCAGATGTTAGAATCTATGAAAGAGAATAGAAGACCTACAAGAGCAGAGGTTAGTGATGTAGCTAATGCAATAATGGATGGGTGTGATAGCGTAATGCTTTCTGCTGAAACTTCAACTGGTAAATATCCAGTAGAGGCTGTTAAGGTTATGAATGATATAGCACTAAAAGTAGAGGATGTTTTAAAACCTCAAAAGGTAGAGGGTCTCACTCAAGCTAGTATAGAAACTGATGTGATATGCAAATATATTTTTGATATTACTTCAGAGTTAAATATTAAAGGTATAGTTATTCTTTCTCAAAGTGGTAAGACTTCTCAAAGTCTTTCTAGACACAGATTAAACATCCCAATATGGGAAGTAGGTAATAATATAATTAGAATAAGACAAAACTCATTACTAAGAGGAATAAAAGGGTACTACCTAAAAGATCTACCTACTGATAGGGACCACGCTGTAGAAAGAGCAGTAGAGTGTATTTATTCATATGGGGAGTTGGATTTAGAGGATAAAATTGCTATTATTAGTGGCAGTTCTATTAAAAACAGATCCAACAACAGTATACTAGAAATTTCAATAGTAAAAGATGTAATTGGATCTTAATACTTGGTGACGTAGCCAAGCTGGTTAAGGCCGTGGTCTGCAAAACCACTACCATGGGTTCGAGTCCCATCGTCACCTCCATTTATTTTGATAAATGGGTATTTGTATAATATAATTAGCAAGAAAGCCGAGATGGCGGAATTGGCAGACGCGCGGGACTTAAAATCCCGTTCTAGCAATAGAGTGAGGGTTCGATTCCCTCTCCCGGCAGATTTCTAATCAACATCCATGAATAAATCAGGATTCTCATTACCACATTTAGGACATTTTTTTAATTCTAACTGTCCCTCATATACATAACCACAATTTAAACATTTCCATCTAGACCATATTATATCTAAGTCTTCGGGATTCTCTTTGTTTTCTATATATTCATTAGGAAGTGCTGGATTAATATGAGAGGTAATGTCCTTGGTGGATGTATCATTAACTTGATTATTGCTATTTGATGTATCCTCCATCTTCTATCTTTTTTAAAATTAAATTAAAAGTATCCTGCACATTCATATTAGAAGTATCTAATACTAAGTTGTAGTAAAGTTGTGGTTTGTTATACCTCACCCTATACAATCTCCAATACTTCTCCTTATCAATCCTATGTCTTCTTTTTAATCTCTTTCCAATCTCAATACCCCTAAGAAACTTTTTGAGTCCCTTAATATTTTCTTTCTCTAAATGCCTTCTCACCTTAACACTGGGCTTAGCATCTAACCAAATAGAGAAATCACATCTTAAATTTTTAATCTTTGAAAGTGCACCATATACCTTACTATCAATTACAACATTCCCTTTGTTAGCATACTGCTCCAACATTCCATCTATTTCATAGTCTAAATGATTTCCTCCTTTGGATATATCTTGTAAAAATTCTTCGAAATGTTCATAATCACTCTCTTTTGCTGCTTCTCTAAACAGATCTCCTGCATAAATATGCTTTAAATTGAAATGCTTAGCTAACATTTTGGATATAGTAGTAATACCAGAACCACCAGGACCACCTACAGCAATTACAATTTTTTTCTTTCTTTGAGTCATACTTAGATATATAGTATATTAATAGAAATATAATGTCGAGTAAAAGAAAAACAAAAAGAAAAGTTAATCATAGTTATCACTCTCCAGATAAGATTGTATTGGTTTTTTTAATTGCTATGGCAATATTTGGCTCCATTATGATTTATGATGCCAGTGTATATATGGCTAATGCTGTATTTAATAACCAATTTAGATTTCTAATTTCTCAGATTGTTTGGATTTTTTTTGGAGGAGTAATCGGAAGTATCTTTTACTTTGTTGACTATAGAAAAATTCTTAAGATTTCAGTCCCCTTTTTAGCATTTATGATATTTCTTCTAGTGCTTGTACTGGTCGCTGGAGTAGAGATGAATGGCTCCAAAAGATGGTTCCAAGTTGGACCTTTACCACAGATACAGCCTGCTGAATTTGCTAAATTAGCAATTGTTATGTATTTTGCAAGTTGGTTTTCAAAAAATGAGTACTCACACTCTAAATTAGAAGATTCTAAAAAAGCCTTTACTAAAGCTATTGTTCCCTTCCTTTTTATTTTAGGAACAGTTGCCCTTCTAATCCTAATTGAACCAGACTTGGGGACTGCAATGATAATATGTATTACTGCGTTCCTAATGTTCTTTCTTTCAGGAAAGGACAAATTTCATAGAAAAGGCTCTCTTACTATCATACCCTTAGCATTACTACTTGGTGTAATAGCAATTGTAATTGAACCTTACAGAATAGAGAGAATTAAAACATATTTTAATCTAATTCTTAATGGAGAGGTTGCTGACCCAAGAGGTACAGGTTACCAGATGCAACAAATTTTAATAGGTATAGGAAGTGGTGGGCTAATAGGGAAGGGGTTTGGTCAATCTAGACAAAGGTTTGGATATCTTGTTGAAAATACCGCTTTTACTGATTCAACCTTTGCTGTACTACTAGAAGAGATGGGACTGCTTGGGGGTACTGCAATAATTATTGCTTGGGTTGTCTTTCTTTGGAGAGGATTTAAAATTGCACTCTGCGCAAGTGATAAACAGGGGCAATATTTAGCAACAGGTATTACAATCTGGCTATCTTCCCAGGCATTTCTAAATATGGCTGCTAATGTTGGATTAGTTCCTCTAACAGGAATACCTCTACCATTTCTAACTTATGGAGGATCTAGTACAATAGTAACAATAATTGCATTTGCATTACTCTTAAATGTTAGTAGATATACAAAAGATGCTTAGAAACGAATTAAAAATATTAATTACTGGAGGGGGTAGTGGAGGTCACTTTTCAGTTGCAAAAAGTCTCATAGATACATTAATATCAGATTACAATATCCCAATTGAAAACATTACTTACATTGGAGGAGATTTAGGTATGGAGGGAGAAGCAAAAGGCAATTCTCTGGAGCAGAAGCAGTTTAAGAATGCAAAATTTAATACCTACTATATACGAGCAGGGAAACTTCAAAGAAAGATTTCACTTAAAACTCTGTCTTTGCTTTTTAGATCAATACTTGGGTTTTTTGATGCAAAAGCAATAATTAAAAAGGTTAAGCCATCAATTGTAATATCCTCAGGGGGTTTTGTATCTGTACCTGTTTGTTTTGCTTCTTGGATATACAGAATTCCAATATATTTACATGAGCAAACTGCCTCCGTTGGCCTTTCAAACAAGATTGTTGGCAAATTTGCAAGAAAGATATTTGTTTCGTTTAAAGAGTCCGGTAAATATTTTCCAAAGGGTAAGTGCCTTCACTCAGGAAATATAATTAAAAAGGAAATATTTAATAAAAACATATTACCTAATACAGACAAAGAGATAATTTCCCTTTTAGTAACAAACAAACAACTTCCGTTCATATACATCTCAGGTGGTAGTTTAGGTTCTCACAGTATAAATACTAAGGTTTTAGAAAGTATTAATAATCTACTCAGAAAGTACCGAGTACTTTTACAGACAGGTGACAATGAACAATTTAAAGATTTTCAAAAGGGGATTGAAATACAAAATACTCTACCCTC
>DIFL01000014.1:4220-12636 GCA_002419125.1 Candidatus Dojkabacteria bacterium UBA5749 | reverse complement strand
GGATATGTACTTAATAATATGGACCTCTTTGTTGGAAGGGCAGGAGCAAATACAGTATACGAGATAGGGGTCTTAAAAAAGAATGCCCTCTTTATACCAATCCCTTGGGTTACACACAATGAACAGTATCTGAATGCTAAAGTGTTAGAAAATATTGGGAACGCTCATATTCTTGAAGAAAAATATCTTGCTGAATGTGATTTAGAAAAGGAAATAGAAAGATTTGAGGAGCAACTAAAACTTCGAGATATTAATAATAGTAAATTAGAGGAGCTGTTTCCAACAAACGCAATATATTTCGTTATAGATTCAATCCTAAAAGATAATACAAAAGATTAATATTTGTAGTATATATATTTAATGTATAATTAAATATTAACTATGAAGATTCTAAAGAATAAGTCTCTCAAAGAGTTTAATCAGTATGGTGTGGATATTAATGCTAAGTATTTTGTAGAGATTAAGAATGATAATGATATTACTGATTTAATTAATTCAGGGTATCTAAAAAAGGAAAATATCTTAATTCTAGGTAGTGGAAACAATATCCTTTTCACAAAAGATTTTAATGGAATTGTTGTTAAACCAAATTTAATGGGTAAGAAGACTATTAAAGAAGATAATAAATTTGTATGGATTGAGGTGAACGCAGGAGAAGATTGGGATGCTTTTGTAAAATGGTGTGTTGAAAACAACTATCAAGGTATTGAGAATTTAGCAAATATCCCAAGTAGTATAGGGGGTGCTGTTTCTCAAAATATAGCCGCATATGGCCAGAATATTATGGATGTTATTGAAACAGTAAATACTATTGATTTAAGAAATGGTAAGAAAAAAACTTTTAGTAATAAGGAATGTGAATATACATATAGAAGTAGCATATTTAAATCTAAAGAGAAAAATAGATATTTAATTACATCAACTATCTTCAAATTAAAAAAGGAGATAGATAATTTAGAGATTAGTTACTTTGAAAGAAAATCTAGATATGGATCTTTGGAAGACGAGTTAAAGAGTTTTGCAAAAGAACCATATAGTATTCAAGATGTTAGCAAAGCAGTAATTAATCAAAGGAAAAAGAAATTACCTTCTGTCAAGGAGTATGGGACATGTGGAAGTGTTTTTGAAAACCCTACTGTTACAAAAGAAAAATATCTTTCTCTTTCTAAAAGTATTTCAGAATTACAATCTTACCCTGTAGAGAAATTGGTATATAAAAAAGAGGGTGATGAACGAATAGAAGAGTATGTAAAAATTCCTGCAGGAAGAATAATTGATGAATTAGGATACAGAGGTAAATGGAAAGGAAATGTTAGTATGTATGAAAAACATGCCCTTTGTCTTGTAACAAATAGGCGTGCATCTGGAAAAGAGATATTTAACTTCCTTGAGGATTTAAGAAAAGAGGTTAATGAAAAATATGACGTTAATTTAAATTATGAAATTAATATATATTAATTACTACCATGGCAAATTTAATAGTTAGAGGTGGAAATAAATTAGTAGGAGAAATAACTCCAGCAGGGAATAAAAACTCTGCACTCCCTATCCTTTGTGCAACATTACTTACTGATGAAACAGTAACTATAGATAATTTCCCTGAGCTAACTGATGTAAGTAAGTTAATAGAACTAATGCAAGAGTTAGGTTCTCAAGTAAACTGGGATAAAGAAAAACAGAGTATAGAAATAAATAACGCTAACTTTTGTAAAAGCTTTGGGGACTCTGGTCTACCTTTAGGAATGAGGGGAGCTCTCCTAATCTTGGCTCCGTTGTTACATAGACATAGAATATTAGAAATTAAGCAAGAAATAGGGGGGTGTGCTCTTGGTATTAGAGAGATTGATCCTCATTTAGAGGTCTTTAAGAGTTTAGGAGCAGAGGTTACTATTAATGAGAAACTAACTATAGATGCTACTAAAGGTCTTGTTGGTAACACCCTTTGGCAAGACTATATGTCAGTTACAACAACAGAGAATTTCATAATGGCCGCTTGTTTAGCAAAGGGAGACTCTAAAATGATTAATAGTGCTTCTGAACCCCATGTACAAGATTTATGTAATTTCTTAATTGATATGGGAGCAAAGATAGAGGGAGTGGGTTCATCAACAATAATAGTAAAGGGGGTAGACAAATTACATGGAACCAAGTTTACAATTTCTTCAGATCATCATGAAATTACAACTCTACTTGCCTTGGGTGCTATGACAGGGGGGCAAGTTAGAGTTAAAAATGCAATGCCTCAACACTTTCAATTAATAAATAAAACTTTTGCTAAATTTGGTGTAAATATTTTGTATGATAAAGATACTGCTTACTCAGATAATAGTGGTGAACTTAAAGTAGTAGAACCATATACAAAGAATCTATTACAAAAAGTTGAGGCAGCACCATGGCCATACTTCCCTGCAGACCTATTGCCCCTTATGATGGCTCTTTCTGTAAAAGCAAAGGGAAACTGTATGTTTTGGAATAAAGTATATGAAGCAGGACTATTTTGGATACCTGAAATGATTAAGTTTGGTGCACATATTGTAATGTGTGACCCTCATAGAGTAATAGTATTTGGAGGAAAAGATCTCTCTCCTGCAACGGTAGATGCTCCTAACATAATTAGAGCAACAGTAGCTCTGCTAATGGTAGCTTTAACAATCGATGGTGAAAGTGTCATTAATGATGCGGATTCAATAAAGAGAGCTCATCCTAATTTTGTAGAGAATTTACAAAAATTAGGAGCTGATATTAAATGGCAAGAGTAGGGTAGAATAATAGTGTTTAGAATTGACTAATTATATTGAAATATCAATATATATTAATGTCCTCAATATTTTGCTATTTACCCTCTGCAAAATTCTGCGACTAAAATATTTACATTGTAATAGTAATCTTTCCCCCGTAATACATAGCTTGTAGTAATACACTCTTGACCGTTATTAAATATTAATGGTACATTAGTGGCAAGAAGTGGTAAAAAGTGGTATATTTTGGACATGATTATAGGAGAGTACCAAAGTAAAATCGGTGAAAAGAAAAGAGTATCACTTCCTAAAAGGTTTAGAGATGAACTAGGGGAGGAGATAATATTAACAAGGGGGTATGAGAACTCATTAATACTTGTTAATAAAGGAATGTGGGAAAAGATAGCAAAAGACGTTATTAATGGCTCTTTTATAAATAAAAATATTCGTGATACATCTAGATTTTTAATAGGTAGTGCAGTTGAAATATCGCTAGATAAACTTGGAAGATTTGTAATACCACAATCCCTCTTTGAATATGGTTCACTAGATAAAGAGATTATATTTCTTGGACTGGTTAACTGGATAGAGATTTGGGATAAAGAAAAGTGGGAGGAAAGAGTTAAATATCTAAATACCAATAGCGATAAGATTGCACAAGAGATAGAGAAGATGAAGGAGGATAAATAGATGGAAAAGATTCATATCCCAGTACTACTATCAGAAACTCTTAACTACCTAAATATCAAAGATGATGGCTTTTACATTGATTGTACTCTAGGAGATGGGGGACACAGTATCGAAATACTAAAGAGATTAAATCCTAAAGGAAATCTTTTAAGTATCGATCAAGACCAATATGCTATTGATTTTGTAAAACTGTTTTACAAAGATTTTTTAGCTACCAATTGGGAAATTGTAAAATCCAACTTCTCAAAGATAGATTCCTGTGTAGAGAAGTATTCTAGAAAACCTGATGGAATTCTAATGGACTTAGGACTTTCTTCAAGACAGTTAGAAAACTCACATAACAGAGGATTTAGCTATCAACAAGATAGCGAGCCTTTGGACATGAGAATGGATACTCAACTAGGTGTAAGTGCTAAAGATTTACTTATCGTTTTGCCAGAGAAAGAACTAACTGCACTTTTCTTGCGATATGGAGAAGAAAAATATGCAAACAAGATAGCAAAAGCAATAAAAAAAGAGATTACGAATATTAATACGGTTGGAGATCTTACAAGGCTAGTCTATAGAGTTGTGCCGGCAGCTCATCAAAGTTCTAAGAACCCTTCTCGCAGAGTCTTTCAGGCTCTGCGGATAGTGGTAAATGATGAGTTAGACTCACTACAAACAGGATTAGAAAAGTCTTTTAAGTTCTTAAACAGTAAAGGAAGGTTGTGTGTAATCTCCTTCCATTCACTTGAAGATAGGATAGTAAAAAAATATTTTAACAATTTAGTTGAAAGCGGACAGGTGCAACTTCTTACTAAAGAAATAATTGCCCCAACCGACCAAGAGGTAAGGAGTAATCCCAGATCCGCTTCAGCTAAGTTGAGAGTAATAGAAAAAATATAACAAGAAATGATAAAAAAGGTAACTTTTAACAATAGAATATTCTCTCTTCTTTTACTACTTTCCTTTGTAATATTTGTTCTCTCCCAATTAATTGTAAATTCAATTCTTACTCCATTAGGGAGTAAATTAGAATCATTAAACTCAGAAAAAGAGTATTTGTTAGAAGAGAATAGGACAATATCTGAGCAGATAGCAAAGAATAACTCCCTTCGCGTTATTGAAAGTCTCTCTACTAAAAAACTAAATCTCTCAATGGAGAAAGTACAAACATTTGTATACATAGAAGATTCCACTTTAGTTGCAAAGAACTAATGACAAGTCTTAGTCATTTACACTCTCATAGAAAAAAAAATAAAGATGCATCTACTGGTGCAAAAATTCAAAAAAACAATTACAAATTAGTTATTACAATCCTTTCAGGTATAGGAGTAGTAATTTTTTTTCAAGCTTTTAGATGGCAGATACTTGAATCTGATAAATTTATCTCAATTGCTAAACAACAGTATACTGACTCAGACAAACAAACAGCACAAAGAGGACAAATAGTTGCACAGGATGGAACAATACTGGCTGTAGATCAACCCATATGGAATATATATGCGTCCCTAAGTACTGATGAAAGAGAAAGAAAACTTTTTTTTAGTAAAAAAGATAAATATGTTTCAACAGTTTCTTCCATATTAGCAGTAGAGAATAGTACTATTTCAGAAAAGATTACTGATGATTTTGTATATGCTCCACTTGCCAAGGGTGTTGATACTGAAACAAAAATAGCTTTGGAAAATGCCGATATATTTGGAGACGAAAACACTAAAAGGCCTGGATTTGGATTGTACTTTGAAAGAGCATTA
The DNA here is from genome assembly GCA_002419125.1 of Candidatus Dojkabacteria bacterium UBA5749. Taxonomy (GTDB): domain Bacteria; phylum Patescibacteriota; class Dojkabacteria; order SC72; family SC72; genus UBA2259. Next base: position 7,469 of record DIFL01000014.1, on the reverse strand, counting down.
AAAAGGGTATATCCCAATGGAGAATTAGCTTCCCATGTTCTAGGCTTTATTGGAAAGGATAGCGAGGGAAAAGATTTAGGTATGTATGGAGTAGAGGGCTTTTATTTTGGAGATATTACTGGTAAAGAGGGGTATACATATGAAGAGAAAGATTCTAGTGGAAACACTATTCTTACTGCAGAGTATGAACCTGTCCAAGCTAGATCTGGCAAGGACTTTACCCTTACTATTAAACCTTCCCTACAAAACAAAGTAGAGGGAATTTTGAAAAAGCATGTAGAGAGTACCAGTTCTAAAAGTGGTAGTGTAATTATTATGAATCCGAAAACAGGAGAGATACTAAGTATGGCAAACTACCCCTCGTATAATCCAAATGAGTACTGGAGAATATCTGACCCTTGGATTTTTAAGAATTTAGCTATTGCAGATGTATATGAATACGGTTCAGTACACAAACCTATTACAGTAGCCATCGCACTTGAATCTGGTTCAATTGATGAAGAGTATACATGTAATGATTCAACAGGTTACCTTGATTTATATGAGGCAACTAAGTATGAAGATCTTAAGGGAAGAAAAATATATACATGGGATAGAAGATCAGATGGATTACAGAAATTAGCAGATATGCTAAAAAATTCTAGCAACCCTTGTTTAGCAAGAACTGCTCTAGAGGTAGACTCTGCATACTATTACAACAAATTAAAAGAGTTTGGAATAGGAAACTTTATTGGAATAGGTCTTCAAGAGGAAAGTAATAGCTACCTTAGAACTTTTGACGAATGGACTAGGTTAGACATTATAACTGCATCATATGGGCAGGGAATATCTGCTACACCTCTTCAGGTGGTATCAGCTATTAGTACTATTGCCAATCATGGGAAGAGAATGAGACCATACATTATCTCTACGATATCTAATGATGAAGAAACAATAAAATATCCTCCACAGGTTCTCTCAGAACCAATATCTCAAGACACTGCAGATACTGTTGCAGAGATGATGACTCATGTAATAGAAGACGGAGGTATAAATGAAAGATATATTAAACTGCTTAGAGACTATTATATCGCTGGGAAAACAGGAACTGCGCAAGTAGCAAAAAAAGATGGTACAGGATACGAAGATAATAAGACAATAACAACTTTTGTAGGATTTGCACCAGCAGACGATGCGAAAATGATTATGTTAGTTAGATTAGAAGAGCCAAAAAACGACCCCTATGCAGCGTCAACTGTAGTACCACTATGGACAGATATTTTTCTAAATATTGCACATGACCTAGAAATATCAAAGAGAAACTGAGATAATCTAAAATAATTTTGTACTTATTAATATGATAGACATAATAAAAGAGAGTTTAAAATATCTATTTGTCTCAACCCTTGTTTCTGCTTTATTTGCTCCTATACTAATTAATATCCTCTATAGGTTTAATCAGGTAAGTGGAATTAAGAAAACAAAATTGGGTTCAAGAGAGGGTACTAACTCAATATTTATGAGAATAATGAAAACCACTCAAACTAATGGTACTCCTAATATGGGAGGAATATTAATATGGATTGTTATACCAATAATATCATACATATTTATACCTCTCTCCCCACAATTACATGCTTTACTTATTGGTTTCCTTCTTTTTGGTTTCTGGGGGTTTATAGATGTTGCCATATTTACAAATGGTTTTAAAAATAATCCAAAGATTAAGGCAATGCAGGAAACTTTTGAATGGAGACTAGGTAAACTATTTTTTACTATATTACTCAATATTGGGGTAATGTATCTTCTTTCCACAACAAATACTTTTGAAAGTATTTCACTTACAAGTGCTATAACTATCTCAATTACACCTGCAGTATTAATACTGTTATCAATCGTAAGCCAATTTGCAATATATTCTGGAGAATTAACAGATGGTTTAGATGGATTAATGGTTGGTATCTTTATCATAATTGTATCCGCAATGATTGTACTTTTAATCATTCAACAAAGATACGAATATCTTCCATTTCTTGCAATTACACTTGGAGTACTCTTAGTAGATCTTTACTTTAATATTCCTCCCGCCAGATTTTGGAATGGTGGGCCTGGTGCTATGCCCCTAGCTTTTGCAATATTTTTTATTGGTCTTGTCACCAACAATATCCTTCCATACTTCTTTATGACCTCCATTACTTGGTTAATAATGCTTTCAAGTGCTATTCAAATATTAAGTATGAAATTTTTTAAAAGAAGGATATTTAAAATAGCTCCAATACATCATCATTTTCAAGCAATAGGGTGGCCACATTACAAAATAACAATGAGATTTTGGCTATTTACATTCTTAGCTTGTATCGTTGGAATATTTGTAGGATTACTCTAATCCTCTCTACATACACTAACTCCATTCTCACACCTACAGATTAGGTCTGCTTGTTGTGATTTGTATACATCTCCATTATTTCTAATATATCCTTGGTAGATACAGGTGTCTGCTTGATATACATTCTTGTATTCATCTTGATACTGTATTTTAAAGGTACTAGAAATATTAACATCAAAATTCTTAATATTAAATACATTCTCTGATTTACAGGGGAGATTAAAGGAGGCATTAGAGAGATTACTGACTACTGTTAATATTAATTTATCTTCTTCCAACCTATAAAAACCCATTTGGGGAGATACTAAGTTCTCGCTATTACACAGACTCCCTATCTCTAATGTTACCTTTAAATCCGTTCCTACCTTAGATATATCCGAGAACTTAACCATTTGATTAATATCAGAATTGATTTCTAGACTGTTCAAGAAATCAAAAGAATATACTAGTCCATTAGAGGTAAAATTGGTACCTTCACTTTCCTTTAATATCTGCTCGTCACATATCTTTACTCCATCACTATTACATATACAGTTAATTCCTAAATCATCTCCATACGCACACTGTTTTGATACAAGGTTATCTTGAATATATAACAGGAAAATACCCAGTGAAGAGAAGAAAAGAAAAAATGTAATAATCACCAACCAATTGGCATATAACCGACCTTTCATAACGGAGATATTGTATCACATTTTTAAAAAGAAAATACAAGTATAATAATTAGCACGAAATCTATGCTAAAATATCCCCATGCATGATTCACATATACATATATCAATGAGTCCCCTTAAAGAAAATATCTTAGAAGATATATACGAATTTACTATGAACAATGGTAAACACATATTAATACAAACTACAGATATTACTGACTATCAAGA
>DIFL01000014.1:0-4188 GCA_002419125.1 Candidatus Dojkabacteria bacterium UBA5749 | reverse complement strand
GGAATACACCCTTCTAGAATAGAAGATGGAGTATCTAAAAACAATTTAGATGGAACAGAGATATTTAAATATGCTCAAAAACAGTATGACCTCTTTAAAGAGTTCTTTGATAAACACAAAGAAGAAATATCAGCAATAGGGGAGTGTGGCTTGGATTACTATGGTATTGAGCAGTACTTTCAATTCTCTAATGACACTAAAGAAGAAATTAAAGAAGCACAAAGAAGAATATTTACTAAGTTATGTAAACTCGCTGCTAAAGAAAATCTCCCAATGAGTATACATGCAAGAGATGTTAAAGATAGTGATAGCTGTGTTAAAGATACTCTTTCCATTCTTGCTAAAGAAGGGAAGGGATTAATCAAAGGCTCCTTCCATAGCTATACAGGTAGTAAGAAATTATTAAATCAAATTTTAGATTTAGGTATGTATATCGGATTTAATGCAATAATTACATACCCTAGTGGAGATAATGTAAGAGAGATATTATTAAATACTCCTTTAGAAAGAATACTTTTTGAAACAGATGGTCCTTTTTTACCTACTCAGAGTGTAAGAAAAAACAAGAATGCTTCTAAGAAATATGGAAGACCAGTATTAATAAAGGAGATATTAGAGAAAGCATCTGAGATAAAAAATACCCCTTACGCAGAACTTGAAAACATTACAGATATTAACTACGTTACTCTTTTTGAGAAAGAGGATATACCATAACTACATACTCTCCATGAGGATGAAGATTAAAACCTCTTTCTGTTAGTATTCCCTCAATTTCATTAGCACTACCACTTAATACCTCTTCCCTCATCTTTGTTAAATCTCTAGCAATAACTGTTAAATTTTTGGGACAAATATCATTAATAGTATTTAACAAAGAAAGCAATCTATTTGGAGATTCATAAATAATTACAGTATTACCTAAAGAGAAATATCTCTTTAAAATATCCTTTCTTCTCTCTATTGATTTAGTTAAAAAACCCAAAAAAACAAATCTATCAGTAGGAAGACCACTAATAGAAAGAGCTGAAATTAATGCGCAAGCACCAGGAATACTCTCAATAATATAACCTAACTCTCTTAACTCTCTTACCAACTTGAAACCAGGATCACTAATTAAAGGAGTCCCACTATCAGATATTAAACCTAAGTTTAAACCCATATCTAATTTCTCTTTAACTTTTTCAAATATTCTCTCATGATTCTGGTCTCTGTAAGATATTAATTTTGAATTAATATCATACCTTCTAAAAAGTTTAATACTCTCTCTAGTATCCTCTGCAAGTACAAAAGGAAGAGACTTTAATATCTCAACAGCCCTAAAAGAAATATCTCCCAGGTTTCCAATGGGGGTAGCAATTACATAAAGTTTACCTCTTTCCATGTTCAATATCTTTAAATATTAATTACTCTTCGCAATAGCTCCCCTCTATCTAATATCTGATTAGAAGATACAGCCTCCACTACATTAAAGTCTCCAATAGATACCCTTCTTAAATCTAGTACAGTTGCATATGTATCTAGTTTAATCCCCAAATCATTTATCAATGTCCTAATATATGTTCCAGTAGAACATTTAATCTTACATTTTAATATTGGAAATACATATTCATATACCTCAAACTGAGAAACAAAAATATCTTTCTTTTCAATTGTAAAATCGTGCCCCTTTCTTGCTAGGTCATACGCTTTTTGACCATGTATCTTTTTTGCTGAGTAGTTAGGAGGAGTCTGAGAAATATTCCCTAAGAAATTTTTTTCAATAATTTTTTTTATATCTTCCATACTAGGTTTAATACCCATCTCATCCTTGTATACTATTTTTCCCTCCATATCTTGTGTCTCTGTTGCAAATCCTAATTGACCAGTAACTTCATACTCCTTTTCATATGTATGGAATGTATTCATTAGTTTTGTAGCTTTACCTAAAAGTATGATTAACAAACCAGAGGCTAGTGGATCTAGTGTCCCTGCATGACCAATCTTTTGTTCTCTACCTAATATTCTTTTAACTTTTCTAACAACGTTGAAAGATGTAATACCCTTCTGCTTGTCTATTAGTAAAATACCATCTATCATATATATTAAGTAATAAATAATATATAATTATCTCACATGCCAAACGGATTAGCACTCGCAATAAACATATTAATAGTTCTCTTACTCCTTTCATATATAGTATCAATGATTTTGAATTTCTTTTCTCCTTACTATGCAACACCAAAAAAACTAGTAAAAGAGATAGTAAAAAAGTTTGGACTTAAATCAAATGAAAAATTTGCGGACTTAGGATGTGGTGATGGTAGAGTAGTATGGGCTACACACAAAATGTTTAAATGTGAAAGTGTTGGATATGAAATTAGCCCTGTTCTTTTGATGATGATTAAACTCTCTAAAGCATTATACGCTCCGTTTAATAAAAAAATCCAATTTGTAGAGGAAGATTTTTTTAAAGTTGACTTAAAAGTTTTTGATGTAATATATTGTTGTTTACCAGATGAGACACTAAAAATTCTTTCAAAAAAGTTTAAAAAGGAACTTAAGAAAGGCAGTAGAGTATATACATACAAAAGAGAGTTACCTAATTTAAAGAGTAAGAAAATTCAAGTAGGAAGTGAAGAAATATTTGAATATATCTTTTAGACTTAGAAACTTAGTATAATGGGGCTATGGGAGTATACGAACCATTAGCTTCAAAATATAGACCAAATAATCTAGATGATTTCATCGGACAACAACATTTAGTAGGACCTAATGGTCCAATTAGAAAATTCTTAGAGTTAGGAAATGTCCCCTCTATGATATTTTGGGGTCCTCCTGGTACAGGTAAAACTACATTAGCATACATTATTTCTTTAAATCTGTATTACGATTTTTACAAGATGCAAGCAGTAAATAGTGGTAAAGAAGATTTAAGAAAGATACTTAAGATTGCATTAAACAATCAACAGTATAATAAGAAGACAATGCTCTTTTTAGATGAGATACATAGATGGAATAAAGCACAACAAGATACATTACTTCCATATGTTGAAAAGGGTGTAATTACATTAATAGGGGCTACTACAGAAAATCCTTCCTTTACAATAATTAGTGCATTACTTTCTAGAACTAAAGTATTTGTTTTTAATCAACATTCACCAGAGGATATTTCAATTCTTCTCAAAAGAATAATTAAAAAAGAATATCCTGATTACAAAATATCTAAAAAAATAATTGATTTGATCTCTGAGCTGTCTAATGGAGATATTAGGTCTTCTTTAAATATTTTAGAAATGGCTATTACTCTCTCACAAGCAAATACAAAAGAGGGAGATAAAAAGATAATATCTGAAAAAGAAATTAAAGAGGTAGTACAAAAACCACTCTACTATGACAGGGATGGAGAAGAGCATTACAACATTATCTCCGCTATACATAAATCAATGAGATCTAGTAATCCTGACGGCGCTGTATATTGGGTAGGTAGGATGCTTTCTGCAGGAGAAGATCCTTTGTATGTTGCTAGAAGAATGATTAGGTTTGCTAGTGAGGATATTGGGAATAGTGATCCTCAGGCTTTAATACTAGCAAATAGTGTATATGAGGCTTGCCAAAAGATAGGTATGCCTGAGTGTGAGGTATTTTTAATTCAGTTAGCTATATATCTTTCTAAAGCTCCCAAGGATAATAGTGCATATATGGCAGAGTTAAACGTAAAAGAGGATATAGAAAGATTTGGTAATTTACCTGTTCCTTTAAATATTCGTAATGCAGAAACTAAGCTTATGAAAGATATTGGATATGGGAAGGATTATGAGTATGATCATGATTTAAAGGGTAAAAAATCTAATCAACAGTGTTTACCGGATAAATTAAAAAACAGGAGATATATTAATTAGTTTTGTAAAATCCCCTTCTAAAAGATATAATACTGGGTAGAAATGGAAATCCTTAAAGACGAACACATTATCAATAGAATCCTTAATAAAGGGGTAGAACAAATACTCCCCTCAACTAATGCTCTAAAGGAGTTACTTAATTCTGGAAAGAGATTAAACATATATCAAGGATTTGACCCCACAGCAAATACACTACATATAGGGCATAGTGTAGGAATGAGAAAGTTAGAAGATTTTAGAAAACTAGGACACCAAGTAATATTCTTAATAGGGGACTTTACTGCAAGAATTGGGGACCCAACAGATAAAA
>DIFL01000043.1 GCA_002419125.1 Candidatus Dojkabacteria bacterium UBA5749 | reverse complement strand
TTACAGTTTCCACTGTTTGTTGTTTTAGGAGTATCAAAATCGATAAAGGTAGTTCCATCTGTTGAGTATTTACACTGTATTGTTAATGGTCGCACTGGTATTGAGAGTGCTACATAGGTAATATCAAACTCCTTATCGGTTACTCCAGTTTTTGGTTGTTCTAATCTGATACTTACTTGTGTAGTTGGTTCTTGAGCATATGTTTTAATTGGCCTTACCAATGTAAAGATTCCAAAGAGTAATACAGTAGAGAGAATTATTGTATTTATTTTTCTCTTTTTACCAAATACAAAGAGTAATATTCCTAATATCATAGATATTAATGCTCCTAATGTTATATATGTATCTGCACCTGTAGCTGGTAATGTAATGGATGCTCCTAAGACTTCTCCTCCATCTTCTATTGGTTCTATTACTAATACTTTTGTTCCTACAAAATTCTTTCCGAATGTTTCAGTAAGTGTATATCCTCCGTCATAGCTTAGACCTAATACATCTCCACTGTCTTTTACTGCAAGTAAGGAGTCTCCTTGTACATATGCTATATCTTTATAAAGGCCTGGTTCGTTAAGAAGATTTATTTTAGCAACATATGTTAATGTTACTATTTCTCCTTCTTCCATATCTCCTAGATTCCAGATTGCAGGAGAACCATTGTATGTTGGTTGAGTAGTTATATTTAAGGCTTTAAGATCTCCTCTAACTGAGGATATTGCAGTCCATGTTCCTAATATATATCCAAATCCTTCTGGCAATATGTCAGTTACTTTTACATTGTTTACTAAGTATGTTCCTTCTGTTTCATCAGATGGAGCTTCTATTCTTAATGTGAAAAGGACTGTACTACCTGTTTCTAATCCTAAAATTGGGCTATCATTTTGCTTTGTTATTTCTAGCTGTGGTTCAATTTCCATATTCTTACATACTATTTCTAAATCTTCTCCGTTATTTAATTTGAAGTATGGATTGTATGGATCATATTCTATTAATTCCTCTGATTGAGCTAGGCGTGAAGGCATTTCAAGCTCATTGGATATTATGTAGCATCCTTCGAAACTGTATCCGTCATTAATTACTTCATCTAAGGTATAGTACCCTGCATTCATATCTGTATATATTGCTATATTTGGATCTACTCCTTTATCACTTATATCTTTAACTGTTAAGAGATTACCATTTAGGTAAACACTAAATATTGAGGAAGAGTAGATATCTTCATACACTCCTAAATAGTTAGCTACATCTTTTTTAATAGTGATAGAGCCTGGTTGATCGTCATTGGTAATCGTACAGGTCTTGTTGTCTCCTGGAAGTAAGGTAATTTTACCATCTGCTGAACAATCTCCTCCCCAAACTGATGCCGTGTAACCTGTAAGAGAATCTTCGCTAACTGTTAATTCTGCATTCGCTAATTGAGCGTATGCTGTTCCAGAGGTAGCTGCAATTCCGTTAATATAAAGATTGAAATCAGATACTACCTTGTTACCTCCATTGTCATTTACTACAGTCTTTACTAAGGTTAATTTCGGTGCAACATCGTCATTGGTAATCGTACAGGTCTTGTTGTCTCCTGGAAGTAAGGTAATTTTACCATCTGCTGAACAATCTCCTCCCCAAACTGATGCCGTGTAACCTGTAAGAGAATCTTCGCTAACTGTTAATTCTGCATTCGCTAATTGAGCATATGCTGTTCCAGAGGTAGCTGCAATTCCGTTAATATAAAGATTGAAATCAGATACTACCTTGTTACCTCCATTGTCATTAACTACTACCTTCTTAACAATTAATGTACCTTGTTTTGGTGTATTGGTAATCGTACAGGTTGCCTCATCATCATATTCTAGAGTAATGGAATTCCCCAATACTGGACTACCCCCGTTCTTTATACAACTCCATTGACTTGGGGTATATTCATCCGAGTGAATTCCCGACTCTGAAAGAGAATATATCCCTGGATTTACTATCCCAGAAATACTATTTCCACTAGATGGATATCCAGAAAGGGTATATCCCGAGGATGCTGCAGATAATAACCAATCAGAAGCCTCACCACTTCCAAAAGGAGAAAATTCTTTAACTAAAGTTAATCTTGGGGGCAAGGGGACAATATACTCAGTATCTCCATAGAAAAAACATTTGGATCCTGTTGGACAATTGCTTGTACCAAATACAGCATTACAATAGCCTGGAGCTGGGTAAGTTGCTGTAGAAGGATCGTTCTGATACCAAGATATCTTTAAATTCTTTATAGAAATATCTTGACCACAATTCCAATTAAAATCCGTATCAAATGTTTTACCTGTTAATCCCGTTGAAGAGACATAATCAACACATGTGCTTCGAGAGTTAATGCGCTCTTGGAACACTCCATTTTGATATATTTCTCCTTCAATAAAAATTGAATATCTATTTGATGCCTCAACCTCATAAGTAACCTTTATTGAAATAGGGATTGCAGGATCTCCGACATCACATGAAGTTATTGGGAGCCCTGTTGTTTTATTAATAAGCTCCATATTAAATATCTTTATCTCTTTTGCTTCACAAGGTGAATCCCCACAAACATATGGGAAATCTGTTGGAAGAATAGTAAGTAAGTATATAGTAAAATGATTTAACTCTTTAATTTTGACTACATCTCCCTCCTCTAGTATTTCATTTGTAACTTCTTTAACACCAGTTAATAATCCACCTCTATTTTCTACATAACCCAAAGTGAAATCTTTGTCAGTATTTGGTAATGTCAAATCATATTCAAAAGTCCCATCTACCATATCTGTAGTAATATCATATGCCTTATCACTAACTGCTCCAGTTGCTTCTATCTCCTCTTGTGTAAGTGTAATCTCTTCAATGGTTAACTTAGATGGATTCTCTGGTAATTTAGTAAATATTATTCTAACTCTACTATTCTGAGGAGCAATATATGTCTCTCCTAATTTAACTACATCATATGTAGTAGCAGAAGAATCATTAATAACCCATACAGGAATTGATAATACCTCTTTAATTACCTCTTCAGGTTCAATAACTGGTTCCTCTATAACAGGCTCTTCAATAGGTATTTCTTCAACAAGAGGTTCTTCAACTATAGGAGGTAATTCCTCCTCTGGTAAAACAACCTCTTCTTCTAACAAAGACTCTTCGGGAATTATTACCTCTTCAATAGGTACAGCACTGCCCTGTGAATATTCTTCTATAACCTGCCCAATAGCAATAGATTGAGGTACAAGTGAATAAAAAATGAGAAACAGAGAAACAAAAATCTTGTATAAAGATTTCTTAATAAATCTCTTCATTAAAAATAAATAAAATAAATTTATTTAAATCAGAGATATGTTGTTAGACGGGCAGACCTTCAAATCAACATAACCCTTGGTTGATTACTTGTAGGTCATGTAGCTATCCTGTAATAGTTTTGTTAAGAATTAGACAAAAACCCTTAGCCACAATATCTATTAGCATTATATCTTACATTTATCTTCGAAGTCAACGAATCTAGGTATACCCTAGTATACTCTCAAAATAAATCCTATAACTAGAAACTGTTACTTGTTGTATTTCATATCCTTGTATAACCTACCCTTCTTCTTTACTAATTCTTTCCAATTACCTCTTTCTACAATATGACCTCCCTCTAAAACATATATCTTATCAAACAGATCAAGCAAATCTGTATCTCTAGTAATTAATATTACAGTTCTATCAGGACCTGCAAACTTTAATATCCCCTTTATTATCTTATCCCTAGAAGGAGCATCTATATAGGTAAAGGGCTCATCCAATACAAATATCTTTCTATTCCTATACAACATCCTCGCTATAGCAAATCTCTGCCAATATCCAGGAGACAACTCTTTCCCATCTAAATATTTACCTAACTTAAGAGTATCTGTTATACCCTCATCTTTCATAAATTTATCTATTTCACATATCTTAAGAATACTGTTATACAAAGCCATATTAACTCTCTTCTTGTCTCCTGTAAGGGTAATATTTTCTCTAATACTAAAACTGTAGTTAACAAAACTTTGGAATGTAACAGCTAACTTACTCTTTACTTCTCCCCTATCTAACTCCTTAACTGAGTATCCTCCCATTAGGTAATCTCCTGCTGTAACCTGATACAACCCTGTAAGCATTTTAATTAAAGTACTCTTTCCTGAACTATCTCCTCCAAAGAATGCAACCTTCTCTCCAGCAGTTATTTGAAAAGAGAGATTCTCTAATACCTTTCTTTCCGGCTCATCAGGATATGCAAAATCTAATTTAAGAAACTCAATATCTGGTGTACCCTTAGGGAGTTTAACAAACCCATGTCTAATATCTCCAAACCCTTCATGGTTAACAAATTCAAAATATTTAGAGGTATACGCCAAGTAGTTATCTAAAAGTGCAAAGGTATTTAATACTTGGAATGCACTACCATGAACTACATCTACATAGTTAAAGAGAGCACTAAAACTACCTATTGAAATCTTTTTTACAATTGCATACCCTACTAAATATATTAGATAGATATATTTAAATAGCTGACCAATTACAGAACCAAATACTTCATCTATTGTAAAGTGTTTTCTTCTATGGAAAAGACCTTTTAAATACCCATCCTTGTTTGTTTCAAATTTCTTTCTCAAAAAATCATATGTGTTGTTTACCCTTAACTCGTTAAAATTCTTAATATCCATACTGATTGTATAGTAGATATAGTTGGTAAGTTTTAGTATTGGCATATTCTTATCATCATACAACTGGATAATTTTTCTATTAAACATTGTAAGCAGCACTTCTGGTAATACAAAGAGAGTAAGTAACAATACAGACCATCCTAAATGAGAATAGAGGATTACAAATGCAGTAAGTCCTCTAGCAAGTTGATATACAATTGTTGAGAATGATTCATATGAAGATATGAGATTATTTATGGAATAGTTAGGTATATATTCTATTAGATTTTGTAATTTTGGTTTCTCTATATCTTGAAGATTCGAGTTAGAAATCTTACTAATCATTTCAACATTAGTATCCCTCCATACCCTATCTGAAATATTATTTTTCAAATTAATTCGCACCCTATTCCCAATATTTGCAAGTATTAAGAGCAAAAGTGAAATACATAGATAATAGAAAGAATCTGATCCTAAATATCTTTGTAAATCCAAACTCTCGAAATTCTCTATTACCAAAACGGTAGCATCTAAAAATTTACCAGCTACAGTAATACCTAACATCTCAGATATAGTTACTACAATAAAGAGTAAATCTCTAATGACTACATCTTTTGTGTATCTAGTATAGAAAAATTTTATTACATACCACAGGGTTTTACTTTTTTCTTGTATAATACTGTTCATCTATATCTATAATATCATGTAAAAATGGTTAGAGATAACAAATATTTAGAAAATTTACTATATGACCTTTGGGAGAATAACTTCTGTGATGTAGCAAGACTTAACCTAGTCGCTATTAAGTATGGGAAGCATTCTAAAAGACAGTTAGGGAGTATTAGATGGATTAAAGATAAGGATACTTTTAAAAGATATATTAAGAAATACAAACTTGATGAAGAGATATTTGATAACAAAACGGTATCCTTAATAAATATTACTAGATATTTTATGTATGACTATGTCCCTGAGTATGTAATTAAGGCAACCATAGCTCATGAGTTATGCCACTATACTCATGGTTTTAGTTCTCCATTAGCAAAGAAATTTAAATATCCTCATCAGGGTGGTGTAATTAGAAAAGAACTAGAGAAGAGGGGGTTGAAAGAAGAATATGTTAATTCAAAAAAATGGTTAAAGGATAACTGGTTATCTATTATTTCATAAATAAGAACTATTATTCTATACCTTTTCATATACCAGCCCAGTACAATTCTTAATTATGGAACAAAACTACATAGGAGAAAATATTCGTATATACAGAGAAAGGGCTAATTTAACTCAGCAACAATTAGCAGATAAGGTGGGAGTAAGCTGGGAGATGGTTTCAAGATATGAAAGGAGTATTAATTCTCCTTTTAAAAAGATAAATAGGATTTCTAATGCTTTAAATATTTCCAAGTCTTTACTTATGGAAAAACATGTACCTAATACATACTCAAATATAGAACATAGGGTCCCCCTTTTTATACAATTACCAATGTCTCACAAATTAAATTCTGATAATACAAACTACTATTACATATGTCCTGAATGGATTTTAAAGAGAGATAGGGAGTGTATTGCTATTGATTCTTCTTTAATTGAGTGTGAATATGATGGAATTAAAAAGAATGGGATAACATACCTCTCCATTCAAAGTAAATTAGAGAAAGATGATTTAGTATTAATTAGAAGTAACCAAGGTCTGAGTACCAAAAAATATACTAATCAAATTATTAATGTAATGGGCAAGGTATTAGCTCAGGAGATAAGGTATTAAAAAGGGACCCTAGAAGAGTCCCTTTCCCCAAAGCTTACGAAGTAGTATTACATCATTCCGTCCATACCACCACCCATAGGATTACTCTCGTGTTTATGCTCCTCTGGTATTTCAGCTACTACTGCTTCTGTAGTTATTAACATAGTTGCTACTGATGCAGC
>DIFL01000054.1 GCA_002419125.1 Candidatus Dojkabacteria bacterium UBA5749 | reverse complement strand
TCCAGGTATAACAATTTCTCCTGTTTCTGCATCAATTCTTGATCCATCATTTAAAATCTCAACAGTCCTACCTCCCAAACTCTCAAACAATCTCTTCTTGTCACCCTCGTTTACCACAACAGCCCCAGTTTCTGTTCCCATCTCGATTGCCATTTCATCTAATCTCTTTGCAGTAATACTCTTAGCTTTATCCGGTTTGTTCTCAAAATCTCCCATATTAAAAAAATACACAATTTATATAGATATATGCAATGATAACAAAAGATTTGATGTATGTATACCCTAAAGTTCTTTTTCTAAGTATTCAAGTTTTTTTTCAATTTCTAAAATTCCTTTTCTCCAGAATTCTTTTTTAGAAATATCTATTCCCATATCAAGAAAAATCTCTTTTGGAGATTTACTATTCCCCGCTTTAAAGAAATCTTTTACATATTCAATATTTTTTGCATCTTCTTTTACTAAATTCTGTAGATATTTAGAGATTAATAATCCACTAGCATAGGAATATGTATAGAAGAAGGAACGAATATGACTCCAATATATCCAACCTAATTTCATATGTTTATCTTTTAATACGCTATCTCCTAGGTATTTTGACATCTCATTTGTAAAAATATCGGATATTTCATCTTTAGGAAGAAAACCTTTTTCTCTAAACTCTTTATGTAATCTTAACTCAAAATTGTAGCAGGCAATCTGTCTAAATATTGTTGAAATATCTTCTTCAAGAGATTTGATGAGTAAAAGATTCTTCTCTTTCTTCGTTAGATTCTTTGCAATATTTTCAAGTACAAACTCTTCAAAAAAAGTTGAGGCAACCTCTGCACAGGCAGTAGAGTACCCTTGATTAAGGGGGTTCTGTTTGTTTGAATACTCAGTATGGATACCATGCCCACTCTCATGAGCTACTGTTAATACATCTTGTAATCTGTTGTTATGATTTAAAAGTATATATGTTGGGTATTTACTTCCGACTCCTACGCAAAACGCTCCTCCCTCTTTACCCTTTTTGGGATAGACATCGTATCTACCTTGAGAGTCATATGTCTTTAGAATATCAAAGAACTCTTTATCTAATTTGTTAAAAACATTTTTTATAATATTAAGTGAGTCCTCAAAGTTGTATTCCTCATTCGAATCTCCAATCTTAACATTTCTTTCATAGTAAGCGAGAGAGTCCTGTTTTAAGAGTTTTGCTTTTAATTTGTAAAAACGTTTTGAAATATCAAATGAGTTCGTAACTGTTTCTCTGAGTGTATCAACAGTTTCCAAATCCATATCATCTGAAAGGAGTCTTGGTATGTCTACTCTTGGTATATTTCTGTAATCATCAGAGATTTTCTTGTTTTCTAGTATTGAGTTTATCTCATATTCAGCAACCTCTAAATACTGATTATTTACTTTGTAAAACTCTTTTGCAGCAAACCCCCTTACACTTTTTTTACTACTATCTAAATACTTACTAACTTCACTGTAAGGAATTTCCTTTTTCCTCCCATCTTCATCAATTACTTCTAAACTCTGTTTTTGAAGTAACTCTGAGAGCATATTTACCCAGTTAACGTAGGAGGTTTTAGATTTCAAATTAAATATCTTTTCCTCCTTGTCAGAAAGTAGATATTTAGCCTCATTAAAACTGCTTTGAAGAAAATGTTTGTATTTTTTTAAATATGGAGAGTCTAAAAATATTTTCTGTTTATCTTTTGGTATTTTAGAGATATTTAATAAAAAGAATTGAATACTGTTTTCTAATTCTAAACATGTTGTATGTAAAAGGTTTTCTTTGGACTTAAGAATGGGATTCTCTTGATCTATGGCTCTGGATAGAAAGATATAGTAGGAGGGTTTTGTACATATTCCATGCTCTTCCATTAGGTCTTCATACTCTTTTAATCCAATAGAAAGGGTCTTTGGATCTTTAAGATACTTCTTGTCTTGTCTCCATTTCTGAACAAAATTATTCACTTCTTTTTTGCTTCTTTCAATATCGGTCTCTATTTGTGAATCACAAATATCTTTATAGAGAAGTTTTAAGTTCCAATTGTTTTTCATCCACCAATTATACTATACATGTGATATAATTGGGGCAACACAATGACCCAGACATCACTGGTGAGTGGTGGAAAGAAAGTAGTTCTCTACTATTAGAATCCAACGGATTACTCCCGAGAAAGAGTATAACCATTAATATGGTTAGTAAGATATCTACAGTAATGTAGATATGAAAAAGGGTGGTAACACGTATATACGTCCCTTTGTAAGAACTGATACAATGTATTAGTTTTTACAAGGGGATTTTTGTTTAATATTTGAAAACAAAAAACATATGGAAGAGTTAAAGATATCTAAAACACAGAGTATGCCTAATTTCGCAGAAATGGAAGAAAAAATTCTAAAGTATTGGGAGAAGAAGGATATTTTAGAAAAAAGTATTGAGCAAAGACCAAAGGAAAAATCCTTTACCTTCTATGATGGTCCAATTACAGCTAATAACAAACCCCACTATGGTCATGTTCTAACTATGGTTATTAAAGATAGCATACCCAGATACAAGACTATGAGAGGTTTTAGAGTTGAAAGAAGTTTAGGATGGGATTGTCAGGGTATTCCTGTTGAGTATGAGGTTGAAAAGCAATTGGGTTTTGAGCAGAAGGGAGATATTGAAAAGTTTGGAATTGAAAAGTTTAACAACCTATGTAGGGAATCTGTTAAGAAATATCAAGGAGAAATACAGGATTTAACAAAAAGAATGGGTAGATGGGTTAATAACCAACAGGAGTATGCCACTATGAACCCAGAGTATATTGAGAGTGTTTGGTGGTCTTTAAAAGAACTTTACAACAAAGATCTTCTCTATGAAGGATATAAGGTAGTTCCATATTCTACTAGAGCTGGTACTACTCTTTCTAACTCAGAGGTAGCCTTGGGTGGTTATCAAACAATTACTGATCCAGCAGTAATTGTTAAATTAAAACTTAAGGGAAGTGATACATATCTTTTAATATGGACTACTACTCCTTGGACTCTTCCAGGGAATCTATTAGTTGCTGTAGGAAAAGATTTTACCTATGTAGAAGTTGAATACAAAAATGAAAAATATATAGTAGGAAAGGAGTTAGTTGAAAATATCTTTAAAGAGGGTTTTAAGGTGTTAAGAGAAATGAAAGGAAGTGATTTGATTGGTAAAGAGTATGAACCATTGTATCCATATTATTCAAACAAAAGTAGTGAAGGTGCATTTAGGGTAGTACATGCAAATCATGTAACACTTGATGATGGGACTGGTCTTGTTCATCAGGCTCCATACGGAGAAGAAGATTTCCTATTAATGACTGAAATGGGTATTGAGATGTTTGATTACCTAGATGATTCAGGGAATATGAAAGATGAAATTGAGCAATTTAAGGGTATGTTTTACAAAAAGGCAAATAGGTTCATTATGGAGGATTTAGAGAACAGAAATCTTCTGTTTGACCATTATGACTATGAACATCAAATGCCTATGTGTTGGAGAACTGGCACACCATTGATATACAAACCAATTAAGAGTTGGTATGTAAGAGTTACAAAGATTAGAGATTTACTAGTTAAAGAGAATGAAGATATTAATTGGATTCCGAAGCATATGAAAGAGGGAAGATTTGGAAATTGGCTAGAGGATGCTAGGGATTGGGCATTAAGTAGGAACAGATATTGGGGAACACCTTTACCAGTATGGGTGTGTGACAAATGTGGTAAAAAGGAAGTATTAGGTTCTTTTGAAGAGATTAAACAGAAAAGTGGGATAGAGTTAAAAGATCCTCATAAACCTTTTGTAGATGAGATAGTTTATAAATGTGATTGTGGAGGAGAAAGGAAGCGAGTTAATGATGTAATTGATGTATGGTATGATTCTGGTTCAATGCCTTTTGCAAGATTTCACTATCCTTTTGAAAATAGGGAACTGTTTGAAAGTAAATATCCTGGAGAATTTATTGCAGAGGGAGTAGATCAAACAAGGGGATGGTTTTACACTTTACATGTTTTAGGTGTTGCGCTTTTTGGTAAGAAAGCATTTGAGAATGTTATTGTCAATGGTATGGCCCTAGCGCCTGATGGAAGTAAGATGTCTAAGAGTAAACGTAACTATCCCGAAGTAAATACAGTGATTGACTCAATGGGTGCAGATGCCCTAAGGCTTTACTTTTTAAGTTCTCCAATTGTTCATGGTGAAGAGGTTATATTTAGTGACAAATTTGTAAAAGAGATCACTTCTACAGTACTACTTCCATATTACAACTGTATTAAATATCTCCTTAATTACAAAGAGAATCTTGATGCTTGGGATATAACAAATATCAAACCTAAACATATCATGGATAGGTGGATAGTCTCTAAACTTAATCAAACTATTAGAGGGGTTTCTAAAAACATAGATGAATACAAACTCCAAAATGGAGTTAAATACATATTTGATTTAATTGATGCACTTTCTAAGTGGTATATACGAAGATCTAGAGAGAGATTTGTTAACGGAGATATTGACGCTTTAAATACCCTACATTATGTATTAATTGAAATATCTAAACTACTTGCACCATTTGCCCCCTTTATTAGCGAGTCTGGATATCTAACACTTCAAACTCAAGGAAAGGAGTCTGTACATTTAGAAGAGTATCCTGTTTTTAATAAAGAGTTGTTAGATGAGAAATTAAATATGGACATGGAGATAGTAAGAAACATCTGCTCTATTGGTTTAAATATTAGAGACGAAAAAAGACTCAAGGTTAGACAACCACTCTCCAAAGCATATGTTCCTATCTCAGACTTAGAAATGTTAGACATTATTAAAGGAGAGTTAAATGTTAAAGAGGTTCTCTTTAGCAAAGAAGAGGTTAGTGGAGAAAACATTGTAAGTTCAAACGCAGGTGAGATATTTGTAAGTATTGATACCTTAGTAACTAAGGAATTAAAAGAGGAGGGTTTGTTAAATGAAATATTAAGAGGATTACAGGTAGCTAGAAAAGAATTTGGATGTGAAGTAGGTGAGTATATTTCCCTGCAGTATCAGAGTGAAGATAAAGAGATACTCTCAATCATAGAAAAATACAAAGAAAGTATTAAGAATACTATTTACATTAAAGACATGGATATTGGTACCAGTATTGAAGATGGTTTTGAAATCAAAATAGGGGAGAGTAAGTTATTGACCAAAATACTTAGACTCTAGAAATTTTGCTTCTAAACCAGTAATCTTTTCAAAAGTTTTTCCTGCACTTTCAAGTTTTGTGCCAGAAGAAATTGCTAATTCCCCGACAATATCACCCATTGCTCTTGCTAATTCATTTTCAATAGAAACAGGTATTAGTCTCCCATCTTTTTCTCTCTCTCTCTTTACAAAATTACAATATTGTATAGTTTCAATAGCGGATTCGATATTTGCTTGATTTTCTGTTTTCTTAAATATCTCCATCAACTTGTTAAAATCAGTCGTCTTAGGATCTTTGTATGGAGTCTTTTTTAATACTGCAATCTTCTCTTTAATTTCTTTCGGGGAAAATACTGGTCTAATATTTAAATTCTCTACATTATCTAAAGGTGTTGATATTGTTATTGAAGCATTAATGAATTCAAATTCGTAATACATTTTTTTTGCACCATTAAATTCAATCTCTTTTTGTGCTTTAATCCAACCTGCACCGTGAGATGGGTAAAATACTTTTGTTCCGACTTTGAAATTCATATTTGTAAGTAGCTGAGAATTAATTAATCTATTTGATTATATCATTTTTTGATATACAATTATACCTATGAATATTACTGTAATTGGAGGAGGAACTGGATCTTCAACTGTTCTAGAAGGTCTGAAAAGTAAAAAAGACCTTTCTCTTAAGGTTATTGTAGGCATGATGGATGATGGGGGGAGTAATGCTGTAGTTAGGGATGAATTCGGATTATTACCTCTAAGTGATTTAAGAAAATCTATTATTGCACTTTCAACTGAGAATGAGGACCAGATACTGCGAAATCTCTTTACATACAGATTTTCCCAAGGTGATGGTCTTAAAGGTCATACTTTAGGAAACTTACTTATGATTGCAATGACAGAGATTACTGGTAGTGAGGTTGAAGCTATTGAAATGTTTAAATATCTTTTTTCAGTTTCGGGAGACATTATCCCTGTTACTCTAGACAAGGTAAAATTAGTAGCAGAGTATACAAACGGGATGAAAATAGTAGGAGAGCATTTCATTGATGAACCCGAAGAGGATAGAAAGATAAGTAAATTTTACTTCGATGGTAAAGCCAAAGCCTTTGATGGTGCGCTAAATGCAATTCTTTCTTCTGACTATATTATTATTGGTCCTGGAGACTTGTATACAACCACCTTGCCAAACCTTTTGGTAGATGGTATCCCACAGGCTTTACAAGAGAGTAGTGCTAAATTGATATTCATTTCTAATTTAATGTCAAAGATTGGTCAAACAAGAGGTTTAACTCTGGAAGATATGTTAAAGACTTTAGAGGATTCAATTGGGAGAAGATTTGATTATGTATTAGTTAACAATGGGAAAATACCTCAGAAAGCATATCAAAGATATGTTGAGAAAGGAGAGCATCTTTTCAAGGAGGATATAAAGGGGAAGGATAGGGTGATAATTAAGGCAGACTTAGTAGCAAATTCCCTATTAAAGAAAGATAAAGGAGACACATTGGATAGGAGTTTAGTAAGGCATGATCCAGAGAAATTAGGTACGGAACTTTACAAGATTTTTAGAAAAGGATGGAGGTCTAAACTATTTTCTTTTCTTGCCATGTATCGTTAGAAGTCTTTCTTTGGAGGGAGATTTTACTATTTTTCCTTCATCAAAATATTTTAATTCAAAATACTCTTGAAGTATATTAATAATATTTTTGAATTTCTTCCCTCTACTAGGGTGATGTTCCAAAGAGATATTCTCTACCAATCTTAAGAACTTTTTATGGCTTGTAAGTATTTCTAATTCACTTCCCTCTGTATCTATTTTTAACATATCTATACAGTTAATATTTTCTAAATATCTATCCAACCTAGTACTTTTAACTGTAATCTTTTTTGTATTCTCCTTCCCGTTCCAACTGTTTTGTAAAAAACTAGAGTTTGAATTCCATTGAGAATCAGTATTATCAATGTAGAGGATTCTCTCTCCAATATTTGAAGAGACACCTTCATTTATTAAAGTTACATTCTCAAGGGCATTTTGGGTGACATTTTCTTCAAGAAACTGAAAAGAAATGGGGTTTGGTTCAAAAGCAAGAATAGAGGAGTTTGGATAGAGATTTTTAAAATACAAAACAGATATACCAATGTGAGAACCGATATCAATAATAAAGGGGGAGGGATTACTACTTTCAAAGTGGTAAATCTCCTCTCCCCAAATCTCTTTTTTTAATTTGTGATACTCCTTACTATTTGGAAAAGATACAAGGTATTTTCCTAATTTTGTTGTTTCCATTACTTAAGTATACTTTACTCTCCTATTTCTTTCATTAAGGAAGAAACTTTCTTTGCCCAGCTTGAGTATGAAGGAGGACAGTATACCCTACCAATCTCTAAGGGTGTATCTAAACCTTTTGAGATATATCCAGTAGCCAAACCTTCTGTTACACTCCAAATACCATCTTTCCAGTTTTCAAAACCGTATTTACCCCAACCCCATGCATTGTAAGGTCTAAAGTTTACTTTACCACCACCAGATTCAACAACAGAGATAGCAGCCACTAATCTATAGTCGACATTCCAATACTGCGCAGCTTCTACAAACTCTTTTGCATATGCAGCTAAAGGAGAGTTTCTTTGTTCAAAGAATCTCTTAATATTTTGAATTTTTTGATTTTTAATAATATCCTCGCTAGATATTGATACTGCACTTTCTAATATAGTTTCCTCTTGAGGAGAAGAGGTAATATATTCAACATCCTGCTTGTACTCTATCTCAAAGGTTTCGTTATCAATACCAACAACTCTATTAGGAGATATCTCATAAAGGATATTTAGTATTCCTCCAATGGTTAATATTCCTACCATCAAAAGAAATACATTGTGTTTGTTATATGTTTTCATATTTATATTTATTGTTTGTCCTATAGTTAGTGTCACTTTTAAGAAAATTGTTAATACGATATATTCTAATATGTTAAATATGACAGTAACTCAAAGGAGAAATCAAAGAAGAAATATTAAAAAGCATCCCATATTTCTATACAGTATTATACCATTTTTAGCCTTTTTTATCTATATTTTCATATTCTCTGGACTATCTATTCGAAATCTCCCGGACTTCTTCTTTTATACTCCCCCTAAGGTTAAGTATGATACTTTTAAGGTTTCATTTAATGATGAAATCCCTAAAGAGGTCTCAGATGCAATTAAATCATCAGTTGATGATATTGCGTTTGAGGATATTAAAAGATTTGAGTTTGTCAACAGAGGTGGTTATGAGGTTATATATACAGACGAGATTTCTTCCTCCTTCTATTTTAAACAGTATGTTCCAGTTGGTCATATTTACTGGATAAAAGGAGAGAGTACTTTAGAAGAGATTAAAAAGAGTAAGAAAGTATATGTATCTTCTGATGAATATGACCTAGCCAAAGTTTTTTTACCTCAACTGCTTGGAGATGGTCTAGAGATACTTAAATCAGATGATTTAATTTCGACTTTACGAGGGAGTGAGGAATATATATCCTTTGTCCCTTATGAGGATCTTAGTGAAAGTTATAAAGTGCTTTCTCTTGATGGGAAAAACTGTTTAACAGATATTTCTGGTTGTCTAAGTATGGGATATACATTAAAGGAGGAGAAAGAAAGTGAATTTGTTTCGAGAATATTGAATCATAATATGAAGTTGAAATATGGGAATAATATTGCAGTGAATACCTCTGAATTGGTTAAAATAAATATGAGTGGGGTAGTCGCTATGTCTAGAGGACTTGCAAGTAAAATAGATTCTTCTAAAGACTATGCATATCCTGCAAGGGAGTTAGGCGAGTTTCTTTCTAACGCAGATTTAACACATATTTCAAATGAAGTTTCATTTGTTAAGGGTTGTATAGGATATACAGGTATGAGATTTTGTTCAAAGCCAGAATACATTAAGACATTAGAGGCTAGTGG
>DIFL01000058.1:8643-22672 GCA_002419125.1 Candidatus Dojkabacteria bacterium UBA5749 | reverse complement strand
TTAGAGACGATTGATTATGGTACATGGTTAAGTGAATCTGTAGAAATAAATGCAAAATATGGTGATGAACCAGTAATTGAATGGGATGGGAGTAGTTTAAGACAGGCAAAATAGAGATTAATTAAGGTCTTACCTTTGCTTCTTTCTCTTTTTAAGGTCAAAATAGCTCAATCCTCATAAGGGTTCTTAGCTATAACATACGGGTCTTGAAGGAATATATTAAAATTGGCTGGACATACATGCCTAGAGCCTAAAATGAAACAAAGAAGACAGTATAAAAAAGGGATTATTTTTTACACACAAGAAAACAAAAAAAATGTTTACTAAACAAATGTCTTGTATGGGATGTAAATATTAATATCCCATTATTTTTTAATATTCTTCTAATTTCTTTTAATACCTTTATCCTGTTTTCTTTTCTTGGTATTTGAGTCCATCCTTGGTTAGAGAAAAAGACAGAATCAAACATATCATCTTCAAACTCAAGTTCTGTAGCATCTCCAACTCTGTAATCAATATCGAAATTCTTTTCACTAGCAATCTTTTTAGCATTTTCTATCATCTTTGGTACAATATCTACTCTTATTACACTGTAGCCTTTTTCGTACAGGAGGATTGTAGTTCTTTCTGTACCACATCCTAGATCTAATAACTTTCCTTTTGTATTATTAAAGTATTTCTCTATCAAGTGTTTTTCAGACAAAAAAAGCCCTTCTGGGGCTTTCTTTATGTATTGTCTTTTAGTATTCTCTCCTGAGAATTCATCTTTAACTATTTGTTTTAAATCCTTTCTTAATTCGTTTAATATATTTTTCATGTATATAGTTTTAATTATTTGTTATTAAATTATATACAAAATTAAGAGAATAGAATATTGATATATGGTAGTCTTGTTAATATAATAACCAGTAATATAATTTATTTTTAATATCTTATGAAGAAATTAGATATTGTTTTAATAGGTGTAATTGCAGGATTTACAGCTATCCTAGATTACATAGGAGTTGTTGGTTTACCAACAGGTGTTTTTAGCGTTTCCTCTTTATATATAGGGGCGGCATTTTATACATTGTTTGCTCTCTGGTTTAAAAAAGAGGCTGTTTTAGGACTTTACTTAGGATTGCTACTTGGTGCTGTAATCAGTGGTACTTTTACTATTTATGCTCTTCTTTTGGCTTGGGGAAATGTTTTAGGAGTTAGTATTGTTGTATTAGGTTTTAAGTATATCAAGGGTTTAAATTACAAATTAGTAAAATATTATGACTTTTTAGCTTTCATAGGATTAGTTTTTTTAGGTCAATTAGTTTCTTCAAATTATACGTTAAGAGGTTTGAATCTCTTTGGACTTATTCCAGATAGTGCTTTAAATGTTGCTATATATGGATGGGTAGTTGGTGGAATGATCGTAAATATTGTTATTGCAATGCCTCTACTAAAAATTCTTACACCTATTGTGGAGCAAAAGATTCTTTTTAAAAAGAATGATAAGTAAAGAAAATTATTTAACAGAAGGTCTTGTACATAATATATATAAATATCAAGGATATATATACAAAGTACCAAAGGATTCTTTTGAAGATTTCAACAACCCTAACCATTTTTTAATTGAACAAAAGAGTCATGAGATATTGGCTGAAAAAGGTATACCTGCAGTTAAAGTAGAAGCAATATATCGAAGGGGGGAGTTAGTTGGAAACAAGAATATCCTTAAGGAGAAATTTGTTGAAGGTAACATAATCGATAATCCTTTACTTAGTACAAATCAACGATTAGAAATTTTAAAAATCATTTTAAAAGTCAATAAAATTGAAATTCCTAGATATGGAAATATTAATGCACAAGGTTATGGGGACTATTCTTCATGGAGGAAATATTTCTTTTTTACAAACATCAGGAATAAAAAAGTTTTAAAGACATTAAAATCTAAGAAGATAGAGAAAATATTTAGAGATTTAGAGAAGAAAGATTATAGGATTCCAAAAATAAAGCAAGGTTATTTTCTTTTGTTAGACTACAATTCAAACAATTTTGTTTTTAATTCTCGTGATGAAATTATTGCAATGTTTGATGTAGATCATCCAATTGCTGGAGATGTCCTTTATGAGTATGCTGCTTTAAAATGGTATCATCCGCTGAGTTTTGATGTTTTATTAAAAGAATTAGTAACATTAAACGATTCTGAATTATCTATTTTGGATTATTATTATTTATACTTTGGTTTTTCTGTTCTTTCTTTTGAAATATTACATAGTTTAGATTTATCTGAGAGTATAAACAAAATAAAAAATGCAAGACTATAAAATTAAAACCTTTTTATATTACTTCTTTCCTAATAATCTGATTATTAATATCCCTGGATATATAAAAGTATTAATATATGTATTCCTAAATATCTTTGTTTTAATAAATAATATCTATATTATAAATATATTTATTGCTTTCTTATTTTTCCTTTTTCTTTTGGTAAATGGTTTTGTGAAATTTCGAATACATTTGTTTAAATTACTAACTGTTTCTCTTTTACTTTTTTTCTTTATAGCATCCTTTTTACAAGGTATTAATTTACAACCTGAATATATCTCGCAAGATTTGATATTTTCGATATTTTCCTATGTTTTTCCATTTTTTAGTAAATGGTTGTTAATTAATTTCTCTGGCTTATTCCTTTTTGTCATTCTTTCGCAGGAAGAACTTATACAATTTTTGGTAAATTTGAGATTGAACTATAGAATTGTTTTACCTATAACAATAGCATTTAATATGATTTCAAGGTTATTAGAAAGTATTGAAGATATGAATATTTCTTTAAATTCAAGGAACTTTTCTAATAAAGGAGTTTTGAATTTGTTAAGAAGAATAGAATATATATTTATTTCTATGTTAATCGATAATATTGAATATATTTCTTCTCTTAGAGCAACATATGCATTTGATAGTGTAGATATAAAAAAATTATATGAAAAAAGAAAATAATTTGGAAATAAAGATAAATAAGTTCTCGTATATTAATGATAAAGAAAGTCTTATTAAAGATTTGGAAGTAAGGTTTTCTGATGGAGATATTGTTTGGTTAAGGGGAAAAGTAGGTTGTGGTAAGACTACTCTTTTGAAAATTTTTGCTGGCATTATTCCTAATTTTGAAGCAGGTTTTTTTGAAGGGAAAATTCTTTTTAATGGAAAAAGAATCTCAGAGGAAAATTACAAGGATATTACTTTTTGTTTTCAGTATTCTGATAGTCAACTTCTTTTTGATACAGTAGAGAGACAATTTTACAAAGAAAAAGAAGAAATTGAAACTTTTGCTAATTTGAAGGGTTTTCAGCAATATCTTAAAAAATCTGTTATGGATTTATCTAGAGGTGAAAGAAAATATATAACTTTGTTAAGTACTATTTCGAAAAAGAGAAAACTTTATATATTTGATGAACCTTTAGATTTATTAGACAATGAAAAGAAAGGGGATATTCTAAAGGAGATTAAAAACCTTTCTAAAGATTCTATTGTTTTAATATCTTCTCATGACAAAGATATTTCTAAGATTGCGAACAAGGAACTTAAATTTGACCCTAAAAGAGGATGGATTCTAGATAGTTCTCGTATTCTTAGAGAGGTACAAGAGGTTAAAATTTATGAAAAGATTCCATTTAAACAATCTAAAAAAGAGGTTTTTATTTCTAATGAGATTGAATTCAAATATAAAGGGAATTTAAATGGAGTTAGAATACCACCGTTAAATATAAAGGAAAACGAAATCATTGGAGTAGTTGGTCAAAATGGTACAGGGAAGACGACTCTTCTTAAAGTGATTAGTAATAAGAATTCTTTATATAGGAAAGAAGTCTTACAAAATAATATACAATCTTTTGCTTTTCTTTCTCAAAGTGTAAATCGTCAATTGTTTTGTAATACTGTATATGAAGAGTTATTTTTAGGAATAAAGAGGATTAGTGAAGAAGAAAAGAATTATGGTGATTATTTATTAGAGATACTTGAACTAAGGGGTTTAGAAGATTTACACCCGATTTTTCTTAGTGGTGGACAGAAACAAAAGTTAGTTTTTGCATCTTTGTTAATGAATAAACCTGATTTAATATTGTTAGATGAGATTTTTACAAATTTAGATGAGAAAAGTATTAATTCTATTATATTTTTATTAAAAGAGTATAGAGAAAAGAATAATTTATCTATAATACTCGCAGATCGAGAGAAGAAATATTTATCTGGGATTTGTGATAGAATTATCTCTATGCCATTAAAATAGAATGTTTTTAGTGAATGGTTAAATACAAGAACAAAAGAAAGTTAGAGCTAGCATTCTTAGTTGCAAAGCCTTATGCTCTATCTAATAATGTTTTAGATACACGAATAGAGGATTTACTCATGTCTTTTTTCTGTTTGTATAATCTGGAGATTGTCTTTGAATACAGGAAGAAATTAACAAAGAAAGAGGCAAAATCTTTAGATTCTAAATTCCATGCTAGTAATGAAGTAGAAACAGATGTAAAGAAAAAAGTTTTAGATATTTTAACAGAAGGAGAAATTAAAAGTTATTGGATAGAAGGAGAGGACGCATATAATAAATGTCTACTTATAAAAAAGATTATAAGAAAATCCTTAGAAGCAGACACAACATCCATATACAATTATGTTCACACCGTAGATAAGGAAGATTTTTTTTCTTCTGTTCCAATTTTGTTTGATTTAGAAAAAGAATCTTTAATTCATAGATTTTATACATCTCAGATTGTTTCAGGTTTTCCTTTTATGGAAAACAAAAGAGTTAGACTTTATGGAAGGATTTCTTCTGTAAGAGATTTGGGAGGTATTCTTTTTTTTAGAATTAATGATAGAAAGGGTGCATTGCAAATAGTTATACAAAAGGGGGGAGATTGTTTAAAGAATTTTAGAGATTCCTTTAAAGAGGGAGATGTTGCTTCAGTGTCTGGTATTGTTAAGAAGAGTAAGAGTGGGGAGGTTTCTGTTTTCGCCCAAGGGATTAATATGCTTTCAGAAACAGAAGTTCCTTTTAATATTGATTACAATCATAATGGTAAAAACTTACCTTTTCAAAGGCTTCTTTTTAGTAAAAACTTAAAAAGAAATATATATAGTAGAAGTATAATTATAAATATTTGTAGGTCGAAATTGATTGAAGATGGAAATATTGAAGTTGAGAGTCCAATACTAAATAATTTCTTTAATGGTGGTTTATCTACTCCGTTTGTAGTTAAAAATAAAAATATTAAAGAGGATCAATATTTAAGGGTAACTTCTGAGTTATACTTAAAACAATTTGTAATAGGTGGTATTGAAGGTGTATTTGAAATAGATAAACAATTCAGAGGGGGTGGTAGAGAGAATATATCAAGCCAGGAATATACGGCATTAGAGTTTTATAAAGTGTATAAAGATTATTTTTGGATGATGGAATATATTGAAGAGCTCTTTAGAAGGATTTTGATAAAAACAAAAGGGGATTTCCTCTTAAAGTGGTTTGGAAATGAGATAAATTTGATGAAAAAGTGGGATAGAGTTACTTTTTATGAAGTATTTAATAAGCATACAGGGATTGATATATACAAAGTAAGTGATAGAGAATTAGAGAAACTAAGTAAGAAGTATATGGTAGATGTTAAAGATAGAGATTCTAAGATAGTATCACTTTTTAAAATATTAGTTGTTCCAATGTTAATAAATCCTACATTTGTATATAACTATCCATCAGGCATTTCTCCTCTAACTAAAACAAATCCAGAGAATAAAAAAGAGATTCTGAAGTTTGGAGGGTATATATCTGGTAAAAAAATAATAGATGGTAGTATGGAAGAGAACGAGAAAGAAGAGCTAAATAGAAAACTTGAAATTCAAAAGGAGCAAAAGAAGATAACTGGGAAAGAGTTGTTCCCATATGATGAAATTTTTCTTAAAGCTATTAAATATGGAATGCCACCTGTTGTAGGTACTTCTATTAGTATGGATAGGATGAGTATGTTATTTACAGAGTCAGATAACATAAGGGAGGTTAATATTTTTGCTGATTGATATGGTAATTGCTAAAAAATTGAGAAAAAATAGTGGTGTAATGGTAGTGTCTCCTTCTAGGAGTTTGAGCTTTGTTCCGGAATCCGTAATAGATATTGCAAAAAACAATATTGAATCTATTTATGGTTTAAAAGTACTATTCTCGAAAAACAGTTATGCTTTAAACAAATGGGACTCATCCTCTGTAGAAGAGAGAGTTGAAGATTTGGAGAGTGCTTTTGAAGATAACTCAATTAATTGTATTTTAAGTTCTATTGGAGGATACAATACTAATCAGTTATTGGAACATATTAATTGGGACTTAATAAAGAGAAATCCAAAGATATTGTGTGGTTATTCTGATATAACAGTTTTGTTAAATGCTTTTTATGCAAAAACTAAAATTATATCTTACTATGGACCTAATTTTTCTACTTTTGGACAAAAATATTTGGACTCTTTCACGAAAGAATTCTTTAAAAAATGTTTGTTCTACTCAGAGGAATTTAATATCAAACCTAGTCAAAAGTATTCTGAGGATAAATGGTACATAGATCAGGAAGATAGAAAAAATTTAAAAAATCCAGGCCTTACTGTTATTAAAGAAGGTGAATCAGAAGGTATTCTTTTGGGTGGGGATCTTTCAACCTTTAACCTTTTAAGGGGAACAAAATATATGCCTGATTTAACAGATAGTGTTTTGTTAATTGAAGATAGAAATATTGCACAAATTTTTGATAGAGATTTAGAGGCTTTAATTTCTACTTCTGGTTTTGAAAAGGTTAAAGGTATTTTAATCGGTAGATTTGAAAGTAAGACAGACATTACAGAAAGTACCTTAAAGGAGATAATTAAATCAAAAAAATATATTAAAGATATTCCAGTTGTTTTTGGGTTGGATTTTGGTCATACTGATCCTAAACTAACACTTCCAATTGGAGGAAAGATATCTTTAAGTGTAAAAGAAAATAATTGTTTAATAAAGGTTCTTAATCACTAGAATCTATATCTCAAGTAGTTTCAAAATTTTTTCTTTCTCCAACGCACATAGGAATGTAGCTAGTCTGGGACCTCTATCTTTTGACATTAGTAAATTGTAAAGATTTTGGTAGAAGTTTTTTTGTCTTTCTTTTATTTTCTTTTCATCTGTAATATCTTCTCTCTTTGGTATTTCATAAAGAGTATATGTTAATTCTTCTATATCTAATTGCACTTTTTGTGATATGTCTTCTCTCAATCTTCTTACCATTTCGATACTTTCTGTGTCCATTGTAGATACATATTCTTGGTTAATAGTATCTCTGATTTTAATCATTTCTTCTGGGTTGTATTTTTGCAACCAGTATTTTGCTTTTGCTAGTCTTTCGTCAATTGAAGATTGGTCACAATCTAGCCCGACCCTTTCTAAAAGTTTTTTAACTTCTTGAGTATCCCACTGTAATATATCTCCAAAAGACACAGCTTGTCTAAAAGGTATTGCAGGTGGTTGAGATGGGAATTCTCTGTCATATTCATCATACTGTCTGTATATTTCTGTATCAAATGCTAATTGGAATGATTGAGTTGGGTTTTTTCTAAGGTATAGCCATTTTAATAAATCTGGTTGATAAATGTTTAATAGCTGACCTGGTGATATTGCCATTCCAGATGAACCGGACATTTTACCTTTCAATCCTCTTACCCCGATAAATTCATATCCTACAAAGACTGGTGGTTGTATTCCAAATATTGCTTGTGCTATTTTACTTGAAGCATCATAACTACCTCCTGGGGAAGCATGGTCATGTCCTCCTGGTTCAAATACTACTCCTTCTATTTTCCATCTCATCGGCCAGTCTATTTTCCATTGTAGTTTTACATTTTTTGTTTCTCTGAAATCAATAGTTTCTTGCTGTTTTGTATCATTACAGTAATATGTGATATTGTACCCATCACAGTGTAATACTTTTGTATTATCTTTTCCTGTAAAGGTAGAATATACAGAAAGAGGGTAAAACTCCTCAATGTATTTTTCAGGATCAATATCTTTCATTTCTTTTCCTTTATCACTCATTAAAGAAAGTAATATTTTTGCAATCTCTTTTCTATGTTGTATTGCATGGAGTATTAATTCGTCATATCTTCCAGATTTGTATTCTTGAGTTTGATAGTGATATTCCATTTCAATATCTAACACTTTCATTGCATCTTCAAACTCTTTTTGAAAATGTTTTGCATATGATTCTGTTTCTCCTCTTGGGTCTGGTACTGCTGATAGGGGCATTCCGATATACTTTTCAAAAGATTGAGGTACTCCTTCTGGAACTTTTCTAAATCTGTCATAATCATCCCAAGAGAAGAGTAATTTAGCAGGTATTTTTCTTCTAGAGAATTCTTGAATTAATGGTACAGAGGTCATAACATCTCTAAAATTACCAAAGTGTACTACTCCTGATGGACTTATTCCCGCTGCAAAAGTATATACTTCTGCATCTGGAAATGTTTCAATTATCTTGTCTACTGTTTGTTCTACCCATGTTCCTTTTTTTTCTGTGTGGTCTGTAATTCTCATATCTGTTTGAGGATTTTGTTCTAAAAAGTTATTTTCTTTTTTTTCTCCCATAATATTACATAAAAATGTATTTAATTGAAAGGATTTTAACACAAAAATATATTTAATCAAAGAGAAAAGGTAGTTACTGCTATTTGATATAATATTGGGTAAGTAAATTAAAAATTATAAGAGCATGGGTTAAAAGAAAAAGGCTTAGAGGGAGGGGAAGATTTTCCATACCTTAAACTAGAATATTTTAAGAGTATTGGAAATATAGAAATATTTCCATATACGGGTAAAGGAGGACCTCATACGTAGCATCTACAAGGGATAGTCAGGGAAATTTAAAAGATTATGATGGTCAAAAAAGAATACTTAGAGAGTATAGGTGTTGAGATTCCACAGGAGTGGTTAACAGAGGAGGGGGGTAAGCCTGAGGCGAGAGCTCTTAAAAACCACTGTTTTTTTTGCCTTTTTTTATCCACCAGGCCTTACCTTTGCTTCTTTCTCTTTTTAAGGTCAAAATAGCTCAATCCTCATAAGAGTTTAAAAATATAGTACACGAGTCTTGTTGGAACAACTCAATAATGGCGTGATGAATGAGACTCTAAACGACTAGAAATATTATCATATATACAAAACCGTATCCTTCGGAAACAAACCTATCTTAGAATATAAAAACTATTCTTAGTACTACCCCGTTTCTCTAAATAACCCTTTGAAACTAAACTATTTAAAAGATTAAAAGCCTGTTGTCTAGATATCTTAAGATCTTTAGAAACATCAGAAGAAGTAATCTCTTTGTACTTCTTTATTAACTCTAGAACATCCTTTTCTCTGTTTGAAGGTCTCATATCAAAAGATATACTCTTTAAACCTTCCTCAATCTTAGCTAAGGAGGATTGTAAGGAGTATTTAACACCATCTGTAAAGTATTCTAACCATTCTGTTTTATCCCCACTATCAGCAGAGTGTAGTGAATCAGAGTACATAATTCTATCTATATCATAGTAATCATCCAGTATAAAATACTTATTTATTTCGTACCCTAATTTATCCAAAAGAAGAGTAGTAGTTAATCTGCACACCCTACCATTACCATCTACAAATGGATGAATATATACAAACTCATGATGATATATTCCAGCTTTAAGTATGGGTAACTCTTCAGAGGTATTTGTCCAATCTAATAATTCTTTAAGTAGTTCTTCTATTTCTTTCCTTTTATGTTTAGGTGGTTCATGTTTAATAACGATGGTACCATCCTGTGTAGGATTTCCTACTACAACCTTTCTATTTCTAATTTCACCACCAATTTCATTTTCAACACCTTCTAAAAGTTGTTTATGGATTTTAAGTATAGTATCAATATCTAATGTGTCGTACTCTTTCCCTATCTGTTTAAGAATATCAAAATAGTTTTTAACTTCTTTTTCATCTCTATTTGCTGGTACTCTGCCTCCTAGTATTAAATTAGTAACTTCCTCTTGAGAGAGTGGGTTACCTTCAATGCTGTTAGAAGAGAAAGAGGATTTAACAAGATTATGTTTTTCTAAATTAAGAAGTAACTCTTTAGGAACTACTTGTGATTCTAATTGGCCATAGAGTCTCTCAATGGAGGAGATATTTTCTAAAATCTTTTTACTTAAATTGTACTTAGTATTTATCATAATCCATTATATGGATATGCAAATTAATTGTCAAGTTAATTGACAAGGTATTTGACAATATATTCCCATATGTATGATCTTATTTGAACATGATGAGAATGTCGGGACATACTAGTCTGAAACCTAAATATGTAATCAACAGTTATTTCTTGCGATACTATTTTACTGGTTCTAGTGTTGGAGCAGCTACATCTGGCATACAACATTTATTTCCACTTAGATAGTATTGTCCATTATTTGTAATTCCCTCTGCTGCCATCTTACAAGCCTGATATGCCACCGTACCTGAGGTTACACAATTATTTCCACTACTTCCTGTACTACTACTGCCCGAAGAAGCAGAGGGGGTTGTTGGATTGTAAGTAGGTGTTGTATTCCCACTTGTAGAACTATTTCCTTGGCAATAACCTTTTGTATTAAGATATGTACCTGCTGGACAGCATTTCCCATTACCAGCATACGAAGTTCCTTTAGGACATACAGAGTATGTTGTTCCTTTTGATGCAGAGGCTGCAGCTTCTCTAGCGGCTTTTGCTCTTAACTCCTCACCTTTTTCTACTAAACCATCGTACCATTTCTGATAATTTTGATATGCCTTCACATATGCTGCTGTCTCTCTAATTACCATCTCTTGTCTAAGTTCTTTTTCAGTTGCTATTCTTTCATCTACATATGCTTCTAAGCTATTTGCTACTGTTTTGTAATTCCCAAATCCATATGTTGCCATAGTAGTTTCTACTTGGGCTGTAAGGAAATCTGCTAAATTATCCATATATCCCCAAGTAATTTTGTCCCCATTTCCAATAAATTCCATAGTTTCTGTTTTTGTTGTACTATCATTGCTGTAGAAAGTATGTATCTTTCCTGCATTTGCTTCATCCCAATACCATGCCCATGAACCATTTTCTGTCCAATGACCATAGTTTGCATAGTCCTTGTTAGTCATCATCACAATGAGATCTTGGGTTCTTAATTTAACCTCTGCAGAACCCTCATACAGTTCTACATGTCCCCATATACCATCCCCGCTAAAGCTACTTGATACCCCAGCGAAAAATTCTGTTCCTGTTACATACATAACTCTATCTATCATCTGTACGCTAAATTTCTTACTATCTTCCTGAGGAGCTACTCTATAGTAAGCATATCCATTTAGTTGAACAATTCTTGTCTCTTTGTCATACATATTTACTTGTATGGAGGGAGTATCTTTTGTAGTTAGTGTGATTAGGGAACCATCTGGAAGTACTAGATATACATTGTAGAGATATGTGTTTTGTATGGAGTCGGGGCCATCATATTCAGCAAATGTTAGTAGGCAGTGGTTGCTAACTTGCACAGGTTCTCTTCCTACAAAGTACTGAGTTTCTTTTGATTCTGTACCATCTGAGTATGTACAACTCTCAATCATCTCTACTTCTGGATCTGTATTTATGATATCTGCATATACCATATACTTCATTTCAGTATCTGATGGTGTATATGCTTGTAAGGGTATTTCTAATACTTCTTCTGAATCATTTGCATATCCTAACATTGTTTGATCCTCTGGCACATTTTTATCATCTAGACTTATTTCTTCTCCGCTCTTTAATATGAGGAGTGTTGCAATGAGTAAAATTAGAATAGTTATGGGTATGCAAATTAGAAGAATTTGCTTTTTAGATAGAGAAATCTTAGGGAGAGTTAATTTATTCATTTTCTTATGAATGAGATTATTAATCACTATATCAATTAGTAATTATTATGTCAAAACAGGCGAGTAAGAATACGGAATAGCGAGTCTGTAACCTAAAATTAGAGAACAAAGTTAAAGCAATTCTTTTATTTTGTATCGATCTCTTATAATATTTACTGAGTATTCATTTAATATCTCATCTAGACTCTCAATGATTTGTTGAGTACTTTAATTGATATATACGTTCTTGAGGATAAATAAGATCTTTTTCTCTATCGTATACTGTTTCAATATTTATAAACTATTTGGTTGAAATACCATTTATAGTAATCTTAGATTTTATAGAGTTATGGAGTAAATTTATTAAAAAGAGAAAGAGAGAGATAAACTAAAGTATTTTTGTTTAGTTTGTAATATAATATCTTAAGGTGAGGTTTTAAATTAATCTATAATCTATATGACTCAATATAAATGTTCAGTATGTGGATATATCTATGATCCTGCAAAAGGTGATCCTGATTCTGGTATACAACCAGGAACAGCATTTGGGGATATTCCTGATGATTGGTATTGTCCTATATGTGGAGCTAAAAAGATTGATTTTGTAGCCATTTAAATTATTTATCAAATAAAGATGCCATCAAATATCTCTTTGGGTTTACTTTTTGGTTCTTTGACTGCCCTGCTGTTTTTTATATCTAACTTTGTAGTAATTTTTCATTTAATACATAAGGTTGTAAATACTTCTGTTAAATGGGAGTGGTTGGATAAGCTTCAAAATCGTTGGCATAAGATTCACTATTTTGGAAATCTTGCCTCAGTAATATTAGCAATTGTACATGTAACCCTTATGATTGAATATTTCAATCCATTACATTGGGTATCGATTGCTCTGCTTATATGGATGGTTAGTACTGGGTTAATAATGAGATTTTCTAAAGCATCTGTAGATGTCAAGAAGAAGATTAGATTATTTCATGCTCAGTGGTATATGTTTTTAGCTGTATTATTAGTTTTAGTTGTGGCACATGCTGTATCGTTGGTTAGATTTCCATATATGATGTAAAAAATTAATGAAATCAGCCTAGTTTCCCTTCTTCGAGGATTTCATCGTTAAGACTAGAGATGTTGTAAAAATCGATAGCGACATTTTTAAATATAGGATTGATTGGGTATATGGGTTTGTAACCTAGAATGATACAAATAAGACAGTAAAAAAGCGGAGAAATGACTTATTCTTGATATAATAAAGTATGGAAACAATAGTCCCTAAAACTAGAGCAACTATATCCTATTTTTCTTTTATGAATCCTACCTAAAAAATCGGGAAAAAGGTAAAATAACACCAAATGCAACCAGAAGTTTACACAAAACAACTGTAAGTTGGTGGTTGCAACCGTTTAGAGTACAATATAATTAGCCATTAAATTGAAAATCTTTTACAATGAGTTTTCATAAAAATTTGGAATATTTAAGAAAAGAAAAAAATATCTCACAAGAAGACTTAGCATTCAAACTAGGAGTCTCTAGACAATCAGTATCAAAATGGGAATCGGGAGCTGCATACCCAGAAACAGCTAAAATGGTAACTATGTGTAAGATATTTGATTGTACACTAGACGAACTAATGAACGAAGATATAGCTGAATTAAAGAAAAATGCTAAAAGAAACTATACATTCAACGACTTACTTGATGAAGTTACAAATATATTGAATAGAACATTCCGTATGTTTGACAGTATGAATCGGAGATCAGTCCTTAGATTTTTATTTGAAATGTTTCTTTTCTTTCTACTTTTTGTTTTCTTATTAAATATACCACTCAATTATATATTTAGATTAGGAGATGATGTACTTATAAATATCCCTGGAGATATAGCACAGTTATTTATCTCAATATGGCATTTTGTTACAGGGGTTGTGTATGTAGTAGTTGCTGTTGTTTCCTTTGTTTATATATATAAGATTAGATTTTTAGATAAGTTTGAAGAGGTAAAAGAAATAGATAGTAAAGATACTGTGAAGGAGAATGAGTCTTCTGTTAAACAGGAGATTAAGAAAGATGAGGATAGAAAGGTTGAGATAAGGAAGTATGATTTTGGGATATTTACTTTTCTAGGAAAGAT
>DIFL01000058.1:8117-8443 GCA_002419125.1 Candidatus Dojkabacteria bacterium UBA5749 | reverse complement strand
ATTGGTTCAATAATTGGGTTGGGAGTAGGTGCAGGAATATCTGTATTTGAGTTTAGTAAGATGACAGTATCATCAGAGGCTCCTGTACATGTAGAAAGCTCAGTTAAGGTAGAAACATTTCAGATGCAAGAGGATATGTACCTACCAAATTATGTGTATGATTATGTTGTAGATGATTCTTTAGGAGATTTAGTTAAGGTGGAAGTTACATATTACGATGTATTCACAGAGGATGTTGTTATAGAGAGCTATGAAGAACTTAATAATATACAAATTACTACTAAAATGAAGCAGAGTGTTAACTTAGGTCTGTTGTATGAGATTTT
>DIFL01000058.1:4733-8094 GCA_002419125.1 Candidatus Dojkabacteria bacterium UBA5749 | reverse complement strand
AAGTTTAAGGTGTATGCAAGTGAAGAGAATATAAAGAAGTTGCAAAGAAATCTTGAAAAACAGTTTAGTATCTCTGCTCCTCCTACAATTGAAGAGGGTGTGAATTAGAAGACCAGGTATTTTCTAACTTTATATGAAAATCATAGTAGTAATAAAAGTAGTTAATGAGAATTACAATAACCAATATAATTTTAGTCATAATCTTACATGATAAAACTACAGAATGTAACAAGGACCTTTGAGTTAAATAAACATAAAATAAGTGTATTAGAAAAAGGAAAATCAAAGTATTAGGGAAAGTAATTAAGCGATATAATATCATCTATATGTTAGAATCTCATTCAGAGTGTCATATGTATGCAACGCATACATCCTCTTGAATAATCAAACATGTTATATATAATATAAGGATGAAATACAAAACACCAATAGTAATTACAGTTTCTGTAATAGGTCTAATACTTCTTCTGTTATTTGCACTATCTATCTATAGATCAAGACAAGAAAGAGAAAAAGAACAGCAAAGTAGTACAGTAATGGAAGATTCTCTGTCTCCGGGAGAATATACATTCAATATTAATGTAGATGGTAACGAGAGAGAATATATTCTGTATATTCCTCAAAGTTATAATAAATCTGGATCTAATCCATTGATATTAGCTTTTCATGGAGCTATGGGTTCTGCCGATATTATGGCTAAGTATTACGGTTTTATACCTAAGGCGGAGAAGGAAGGCTTTATTGTAGCTTTTCCGAATGGAGCAAGCAGGTTACCTTCTGGAGATCTTGCAACATGGAATGCTGGTAATTGTTGTGCTTATGCTGTCCAAAGTGATAGTGATGATGTTACCTTTGTGAAGGCTGTTATAGATAATATTAAAAAGAAAGTAAATGTAGGGAAGA
This sequence comes from Candidatus Dojkabacteria bacterium UBA5749, assembly GCA_002419125.1. GTDB lineage: Bacteria > Patescibacteriota > Dojkabacteria > SC72 > SC72 > UBA2259. The sequence goes on along the minus strand of DIFL01000058.1, from coordinate 7,191 downwards.
TCTTTGCTACTGGTATGTCCAATGGTGGAATGTTTTCTCATAGATTGGCATGTGATATGTCAGATACATTTACTGCTATTGCAGCGGTTTCAGGGACTATAAACTATGATGATTGTAATCCTAAGGAACCAATTTCCATTATGCATATACATGGGCTATTAGATGATCGTGTGCTATTTAATGGTGGTTGTGGTCCTAAATGTACTAGGGAATCAGAAACTGAATATACATCTGTCCCTGATACAATATCTGGATGGGTAAAAAGAAATAATTGTAAAGGAAATCCTGAAAGAGTATTTGAGAATGAGGGTGCATATTGTGATGTGTATTCTAATTGTACTGGTGATACTCAAGTAAAACTTTGTGTTGTTAAAGAGGGGGGACATTCATGGCCTGGAGGAAAGGAATCGTCAAATCAATTAGAACAGGATATTCCTTCTAATTCAATTTCTGCTACTGATGAGGTATGGGATTTCTTTAATAGTGTAAAGTAGATATCAAATTATATCGTATCACGAATTGATATCAGCTACTATTTACTAACAACTATCCTAGATGTACACTGTGTACTTTAATACTAAAATACACAGTAGCATTGTGGACATTAATAATAAAATGTATAATGGAAACATGATAAAAAGAAAGATTGAAGACAAAATCAGCAAATATTTAGATGGAAAGGATTATAAAATCTTCTTTATCTGGGGACCAAGAAGATCTGGTAAGACTACTGTTTTACAAAACCTAAGTAAGAAATTAGGAGTTAAAATTTTCAATTTTGATTTTCAAAGTGACAGCTCCCTGTTTGTACCTACAAGAGAGGCACTTGATAAAATAGCATCTTTGGGAGATGTAATATTAATTGATGAAGTACAGAATTATCCATCAGCCACAGTTGCTTTAAAACTCTTACATGATGAATATGGAATTAAGATAATTGCTACAGGAAGTAGTGAGTTGAGACAAACAACTAACGATTTTGATTCTTTAGCAGGTAGATATACAGAAAATTACTGTTTACCATTATCCATACAAGAGATATTGGAATACAATAATCCAAGGGAAATTGAAAAAGATAATATATTAAACAAAGAATCTAAATATCAACAGATATATGGTTCATATCCTGAAATATATTTAAGTGAACTTTCAGAAGATGCTAAACAAGATTTACTGAGTAATATAATTGATTCATTTGTACTTAAAGATGTAATCAATATATATAATTTAAAAGATTTAAAACTTGCTAAAGATATTCTTACAAAAATTGCATTACAACTTGGCAGTGAAGTTTCTCTTAGAGAGATTGCAACCTCTCTTCAAGCTAATTGGACAACAGTTTCTAATTATGTTGAGATATTTGTTAAAAACTATATCCTTATCTCTCTACCATCGTTTAAAACAAATGCAAGAAGGGCAGTATCTGAAAACAAGAAGTACTATTTTTATGATTTAGGTCTTAGAAATGCATTAATTAAAGATTTCAGAGATTTAGATTTAAGACAAGATAAAGGAGCTGTATTTGAGAACTATATAGTTTCGGAGATAGAAAAGATTAAAAAGAGTATCAACTATAATTTCACTACATACTTCTATAGAGAATATAATGGGAAAGAAGTAGATTTAATTATAGAAAACTATAAAAAAGAGTATAAAGCCATTGAAATTAAAGCACATAAAGATATTAAGAGCGTAGAGAAGGTATTTCCATTAGAACATTCTCTTGAATTAATAAATACGGATAACTACTATGATAAGTTAGGGAGTCTCTTTTCTAAAAAAGAATTGTCAAGTTAATTGACAAGGTATTTGTCTTTTCACCTTTATATTGATATCTTTGCTTTTGTGTTAAAATAAACAATATTTAATTATCTGTATTTATAAAATATATGGAAAATAAAAAGAAATATATAACAGGGATAGGAATATTGATTTTACTAGTACTTCTTTTATTTATTTCAGTAAAGTTTCTTGATAGGGGGTCTACTAAAAATGATGATATAAATAGTTTGAATAATACCTCTGATGAGAAGCAGGAGTTTGATTACCTCTTAGAGGGTTATCCAGAAACTGATGTACCTCTATATAAAATAAGGGAGGTAAGTTCGAGTAAGTATTACATTAATTTTGACCCAAAGAATATTTCATATTTTGATGATACAAATTATACATATTACAATGTTGTTTTCTATACAGATGCTTCTCAATCGGAGTTCCTAAGTTACTACAAAGAACTTTTCGATAAAGAGTATGTAGAAGAGTATGCAAATCCAGAGATGGTAAAGGGCTATGTTGGCAAATATCGTGTAACAGCAGCTCATTATGGTTCGGAAGATACTGGATATGTACAGGTATATTTACCTAATGAGGAGTTTACAAAAGATAACAAATATTTTGGTAACTATCCAGATCTTTTTGAAGAGGACAGTATGTTTGTTGAGCATGAGAATTCATATGG
>DIFL01000058.1:0-4648 GCA_002419125.1 Candidatus Dojkabacteria bacterium UBA5749 | reverse complement strand
TTTATAAAGATAAATTAAACTATACTATGGAAGATGAACAGATGAGCTGGGAGGATGGGGGATATAAAATTACGATAAGCTTTTCAAAAGATCATGGAAGGGTTTATTTAAATATTAGGGGCGGTATTAAAGAATAGATTAGTTGTATTCGATTATCTTCTGTACACATTAACTTCTAATTTCGAACCAAGGGGTATTAAAAAGATTTCTTAGTTGACAATTTTTATCTACTAGATTTTACTTTTTAAACTTTCTCTTTTTAAGGTCAGAATAACTCAATCCCCATAATTATTTTAAAAGATAGTGGACGGGTCTTGTGGGAACATGTTGAAAATGGTGGGATGGACAGGACTCTCACGAGACATACTAAATCATCCATTTCACAATAGATTTTGTTTACTTTAACATACTTTTAGATACCTATAATACTCTTTTTTAAAATAAGTTATATGTTAGAAAATACTTGCACTAACTATTCAATATATGGTATTCTGTTTCTATAACATACGGAAAAGCGTATGCTACGGAAATGAAGTACATAGATATACAAAACAATTTAAGAAGTTTGGGTGTATTTACACTAAATGATATTAGAATATTAGATTCTGAATTTAGAGAACCAACACTAAACGATTGGTTAAATAGTGGTTGGATAAGAAGAATTAGAAGATTCTGGTATGCAGATTCTAGTTTTAATCCTCAGGATTATGACTATTTCTTTGTTGCAAACAAGATATATTCTCCATCATATATATCACTAGAAAGCGCTCTTAGTCACTACGGCTTTATCCCTGAAACTACTATGCAAATAACTTCTGTGTCGACCAGAAAGACCAATATCTTTGATACTCAGTTTGGAGTATTTTCATATCAAAGTATTAAAAATGATCTCTACTTCGGATATGAGATTTTTAATAACAATAACAGACCTTTTACACTAGCTACTCCTGAAAAGGCAACTTTAGATTATCTTTACTTGCATTCTGAGATTTCGGATATAAAGGATTTTGAGGGATTAAGGTTTAATAGGGAAATAATAAACAGTGGTATTGATAGACAAAAAATTAATACATACCTTAACCAGTTTGATAATTTGGAGTTAAATAATAGATATAATATATTACTAGAATATCTAAATGCTTAGTATCGAGGAAATAAAGAAGCAGTATCCGAGTGATATACATAAATTTGAAAGAGGTCTACTTAGAGAATATTTACAATTTCTCATATTAGAAATAATATTTAGCTCTAACATCTCTACTAAGTTATCTTTTTTAGGGGGTACATGTTTAAGAATAGTTCATGGAGTTAAAAGATTTTCAGAGGATTTAGATTTTGACAACAAAGAACTATCTTCCAAAGAATTCACATCTCTTGCTAGAAAGATAGAACAAGAACTTCGAAGACAGGGGTTTGATGTAGAGATAAAGGTAACTGAAAAGAAAGCTATTCATTGTCATGTAAAGTTTTCTAATATACTTTTTGAAAATAGGTTAGGTGGAATAAAGACAGAAAAGATCGATATACAGATAGATACATTTGATCAGGGGTATGAATATGAATCAGATCTATATCTATTAAACAAGTTTAATGTATTTAAACAGATAAGAGTAACTCCTAAAGAGATAATTCTTTCTCAGAAGTTATGGACTATTACCCAACGTAGTAGAGCAAAAGGTAGAGATTTTTACGATATTATTTTCTTACTACAGAATAGTAAACCAGATATGGGTTTTCTTAGTCTTAAATTTGGTGTTTCTAATTGGAATGGGGCTAGAGAAAAGATATTGGAAGGTATAGAGGGTATTGATTTAAAGTCTATGGTTCAAGATGTACAACCATTTTTAATAAATAAAAAAGAGGGGGAGAAGATTAAACTATTTAGAGATTATCTAAAACAGATACAGCTTGATTAATTGTCAAGTTATTTTACAACGTATTTGACAATGATTTTGTATAATTATCCACAAAGGATATAGTAAGTTAAACGAGAATGGAACGGAGGGTAAATTTTGGATATGTGAATATTGTTGTGTTACAAAGGGATTCTTACTTCGAACGAAAGGGGTTTTTAAATGGGGCTTTTTCAGAATTTTTCATACATCAGGCTATTATTTCAGAAACTCAGTTTTTAAGGGTCGAAATAATCAAGCTTTAACAACCTTTCTAAGAGGTAGTACATAGGTCTATAAGGAACCAATGAAGTTTGGCGGAGTGAATGGGACTCCAACCAAAGAATAAGGAAAGCAAGGCAAAAGCGACAAATCAGAGATAATCTCGGAGCTCTAGTCTCTATGTTGTACAGGTCTAGGCACTAAATAATAGAAAAAAGTAGATTTAGAAATATTTTTCTGATACTATAAACTAATGATGGATTTTGAGAATGTAGAGAATATGGGCATGAGTTTTGAAGAAGTATTATCTCCAGAAGATTTGGGGGTAACAAGAAATGAGACAGAATTATCAAATGGTACTAAGTTGGTAATGCTAGAGAAACCAAATGCTCCTGTTAACTTGAGAGCAACATTTTTGGGTGGGCAAAGGTTTGATCCTGTTGGAAAAGAAGGAACCTCGCATTTCTTAGAACACATGCTAGTTGCTGGTACTGTGAGGTTTCCATCAAAAGATAAATTAGCAGCTCATATAGAGCAATATGGTGGTGGATTAGGGGCATCTACTAGTAATGAGACATTAATTATTAATTCTTCCGTTGCGGACCCAAGTGATATTGGATTGTGTACAGAGGTTATGCATGAAATGTTACTAGAACCACTTTTTGATCCAAGAACAATAGAAATGGAAAGGGGTGCTATATTGAAAGAGTTAGGAGATAAAAGATCTAATCCTAATCGAATGCTTTGGGAGTTATATCCAACATTGTTTTTCAAAGGACAAGATATAGGAAGATCCACGCTTGGATCTGAGAGTACTATTAAGTCAATTACAAGAGAAGATTTGATAAACTTTTACTCTAAAGCAATTACATCTGGACGTTTGACTCTGTTGGCGTGTGGTGGTGTAGGAGTAAATACGATAAAAGAATTTGCTGAAAGAGATTTAATTATTCCATCAAGTCAAGAGCTTCATATTCCTAATCAATTACCAATTAATAGAGAGACACCAATCTTAGTTGAACAATTCCGAGGAGATCAAGTCCATCTGCTTTTTGGGTTTAGAACTGGTTCTGGTGATGAATCTGAGAAAATAGCATTGAATATAATTGCTAATGCTTTAGGAGGTGGAAGATCCTCAATACTACAAAAAGAACTTAGATATGAAAGAGGTTTAACTTATGGAGTAAATTCTTTTACTTTAGAAGAAAGTGATACGGGCGTATTTTTAATTAAGACTTCTACCTCGAAATCTAATGACAGTTTGCAAAAAGTTCTAGATGTGATCTCGGATGAAGTGAGAAGAATCGCTGAGAATGGATTACCAATGAAAGATATAGAATTCACGAAAAAGAAAATGATTAAATCTCTTAGAATGCGCTTACAGGCTTCTGAAAATTGGGTCAATATGTATACAGATTGGGAAAGAGGGGTAGGTGCTCCTTTTGGAATAACTGCTTATACACTAGGTATATCATCATGTACTCCTGAAATGATTAAATCAGCAGCCCAGAAATATTTTGGTAAGGACAAATGGTATTTGGGAATGTGCGGTGATGTCAGTGCTGATCAAGTGAAAGTGAATCTATAGCATGTAGGATACTTGCCAACAAAAGTAAAGGACTGAAATGACAACGGAAATGTGAGGTATTATCAATCTGCGGAGTTTATTTGTATTACAATAGACTTCTAACCTTGAACCGAGAACTCTTAAAAACTACTCTTTTTTGAGCCTTTTTATCACCAGGCCTTACTTTTAAGACTTTCACTTTTTAAGGTCAAAATAACTCAATCCCCATAAGGGTTTTGAAACATAGTGCACGGGTCTTGTTGGAACAAATCAATAATGGCGGGACATACACGTCTGGAACCTGTGTAAAATGAGAATGAGACAAAAGAGACAGTATAAAAAGAGATGATAAGATGTCTCGTTCTTGATATAATTTAAATATGGATAAAATACAAGGATTTGGAATCAAACAGAATGAAATTGGGAGATATTTAAGTTTTGGACCACAGACTCAAGTAACACCAGAAATTAACAAAATAGCTTCCGAAATTAGTGGAACTGTTCTTGAAAAAGTTCAAAAGATATTAGATATAGGATCTTCATTAGTGAAGTCTCAAGAATTTGATAAAGAAGTATTTAGGAAAAGAACAGCATCTCAAATATTAAGGGATAGGTACATAACTGGCTGTACAGATGCTGCATTGTTATTTATCACTTGTTCTAGAGCATCTGGAATTCCAGCCAAATATGTAGAAACAATTGATGAGGGATGGTTAAGAAACGGAGGAGACTCAGTTGGGGGACATATATATTCGCAAATATACGATGAAAATCGAGGATGGGTTTGGGTAGATCCTATGCGAAGAAAGGTAGATAGTCCTCCTCCAGAAAACAGAGTAATTTTTCAGGAAGGTTTAGATTCCTGGGATCTTGGTATTACAGATTTTAATTCTCTAAAAACAAAATTCGAGGAATTTAGAAAACAGTGGCTTTTAGAGAATCCAAAATAGTATTCTACCTTCGAACC
>DIFL01000004.1 GCA_002419125.1 Candidatus Dojkabacteria bacterium UBA5749 | reverse complement strand
CACCCCCCTTATCTCTTCTAAATTATTCTCTACTTTTATTAAACAATGTTCCTTATTAATCTTTTCTAAAACATTATACTCTGCTTGAAATATAACATCATCAAACCAAAGAAAATCACTATTTAAATCTATACCCTGTGTTTTTAAATCATACCATTTAGTATTCTTAATACCCTTTACCATATTAAATATATCTTTATCTAATACTTCTTTTAAATAGTATAAAGCATTATCACTCTCTCCATTCTTAGTATGTGTACTTAACCAATATACATTGTTATTAGATATATCAAATACAGTAGCAAGAAATTCTTTTAAATATGGCATCTGTTTATACTCTTTAGTATCTATTAGTACACCATCTATATCTAGGTATATATTCATATATATTAGTTAAACAATATATTCAATTCACAATTCGGTAATATTAAGTTCGTATAATAATATTATTAATATATCCTAAATCAATAAAAATGCATATTGCATATTACGATGAAACAGGAGACGATGGTTACCCCTCCTACTCCTCTAAACTATTTGTACTAACCTCCTGCTATATAGAACATCAAAAATGGAAAGATAATTACTTAAAACTATCAAATCTAAAGGAAGATTTAAAAAGACAATATGGATTTCCTAAAAAAACGGAAATACATATCAGAAAATTACTCCTAGACAAACAACCATACAGGAAACTATTGCTAACAAATAAACAACGATTAGAACTCTGCTTAAATATCGCTAACTGTCTTAAATCATTGGATATTAAGTGTATAAATATAGCCATAGATAAAACAAAGATAACCATAAATAATCAGAAAATTTACAAAGATATTCTTGAAATCTCTCTCAAGTTTAATATACAAAGGATAGAAAATGACCTTCGTAGAATCAATCAAGAGAATAAATTCTTAATAATTACTGATGAAGGAAGAATAAAAAAGATGAGACAGATCACTAGAAAGATACAAAAGATTAATTATGTACCATCACTATATACTAAATCAAGTTACAGAAATGAGATTAAAACACTAATAGAAGATCCTTTACCTAAAAATTCAGCAGAATCATATTTCATTCAAGTCGCTGATTTCATCTCATATTTTGTATATTTATATATCTTAAAAACAAAGAGGATAGATAAATGGCATAACAGATTAGATTGGCTCTCTCTTGATAATATAATCAATATTATTGAAGTAATTAAGCCAATACTAAATACAAAAGCAAGTAAGAAAGATGACTACGGAATAGTAATATACCCTAAGTAAAAAAACACCACCTACATACTATACAGTAGTTCAGTGGTTCACTCTTATTATGGAATATTTTTTGATTTTTGTAAACTACCTATAATTTGAAAATCATTAAAAATATATCCTCTGGTTATACTCTTTAGTATCTATCTTCCTATCCCTTGCTGTTAACAGAATCAACAGTACTACCCTCTTTCATACTATAAATATTTACACCCCAAAGAGATAATCATATCGAGATTGTAATACTCAACATTGTATGTCTTACCATCTTTAGCAGTTGTTCGGAATTTCCGAACAGTTGAATCGATGGTGAGTTCTCCTTCTTGAAAGATATTTTTAATATGTTCACTAATATTTGCTTTACTCGATTGATAAAGTTGAACTAACTGTGCTTGTGTTAACCATACACTATCACCCTGTAATCGAACTTCAATATCTGAATTTCCATTATCTCGTGTGTAGATAATTATATTGTTGTTTAATTCTTTTTTCATGGAATAGTAACTATAATATTTGAGCTGTTTATATATCCTATTTTATCGTTTTCATCTAATCTTTTCCAATATTTTAAACCCGTCGAAATCGACGGGTTTAAACATCACTTATTACTCACAAATATTTATCACATTAATACAAATTTACCTATTTGCTTTGTCATCTAGTTCAAATATATTTAATATCTCCTTACTAAAATATATGTATGGAGAATATAAAGGTAAAAGGAACAGATATCAAAATACTCACTAAAGGAAATACTGAGTACATATCACTAACAAATATTGCTAAATACAAAAATAGCAAAGAACCTAAAGATATAATAAAGAATTGGATAAGAAGCAAAAGTACTATTGAGTATCTTGGTCTATGGGAGAAAATAAATAACCCTAATTTTAAACTGATCTAATTCGACCAGTTTAAATATATCTCAGGGACTAACTATTTTGTACTCTCACCTAAAAAATGGATAACAACTGTTAATGCAATTGGATTAATATCCAAATCAAAGAAATATACAGAAGCTAGGGAAAGCTTACTCCGTACTTCTGAAGGTCAAAGATTATTCCAGCAATTTCAAGAAGAAGCCACTTCCCGTAGATTATATAGAGAAGGACCATCAAAGAGACAAGATATAAAAGAAGAGATAGATGATTTACAGAAAAAATTAAATGAGCTTCAGGATAAAATAAAAGGGAATATCATACAATAAAGTACCATTAAAAATCATCAATCTTTTTATTCAATAAATTGTAGAAATGTTTTCTTTAAAAAGGTTGAGGTAGGGCTCCATAATGTTAGTAAAACATAATGTAGATGGAGCCCTACAACAAAGGTTACTTAGATAACTTCCAAATATTTGAGAGTTAATGTGCCGATTGCTAAAACCTCTCCCATTCCTAAAAATATCTCGAGGACGTCTGGAGTTACTACATTAAATAACCCTTTTACCAAAGTAATGGTTACACCCAAGATTAGTGTGATTGCACCAATCGAGAATATGAGGGAGAAACCCCTCTGGGTTTTTATCACTCTCAAAAATTTTATTACCCCATATATTAGGAGAACAATAATTCCAGCACATGCTAATCCCCCTGTTAAAACGAGATATTCTCTCCACATCAAAAGAGCAGCGATATTCGCAAGATTAGCGAACACGCCCAATAAAACTTTCGCATCATATTTTTCCATTTCTTCCTCCATATATTTTTTTTGTAGCTATGCTACTTAAAACTCTCAAGAATATACTTAAGAACTATAAGTAGCATAGGGATTAACAAAAAACAGGAGTGAAATAACCTTTGTCTTTTTAAAGAGCAGCAGATACCAATAAAGGATATCTGGCACATTATATCACTCTATAGGCTGATTTTCAAACTCGATATCAATTAAATGTCCTTACAGAAAAGATAAAATAAGAGATATACCAAATGAATCTTCTAACTAAACAGGGCTTTAAACAAATTAAATTGCCCCTAACTTATCTCTGTTTATTCAAATTCAATAATATACATTATTTATAGCTTCTTTAATGCCCCTACAAGTAAATTCCAATCTCTAAAGAATTGACCATAAAGATTTCCATTATCATCTATCATATTAATACCACCAAATTCAACACCTGCAGGAAGTTGTATTGAACCGGTTTCTATCAAATCAGATACTAATTGAATGGACTTAGTTTCAATATTCATTATAAAGAAATCCATGGAATTATCAGCAATAAACAAACCTATGAGCTCATTTTCTTTATTGAGATTCATAACTCCAACATACTCAATACTACTTGGAACTACCTTTTGAAGTACATCTTCAATTTTATATTTATATTCAAAAGGATTTTTAGAAATGAATCTTGATACCCCAGCTCTTTTGTAATAAACATAGTTATTTGAAGTTAAAGTTTCCCCAAATTTGTCCTGTCTAACAATTGAATATTTGTCATTGTGAGCTGTCAAATCTGTGTAGTAAGTTGAATATGGAGACTCCCAAGATTGTCTTAATTTCCATTTATTAGCCCCAACATATTCAAAATACCCTAGTTTGACTATACCATCTCCATTTGAATTGGCCCAAATATTTTTTTTATCATCTATTAAATATATATTTTGATATGTTGCATTTGAATTTTCTCCTAGTTGGTCTGAGATAATGGAAGATAGATTTAATGGTTTGTGCTCCTGAGAATCAAGCCATACAACAGATATAGAACCTTTTTCAGTAAATACACCACCCCCTACATCCCCATTACTGTTAACAGAGAAAGGCACTATTTGAAGATACTGAGAATACAACTGATTGAAAATACTTAAACCTACTCCATTAGGAGCAAGAGTTTCTAATTTTTTCTTCAACTGTAATACACTCTCATTCTTCAGCAAAGAAGATTCAGATGCAACTTGAGGGATTCGTTCACTTGGAGAGGTAAGTTCAATAACCTCCTGTGAATTTATTTTCTGGAAGAATGCTTTGTATATGCTTGAATAATCTTCTTTATGAGTAAAATATTGGGTAGTAAAATATCCTACATCGTTAAGGTCTATTAAAAACCCACCATTATACCCCTCCTTGTAAAAATATTCTAAGAGTTTACCCTCCTCACTCCAAAATGCAGGGAATTCTTGGGTTTTTGTACCACTCTTTCCGAAACTACCGCCTATTATCAATTTACCGTCAGATTGTTGTGCAAATTTCGAAATGCTCGCGTTGGAGGGATTTAGCCCCGTATCAAACTCTATAAATTCATAAGAAGGTCTTGCTGGTTGTAGAGAATCTTCACTACTAAGACCAATAGATGATGCGAATGATGATTTCTCTCTTATGTTAGAATTTTTATACAAATATCCACTTATTCCTAATATTGAGAATACGATGAGAAAATAAGAAAGGGACGTTACTAATTTCTTCTTTTTTATCATTTTGAGATTAAATAAATATTATTAGAAAAATATAACACGTAAGACAAATTGTTACAAAGCATAATTCTTCATTTGCGAAATCCAAAATAACTTAAGAAAAAGTAGGAATTAATTATAGTAAATTAAACTGAGAAATGAGATTTCTTTCTAAATAGAGTGACCTCGAATATTTTCTAATATAGACTTATAGACTCAATTATCCTTTTATGTTCTTCATTTACCTTCCTATTAAATATCTTTAAAGCAAACTCCTCACTACCCCAAAGCCTAATTAGTTTGTATGGATAATTATGAGGAAAATACCTGCTACTCTTCTCTATCAAATACTGATAATCAACATGCGAATTCCCAGGTGTAATAACTTTCCCCCAAGGCTCAAACTGACCCTCTGAAATCTCTAATCCAAAACCTAATTCTTTTTGGTATTGATGTAATTTTGCAATACTCATTGATGAGAATGAAAGCCCTTTCAAAGGATCTCTTTGAAATCGTTTGGGCAATTTAAAATAGTAGTTAAAACCTAATACAAGTGAATCGTATGGATATATTCTCATATCATTAATATCCTTAAAAAGGTTTACTATCTCTTTTAAATTTGTTCTACCTGAACTATCAAACATTATCCTGTTATTTGGAAAATATTCTTTTAATATCTCTAACAAACCAATAATATATTCCTGTGACATTAGAAGACCTAATTTCCCAAATCTATAAAAACTTTCATTCTCTATTTGAAACATTACATTATCTAACTTCTTTCCATATTCTTTTTTAAGAAGTATTAATAACTTTTCAAAATACTCATATGAATATTTAGCAATATCCATATCAGGAGTAATATACTCCTCCCTCTTTACTGAAATATACTTTGGAATATGTTCCTCAGGCCATCTAAATACTTTAATAGGGCCAATATTTAAACATACTTTTATGTTATTTTTAAAAAGGTATTTTAAATATTTATCATAGTATTCTAAAGATATTTTCTTATCCCTTTCTACTACATTCCATCTTAAACCTAATCTAATATCCTTAATATTTAATTCTTTATTTATTATTTCTAATAACTCTAAAGGTCTTTCACATCCTAGCGATATAGCATACTCTGGTGAGAAAGATGTACCTAATACAATATTACTATTCATACTGTATTATACACTCGAATGTTAATATGTAATTTGAGATATAATTGGATATATAAATTGTATTTAGATTGATATGGAAAATGAAAATAGTCTATCTAAGAGTAAATCCCATACTTTCTTTACTGTATTCGTAATACCCCTGCTCCTACTATCTTTTCTTTTTACTTTTCAAAATATTCACGCTCAGGAGCAACAGTTGGAAAATGTAGATGAGATTATTGAGCAAGATGAATATCTTGAGGGTGTTATTGTTGAAATTCTTGAAGAAAAAGATATCGAGTTTGGAGAACAAACTCAAAAGTATCAGAAATTAAAAATTGAAATTACAAAAGGAAGTTTAAAAGGAGAAGAGATAGTTATTGAAAATGGTGATTCCCCTATGTCACAGGTAATTCTCTATTCAAAAGGAGATACTGTACTCATCTCGCACTCTTTCTCAAATGACGAAAATGATGTCTTCTATATTACAGATTTTGTTAGAACAAAAGGTATAGTAATACTATTCATTCTCTTTATTCTTCTATCCGTTACTGTTGCAACAAAAAAGGGATTCTTTTCATTAATATCAATGATGATTACATTTGTAATACTATTTTCATTTGTACTTCCACAAATACAATCAGGTAAAAACCCTGTTGTAATTGCAATACTAGCCTCTATCGTAATTATTCCCATAACCTTCTATCTCTCACATGGATTTGAGCAAAAGACCTCAATTGCAATACTTGGGACTTCAATAGCATTGGTAATAACAGGAATACTCTCAAATATATTTGTTAATCTAACATACCTAACTGGTACTTCCTCTGAGGAATCTCTCTTTTTACAAACCTCAGGAGGTTTACAATACAATTTGAAAGGTTTACTCCTTGCTGGAATAATTATTGGGACATTGGGTGTAATTGATGATATTACAATATCCCAAACAGCTATTGTATATCAACTTTACTCTTTAAAAAATGATATGTCCTTTTCCCAACTTTTTAAGAAATCAATAGAGATAGGAAAAGATCACATTGCTTCGATGATAAATACTCTTATTCTAGTCTATACAGGTGCCTCTCTCCCTCTTCTTTTACTCTTTATGAGTAGTACTAGACCTTTCGGTGAAATTTTAAGTTATGAAGTAGTAACTACAGAGATTGTAAGAACCTTAGTAGGTAGTATCGGTTTAATCTTAGCAGTTCCTATAACTACTTACTTGGCTTGCCATTTTGTAAAAAAAACTAGAAACTATTAAATTAATACAAAGAGGTTTGACTAAAGATATTCTCATAGAAATCCTTAACACTTTCTTTAAAATGAACTCCTGATACTGATACAGTTCTAAGAATAGCTTTTAATTTAAGCAAACCCTTTGTTTTTCTAATTCTATGAAATTGTTTCCACTCAGATACTTGTAGATTATCTACCTGTTCTCCATCACTAATCTCTATAAGTCCTGATATAGCTTTTCTCATAATTTCATACCCTGGGATTACTTTTGGAGAGCAATTTATCAAGGTTATACCATGTCTTGATAGAGCGATATACATATATTGAGGTAGTATCTCTTTGTCTTCTTGAGAACTCATTGCATCATTACTTAGTAAAGCTACCATACTTCCATCTTCCAATGTTAAATCTTGAAATACTTTTTGATGATTATTGAGTAAAATGTCAGTGTAATACTGATTCTCCTCTTCCCTATTCTCAAAGTTTAACTCCTTTAAAATCTTTTCATTATTTACCATATTAAGAAGTATATCAGAATATATTAGGTGTTTTTTAATATGTGTGATATACTTCTTTCTGTTTGATTAGATTTAAACGAAATAATCGCCTCTTATTCATATTAGGTTAAACATTTTTTATTTTCGGTTACCTCTATTAGAACTGAAAATAAAATTAATAAACTTAATCATGGAAAATAATTCCAGATATAAATACGGCCGTAGTAGAAATAGAAGAAGTTCATACAGAAGCTCCTCATATAGCAATAGTAGGAGAGGTGGAGGCTATAACAGGAAGGGAAGTAGTATAAGTATAAATCAACTAGTAGCTAAAGCAGTATATGAAGATTTACCAAGTATATATGTATTAGACCACTCTTTGTTAGAGTATGATTTAGTTAGGGAGTTAAAAAACAATATTACATACAAAAAATATACATGCCCTACTAAGATACAGTATAGTGCGATTCCTCCGATACTTGAAGGGCGAGATATATTAGGAATGGCTTCGACTGGTTCAGGAAAGACTGCTGCCTTTTTGATACCTATGATTAATAAAGGGGTATTAGATCCATCTCAAAGGTTTCTGATAATAGAACCTACAAGAGAGTTAGCAATGCAGATTCAAGATGAGTTTATGCAACTTGCTCGAAATACTGGTCTTAGATCAGTACTAGTTATGGGAGGAAATAGTATGGGAGCACAGATTGGAATTTTAAAAAGGGACCCTCAGTTTGTTATCGCTACACCGGGAAGATTAAAAGATTTAACAGAAAGAAAAGCCATCAACCTATTAAAAATAAATAATGTCGTTTTAGACGAAGTGGATAGGATGCTTGATATGGGCTTTATTGATGATATACGATTTGTAACTTCCCAGTTAAGTGAGAATAAACAGTCCCTATTCTTCTCTGCTACTATGAATAGAAAGTCAGAAGAGATAGCAAATACGCTACTTAAAAGACCCGTAAGAATAGAGGTTCAGAAAATGGAACAGGGTAAAAATGTAGACCAGGATATAATTAGATTAAAGAATGGAGAAACAAAATTTGAAGTACTTTGTGACTATGTCTCCAAAGATGAATTTAAAAAGGTCTTAATATTTACGAGAACTAAAAGAGAGGCAGAGAATCTCTCACACAAATTACAAGATAAGGGTATTAAGGTAAATGCTTTGCACGGAGATAAAAGACAAACACAAAGAACAAGAATAATTGATGCTTTTAAAAAAGATTACCTTAACATATTAATAGCTACAGATGTGGCTTCTAGAGGATTAGATATTAACAATATTAGTCATGTAATTAACTATGATATTCCTCAAAACTATGATGATTACATTCATAGAATTGGAAGAACAGGTAGAGCAGGTAAGAAGGGGTATGCTCTTACTTTTGTTTAAAGAGTTCTTTTGGCTTAATTAAAAATACCTCAGGAAACAGACCTCCCTCATTTACTCTAAGTATACTTTTTACACTCCATATATCTTTGGAAAATACCTCTCTAAGAAGTACCTTCTCTTGAGTTAGAAGTACTATTACTCCTTTTTTTCTTAATACTTTTCTTGCTAGAACATCTAATGCTTGATAAAGCTTAATATTACTCTCATGATCACCTACTCTAATTCCAAAAGGTAGATTGCTCACTATCCTATCAACATTCCTTTTAGATATCTTAGAATTTGTAATATCATTTCTAAATATTTTGTATTTACTCTCATCAACATTTGCTGCTATAAAATTCTTCTTACTTGCATCAATTGCATTTCCACTAATATCACTACATATGACTCTTTTGATATTGAAATGTTTTATTGCTGTAATTGGTATTACACTTGAACCACAGAAAGGATCTAAGAGTATATTATCTTTTTCTAAATTAGCTATCATACAAAGTATATATGCCAGAGAGGGATTAATACCTGCAGATACATACTCTACTCTCCAATCTCTTTTTGAAAGATTTAAGGTGTTACCCCTACTATTTGAAATATGTGTAGGTGAGTAAAGATTTCTAAAGTTGTTTATATCCTCTATATCTGAATTTAAGAGTATTTCAGTATTACCTACTTTTACAATTTGTATATTGGGATATTTCTCTTTTAACTCTTTTAATACATATTCGGATGTACCTTGAAGTATTTTAAGAGTATATGAATATGTAGCCATTGTGTATTCATTATACTATTTAATCCATAATATTTCATAACTCTGAATATATACATTTTCCTTGTTAAATCTTAACAAATGATATATAGTGTATAAGATTTTAAATTAAGTAGATAATAAAGTGGGAAGATTTGATAGGAGAGATAATAATAGGAGAGGTGGAGGTGGTGGATTTGACAGAAGACCAACTACAATGTATCCAGCAGTATGTGATAAATGTGGTAAAGATTGCCAAGTACCATTTAGACCATCAGGAGACAAACCAATATATTGTAGTGACTGTTTTGAAAAAGAGGGAGGTGGTAAATCAGATAGATTTGAGCGAAGAGATGATAGTAGAAGAAGTTTTGGTGGTTCTAGAGACAGGGGTGACAAACAGATGTTTACAGCAATATGTGATGAATGTGGAGTAGAGTGTAAAGTACCTTTTAATCCTAGTCCAGATAAGCCAATATATTGTAGCAAGTGCTTTGAAAAGAGAGAGAGTTTAAAAACTGGAGGCAGTAGTATTAACTTTGACAAACAGAGTGAGAAACTAGATTCAATCATTGAGAAATTGGACAGAATATTAAGTGCTTTAGAGAGTAAGAGTGCTCCTGAGACAAAGAAAGAGGTTGTTAAAAAACCTAAGGTTGTAAAAAAAACCAAAACAGTTAAGAAAACAGAAACTAAGTAGTTTTATTCATTAATATTGATTAACAAAAAAGAGGGTATTAATACCCTCTTTTATTTTGTAACTATTTAAAAGATTACTCTTCTAATAATTTGATATTGGTTGCGTTTAATCCCTTTGGTGTTTCTTCAACATCATAGGTTACAACGTCTCCTACTTTAAGTTTCCTTGCAGCAAGATCTCCTTCTAAGGAATTCTCATGATAGAAAATATCCTTTTCAGAACCTTCTTTGGTAATAAAACCAAAGCCTTTATCAGTTACAGTTTTTACTGTTCCCTGTTCCATATTAACAAATGGTTCAAATTAATTAAAGCTATTAGACTACTAGGAAATTACTTTCGAAAATTCAAAATACTCGAATAACTACTATACATAATAACAGAATATTGAGAGAATAGCGAATAATTATTTCTATGTATTTACTGTTATTCGGTATGAACCTTAAGATGAGCAAATAAGTCAAAATTTATTTTTAATATAACAAACACAATAATAAAATATGACGGAGCAAATAATGAAATAAATACTCCCAAAATGAGAGTAATCTGTATTATAAATATTCTTCCATATGGAGCAATCATTTGTTGATTAATATTAGTCTGAAGATACTCTTTTTCCCCGATATAGTTATAAATAAATGAAAACCCATAGCTAATCATTAATGCAACAACTATCCCTATCTAACTCCGGAGCTATTTCCAATAGTTTAGAAGATGCTTTTTTTGATATGGTAAGACTGGGTTTAATGATGTATGGATACTGCTAAAATTCAAAAACTACTTAAACCAGTTATTACATTTAAAACAAAAGTCTCTTACTTTAAAGTATTAGAAGAAGGTTTGTCGGTAGGATATGAGAGAAGATACTTTACCAAAGAACAAACAAGAATAGTAACATTACCTGTGGGATACGCGGATGGATATCCTAAAACATCAACAAAGAACGGATATGTATATCTTAACAAAATAAGGTACCCTGTTGCTGGAAGAGTATGTATGGATCAAATGATGGTTGATATAGGTAAAGATGGTCAAGCATATGTTGGAGATGAAGTGGAACTATGGGGTAAGAACATATCACTACATGAAATCTCACAACTTTCAGAGAGGTCTCTGTATGAACTACTTTGTGAAATTACACAAAGAGTTCCTAGAATATATATTTAGTCTTCAAGGAACTCTTTGTTAAAAAATCCCAACGCTATTTTACAATCCTACATCAAAAGTTTCTAATACGAAATCAGACTCTAGATTGTCTAATTGCTCAAGTTGTGTATCTAATTCTTCTATTGAACTATCTATCTCCTGTGTATCTACTACCTCGGAATCTAACAAGTCTTGGGGTAAATCCTCCATTTGTTCTTCTATGTCTTCTGTCTCGTCTAGAAGAGTATCATTAGATATTACAATATCATCTATAAAGGATAGAGAATCCTCCCTATTTTCCTTTCCTAAGGCAAAATACCCTAATACTATGAATCCTACTAATGCTACTGCTAAAAGGATTAGCATGGGGAACTTTTTAATTGGACAACTCTTTTTCATTACACTTTCTTTAGGAGTCATAGATTCCTCTTTCTTTTGTGTTTCCATAATGATTAATACTTAATAATTTATTCTGCAATCTGCTCTCTTAAGTTCAATAAATCCTGTCTAAGAGTATCTTGTGCATAGGTTCTAAGTTTAAGCATTTCATTCTTACAGTTCATTAGTTGAGTCCTTGCAGAATTAAACTGTTGTACTGCATCTGCTTCACTATTTCCACATACTCCTTGCTTAGAGTTATCTAAACCTGTTCTAAATTCATTGTAATACCTATTTGTATTCTGAATCATATTGTTATACTCAGCCATATGTTTCTCTAACTCTGTTGTATCATATCCATTAGCTTTGAATTTCAAAGCTAATTTCTCAATATTCTCATATATATTTTGAAAAGCATTCATATATTTATCTTGACTCTGGTTATATCTCTCTGTAACTAAACTAACTTTCCTAGTAACATCAGAACACTTTTGACTATCACTTCCCTGCTGACCACTAGTTGTCTCTGAATTAGATGTTCCTGCCTGCTGATTTGCTGATTGTGCAAAAACAGTAAGGGAAGATACTAGTAAGAACGCAAGGGAAACCAGTAAAATTCGTCTTCTCATTTTTAAATAGAAAATAAAATTAACTACACATATATAAGTTAATAATATTTATCACTTAATGTCAATTTCTATATTTCTAACGGGTATTGACCCATTATTCAAAATGGTGTATATTTAGATATGGGTATATACCCAATTAAATTATTAATATATTAACATGCCTAACTTAGATGGAACAGGTCCTTCAGGACAAGGACCAACAGGAAGAATCGGAAGACGACTATTCCAAAGAAGAAACGCTCCTGGAAAATTACAAGGAGGTAGTGGAGAGTGTACATGCCCAAAGTGTGGATATAAAGAAGTACACACAAGAGGGGTTCCATGTACACAGGTAAATTGTCCAAAATGTGGTACACCTATGAAAGGTGTATTCTGTGCCTAAGATCTGTAAATTAAAAATAAATATATATGAGAAATAGATTTAGAAGAAGACTTGGTTTTGATTTCAATGATATATATTTTAAGCCAAGAGGTATCCCCCTCTCCAATCTAAAGGAGGTAAGGATTTCTGACGAGGAGTTAGAAACCTTAAGATTAAGATATATTGAAAAGATTAATCAAGAAGATGCTGCCAAAAGGATGGGGATATCTCAAAGCCAATATCAAAGAGATCTTACCTTAGTATTAGAAAAGATAACAAATGCCTTTATTAATGGTTACGCTATTAATATTGAAAAGAGTAACAAAAATATATAGGTCTTGACTAAAAATAATCTCATAGGGTATATTTCAATATATATTGAAATATGACTGAGGGGCTTAGAAATAAAACTAAAGAATTAGCAAAGTTACTTGAAATTAACCGTATAGAAATACTACTCCTATTAGCCAAAGAAGATACCTGTGTATGTCAAATGGTTAAGAAGTTAAATATTAAACATAGTTTAATATCACATCACCTTAAAACACTACAAGAAATGGGATATATCTCTAGTACAAGGAATGGAATACATATTGTGTATAATTTAAATAAGAGTAAGAGAAAAACAGTAGAAATGCTGTTTAAACTATTAAAATATTAAGTTTAATATATATAGATATGAATAAAAAACTGCTCAAGTTATCCCTTCTAATTATAGGAATACTTTCCCTCTTTTTACTTGAATACCTCTTCATTGATAAATACATATGCCCTACTCAGTTATCAGAGGATTCTTCTACACAGGTTCAAACTCCTAAAGCAATGATGCTTTTAATTGAGTTTGGAAAAACAGATGGATTAGTAAATATGGTAAACGATATGAAAGAGAGAGGTATATATGGTATTTTGCTAATCAACGGAGATTTCATAGAGGAGAATGCTACAGTTATAAAAGAGTTGTTAAAAACAGGTATAATTGAGATAGCTACTTCATATGACCCTGAGCCTTTTTGGGATATGCCATATGAAAAACAGTACTCGATTATTACAGATATGATTGCTAAATCGGAGGAGTATCTAGGTATAACCCCAAGAATAATTAGTTCTAGATATATGGCAAGTGATGAAACTACTGTTAAAATCGCTGACGAGTTAGGTATTGAGTATATTACTGCTAGAGGTACAACAGAGTTAGCAACCGTTGTATACAAACCGCAGGAGTATGATGTAAAGATAATATCTGTATCAAATATTGATGTTCCTGAATTTAAATATGGTAGTTTCTGTGATTACAGTTTCTATGAAAGAAATGGTACACCACAGGATATGGAAAGGGAATATCAAAGAGCAATTACAGAAGAGAAATTTATTGGCACATCACATACATATATTGGGGGATACAAGGAGAGATGGAATGATATGTGGCACAAGTTCTGGGATGAATATGAAGTTGATTGGGTAGATTTAGATACATTGGGAATAGTAGACAAGAGTATGCCTATGTGGCAGATACCCATTAACAAGAATGCACCGTATACACCTGAAAAGATTAGACCCCAAATTGCATACGAGGATGAACCAAATGTAACAAATCCTTGTAAGGTAGATGATTTAAATGAGGGTGATGGGGAAAATATTGTAATAGAGGAGAAAAATGAAGTTACAATATTTCACAACGGTCAGGGACCTATGTGTTTAGATCTCTTAGAATTTTTAGATGAGAACAATATTGAGTATGAGGAGCACCTAAATACTGATATGGATTTTGTATCACAGTTAAATGCACATAAGGTCGATAATCCAACAAGTGAGGGAGTATCTGAGACTTATGGTTACTACCCTATTATCTTTATACAGGGAAGAGCATTTTCTGGATTTGATGAGAGTATAGAGGAGGAATTAAGGAAAATATTGAATATTTAGAGTGAGTTTTTACTTCGAATTGGGATAGTTGGAGAAATATTAGTATTACTAAGTTATTACATAAGGCTAAAAGTTGGGAAGAGTGCTGATATCTTATGGGGAGAAGCCCCTAAAAATATTAGAAGTATATATACCGTTTCAATACTAATTAGTGCACTCTCTTTTATGATAGTATCAGTATTTGTTATTCTTAAAATTCAACCATTGTGTTTATTTTAAAACTTGCTAAAATCTCTTCGTATGCCCAAAGTAAAAAGAAATAAAGAGAGAATATCCAAACCTAAGTTGTTAAGACTTTTATCTGTTCTAGTTCTCAAATTCTATACTCATACCCTTATGAGTTTTAAGGTTGAAAGTAAAAGGAAATTACCTAAAGGACCTAGAATTTTTGCTGTAAATCACCCTACCACTGCTGATCCCTTTATCATCTATAGTCTATACCCCAACTCTAAGGTATTGATAACAGAGGGGGTATTTAATGTAAAAATTTTAGGTAAAATACTTTACAGATTAGGACATATTCCTGTTGTAAAAAGTAATGGGAAAGAGGCATACAACAAAGCTAAAGAGACCCTACTTGATGGTAAAGATATTATTATCTTCCCAGAAGGGAAACTAAGTCAAGATATTCATCAAACAGAAAGAATTAAAACAGGTATTACTAGATTGGCATTAGAAACAGGGGCCACTGTAATCCCTATTGGTATAAATATAAGAAAAGAGGGTATTAGAAATTACAAAGTTAAAACTAAATTTGGAGATACAGTAATATCTAAATGGTATCTATTTAATAAGTATGTCGTTAATATTGGTAATGGTATTAAGATTAAGGGAAGTGTTAATAATAGAAGATTTGTTCAAAAAAAGAGTATGTATATACAACTTCAAATTCAACAGTTAAGTAGAAAGTATTTCTTTAATACCGAGAAACAGTAAGAATATCCCCTCTTGAGAAATTATCTTTTTATTCTATTTCTAATTCTAGTCTCATACGATTGTCTAGACATCGAGTTTTCAGGAAGATATGTAATTGTAAAAGGTTTACCATCAATTTCAATTTTTTCTTGAAGAACCATAATAGTTACTTTTGAAGATTCTAAATCATTATATCTTTTTACAACCTCACTTCCCTTAGATATTAAAGAATATATTAATTTTGAATCTTGCATATTTATACTTTTTAAAGCTTTGTCTGCTTCTGATTTCGGTGCATCAGGAGCTAATTGAAACAATTTATATACTTGATTTTCTTGTTGATAGATAAATGCCCTGTCTGTAGCAGGAGAAGTGGATATCCCTGGATACTCTTCAAATGAGAATTTATATTTAGCCTCTCCAACTACAATCTCTGTTGATGGCATTAAATCTGAGATTTTTTCGACGGAATCATTATTTTCTGAAAACATATTTATTGCTTACTAATATTATTTTAATAATTATATCATTAGACTAATTCAGAATAATTTCGAATTACAAAATCAGCTAAAGTAAATACAAAATCTTCATTCCAACCATCATTTAGAATCCCTATTGTAAATAACTCCGCTCCCTTCGAAGCTTGTAATCCGTAAAAAGAATCTTCAAAAGCAATACATTCAGAAGGAGGAAGTTCCAAATATTTTAACCCTTTTAAGAAACACTCTGGATCTGGTTTCCCTCTTACTACATCATGTCTATCTATTACTGTTTCAAAATGTTTCCATATACCAAAATGAGTAAGCATTTTCTTAACATGTTCTTTTCTGGAAGATGTAACAATTATTTTTCTCTTCTCTTCTATCTTCTGCTCCATTAAGAAATCTTTAATACCTGGTAATAGGTATATTTCATTATCAATTCTTTCCTCAATTAATCTTTTTTTATTTACATAGTATTGATTATTAATTTCAGTTCCTGAGAAATCCTTTATACCCTTTGTTTCTAAATACTCAACTATTCCATTTTTGGAACCTCTTCCAGATATATATTTCATAAAGTCTTCCCTAGTAAAATCTAGATTAAACATCTCTTTAAATACTAAAGAGAAGGAATCAACATTTAGTTTGTCTAGATTTACTAATGTCCCATCAAAATCAAAAAGAAGTGCTTTAGAGTTACTTACTCTGTTTTTTACATTTTCAATTGTATATCTGTTATTCATAAATCTAATATATCAGATATATCTAAATATCTAAAGATGTTGAAAATACGTAGGTTTGTTAATATAATGGTGCTTTATAACTTAACAAATATCACAATATGGGAATCGAGAGTTTTTTTAGAAAAGATAGTTACTGTGGAGAAGTCTAATATGGCGGATCCATTGGTTTCAGTATTAATATAAATCCTGAAAAAAGAGAAGAAAATACTATAAATGGTATTGCAAGATTAATTCAAAATCCAGATATGACTCAAAAAGATATAGATTACTGTTTAAAAGTTAATTCAGAGAGATTAGGAATTGACCCAGAGGATTTAATGTCTAAAGGAGAGGATTGTATGAATACTGATTGTGAGGGTGATGATTCTGTCTCTTTAGATTAAGAATAATTAGGAGATATATTCTAATTGCATTGCTTTTCTAACCTCTTTAATAGTTTGTTTTGCATTCTCTTTTGCAATCTTTCCACCATCTTCAAGAATCTTAATAATCTCTGAATCAGAAAGTTTAGATTTCTTTTCTTGGAACTCTTTTAAATACCTCTCCATCGCTACTGAAAGAATTTGCTTAAACTCTCCCATCACATTTTCTCCACTCATATGCCTATTTACTATTTCATCAATTTTAACTTCCTCTTGTTCATTAACTACAAACTCCCCTATCTTAATCAATGAATCTAGTGATTCTGTCATCTCTCCTGCAAAAGCTGTTTGCGCTTTTTTAATCTTAGATAATGAGATGTCAATAGGGTCATCTAACAAAATTGCTCCACTAGGATTAGTCTTACTCATCTTTCCTTCTCCTGATAAAGATTTTATCCTACTAGGAGCACCTAAAGAAAGAATATTTGGAACAGGAATAGTTTCACCATATGCTTTATTAAATTTTCGGGCTAAATACCTCGCTATTTCGATATGGGCTTGTTGATCTTGTCCTACTGGAACAAATTTAGATTTCTGAAGTAATATATCTGAAGCCATCATAATTGGATACATTGCTAAAAAGACAGATGCATTTGATACCTCCATATTTTGTTTAATCTTTTCTTTAAGTGTCGGAACTCTTAACAACTCTGATACGGTTATTAATCTAGATAGATACAAATTTAACTCTGATATCTCCTCTACCAACTCTGACTGGACAAAGATATCACAGCTTTTTGGATCTAAACCTAAAGCAATATAGTCTTTAACAACCTCTATTATGTACTTTTGAGTATCTTTTGGTTCTGCATCAGTGAGAGCATGTAAATCTGCTACGAATACCATAGGTCTTCCAATCTCTTCTTTTTTTTGTAAAGTTACAATCGTATTTACTGACCCTATAACATTTGCAATAGTTAAAACTCCAGAAGGCCTAATACCAGTAAACACATCAACTTTGTACTCTAAGTTTTTCATACCCAATTATACACTATCAAACGGAAGATAATATATAATTGGGGAGTATGAAGATAGAAGAATTTAAAAGTTTGCGAGAGATTCATCAATACTTTGCTGTAAATAATAGATGTAAATTAAAACAGAGTGCTACTCAACCTGTATATGAAACGGAGCCTCCTGAATCAGGAATCGTCTTTGTTGGAGAAGCTCCTGGATTAAATGAAGACAAACAGGGGAAACCCTTTGTAGGTTCTGCTGGGAAACTTCTAGATGAACTCCTAAAGAGTATTGGATATACACGAGAAGATGTATATGTCACAAATGTAGTGAAATACAGGCCACCAGAAAACAGAGAGCCTCTGCCACAAGAAAAAGAGGCTTGTAGAGTATGGGTTAACGCAGAGTTAATATTCTTAAAACCTAAAGTAATAATTCCTCTGGGAAGACACGCACTTGAAACTTTCCTACCTGATTCTCAGATATCTTTAGTTCATGGGCAGGCTTTTACTCATAGTAGTGGTATCCCAATATTTGCGATGTATCATCCTGCTGTTGCTCTGTACAATCCAAATTTGAAAGATACTTTAAAAAAAGATTTCCTCAAACTGAAAGACTTCTTAGATGGAAACATTAAGGCTACTGAAAGCAATACTCCATCGAAAAACATTAACAACTCAATTCAAAAGCAAACATTAATTGACGAAATACTTAAGCTTTGATTACTCAGACCAACTGACATCATAGAAGATTTTTTCGGCGGCTGTTTCATACTCCGATATCTCCGTTGCATTAAACCAAATCCCTATTTCTCTTTCTGCATTCTCTACACTATCTGAAGCATGAATCATACTCCTTGTGACTCTACCCTGTTCATCAGCAAGAGCAAATGAATCTAAGGAAAAGTCAGCTCTGATTGTTCCTACATCACCATCAGCTGGACTAGTACTTCCCAACATTTTCCTAACTCCTGCAATTACGCCAAAACCTTGCAAGACCATTGCAATTACAGGCCCACAAGTAAGATAGTTAATGTTTGATTCCCTAATCCACTTCCCTTTTTCTAATGAATTCCAATTAAATGTATCCTCCCCTCTTGCCTCTGCACTTATTTTTGCCCTGTCGCCTGTATCAATAAGGTATTTCGGATCATCTATGTAGTGCTTACCTATTAACTCCCTACTTGGAACTGACATCTTCATACCAACAATCTTGAAACCCTTCCGCTCAAACCGACTGATAATCTCACCCACTATCTGCCTTTGTAAAATATCTGGTTTAAATATCAACAAGGTCTTCTCTTTGTTCTTTTCTAGCATATTCAAGCACTCTCAAGTTATTCACCCATTCTACCACATTTTCGAACAGGGGTCAGACCCCGTTGCGACCCCTTACCATATCCTCCTGCTCACCTTTTTCGACCTGTGCGGCGTGCGTTTCGGACGGTACGCGTACGCGTAAACGACGCGCGTTGACCGGTTTGGGCTTGGTACCATGGTTTTTCTGGGGGTCAGACCGGGGTCAGGCACAAGGACAGAACGATGCGATGTGGGGTATAATGGGAAGTGAAAGATAGAATATACGATACAATCATAATCGGGGGTGGGGCTGCTGGGTTGATGGCTGCTGTCGAGTGCAAGAGGCTTGGGCAAGATGTCCTTGTCATTGAACGAAACCCCAGGCCTGGGAAAAAAATTGCGATTACAGGTAAAGGGCGTTGTAATGTTACTACCTTTAATCATGATCTAAAGGATTTGATATCGAAATACCAAAGAAATGG
>DIFL01000036.1 GCA_002419125.1 Candidatus Dojkabacteria bacterium UBA5749 | reverse complement strand
CATATTTGTATATATAGCCAACCTATTAGGATGGCCTTCTCTAGTATGGGGTTTCGCAGTGATAGCCTTTTCAATTAATCTGTTAACTCAAGGCAAACATTTTAGTAAAAGAATTCAAATCTTTGGATTTTTACTCCTTTCAGTAACTTTAAATGCTTTACTTACTTTTTGGATACCTGCAGAAAACTTAGAAGATAGTCTTACTCTTCAAAAAGCTGGAGGATTAATGGGGAAAACACTTCATTTAGGAATAAATAATACAACGGGAGATGTACTTGAGTTAGTAATCTTGATAGTTTTGCTGGTTGTGGCTTTCTCTTTAATAACCGGAGTACAAATTAAACAGATAGCAGATGTATTAAGTCAAATGTTTTCTAAAATAAGCATTAAGGATTTACCTGAAAAAATAGGTTCTTCCGTTGAACAGGGCAAACTAATCATTAGTGGTGTAGATGATGATATGAATGATGAGTTTAAGGAAAACAAGGGAGAGGATTTCCATATTCAAGAGAGTCAGGGAGCTGTTGACACTCCAAATATCTCTTCAATGCAACAAAATCCTAGGGTGGGGCCTGTTGTAGTAAATAATCCTATTAACAATGAAATGGATGCTACACCTTCAAAGCCTAAATATCTAGATTGGAAATACCCAATAATTGATAATTTACAAGAACCAATCAAAAGTGAGCAGAACAAAGAAGCATACAAAGACGAGGCTAGAGTTATCCTTTCTGTGCTAAAGAGTTTTAAGATTCCTGCCTCTGTAGCTAATGTGGCTGTGGGTCCTACTGTTGTTAGGTATGCTCTTGCAATACCTGCTGGTGTTGCTGTAAATAGGATTAAAAGACAGAGTAATGATATTGAAGTTGCACTAAAAGTAAACAGAGGCACTATGAGAATTGAAGCCCCCATACCAGGGACTTCATGGATAGGTATAGAAGTACCAAACAAGAACCCCAACTATGTATATATGAAAGAGATGGCAAAGATACTTCTCGCAGATGCAGATAAATATGAACTTCCATTAATATTAGGAAGAGATATTGCAGGAAAGCCTGAAATAAGGGATCTGGTAAATATGCCACATCTTTTAGTTGCTGGTATGACTAGAGCAGGAAAATCTATAGGTATTAACTCAATTCTTGGAGGATTACTTCTTACTAAAACTCCTGACGAATTAAGGTTAATTCTAGTAGATCCTAAGATGGTTGAAATGGAAGCATACAATGGAATCCCTCATCTACTAACCCCAGTAATAAATGATATGGAGTTAGTTGTTAATGCCCTTCAATGGTCTATCACAGAAATGATGAAGAGGTATAGATTGCTAAAACAGGTATTAGTAAAAAATATCGTTCAATACAATCAAAAAATGGGATATCCAGCTATGCCATATTTAATTGTAGTTATAGATGAGATGGCAGATCTCATGTTAGTTGCTGGCCCTGACATTGAAACAAAAATACAAAGGATTGCTCAAATGGGAAGAGCTGTTGGTATTCACTTAATACTGGCCACACAAAAACCTGTTGTTACTGTAATAACGGGATTAATTAAATCAAATATCTCTGGAAGAATTGCATATGCGGTTCCTTCTGCTATGGACTCAAGAGTAATCTTAGACCAAACTGGAGCAGAAAATCTTTTAGGAAATGGAGATATGCTTTACAAAGATCAGACAATGTCTAAATCAATCAGAATACAAGGATGTTACATATCTACAGAAGATACTATGAATATTATAGAGCAGATTAAATCTCAAGTGGTAGAAGAAAGTGAAGAAGAAAAGGTTGATATTACACAACCAGCAACTGTTCCTACGGGACCAAACGGAATGTCTCTAGAGAGAGATCCTGAATTTCCACAAGCACTTCAAGTAGTAATTGGTGAGGGAAAAGCATCTGCTTCTTTACTCCAAAGAAGAATGAAGGTGGGATATAACAAGGCTGCAAGATTAATAGAACAGTTAGAGGCTGCAGGGGCAATTGCTAAAGCAGATGGTGTTAAACCTAGAGAAGTACTTGTTTCCTCAGTTTCTGAAATACTAGGTAGCCCCTCAGAGGATAGTATGTTAGAAGAATCGTAGGTCTGATATACTCTTGACAATGATAACAGCAGGAGAAGTTTTAAAAAACAAGAGAGAATCCCTTAAAAAGGATATTAATACTGTTAGTTCTGACACAAAAATTCAAAGAAGATATCTTGAATATATCGAGAGTAACCAATTTGATAAGTTTGATTCAAATATCTTTGCCATTGGTTTTTTAAAGATATACGCACAGTATTTAGAGTTGGATGTAGAAAAAGTACTTGCATTGTATAGAAGAAGTACTAAAACAAAACCAACGGTAACAAAAAAAAATAATGTATTAATAAAAAGAAGTAAGTTCAAAGTATCTCCCAAATTAATAGGGGTAATTACCCTTTCGGTTTTCCTAATATCTGTAATAGGGTACATTGGATATCAGATATATATGTTTCAAAAGCCCCCAATTTTAACAATATCTCAACCTGTAGATGAATACATATCTAATGAAGAGAATATCTTAATTAAAGGCACCACTCAAATTTCTACTGTTGTTGAAATCAATGGGACTAAAATAAATGTAAACGATTCTGGTGAATTTGAAAGTGAATATACACTTACACAGGGTGTAAACACTCTTTCGGTAAGTGCATGGAAAGAATCAAATACAAACCAAAAGACCATGGTAACATTAAAAGTGGTCTACCAACCAAAGGATGCAATAGAAGTTCCTGAAGAGGTTATAAAAGAATATACGTTAGTACTCTCAATATCACAATCTCCCTCCTGGATTAAATTAGATATTGATGGCGAAAATAAAATATCACAAGTACTTCAACCTAATACGCAACATGAATACAAAGTAGAAAACAACTTTACACTGGTAACTGGAAGAGTACAAAATACTTCGATAACAGTTAATAATGAGCCCCTTAACATAACCTCCTCTTCACAAAGTGGTATTGGTCAATTAATATGCAATATTGTAAATTCCCAACTTATCTGCGAATAGTTGGTAGAAATTGGTATAATTGAATATGGAATCCTCAAGAGATCAAATAGAAGAGATAAAAAGCAAATTAGATATTGTTGATATTGTTGGAAAGTATGTGCAATTAAAAAACGCTGGAAAGAACTATTCTGGCAGATGCCCCTTCCATGTTGAAAAAACCCCTTCCTTTATTGTTAGCCCTGAACTTCAAAGATACAAATGCTTTGGGTGTGGTGAATCAGGTGATGTATTTAATTTTGTACAAAAGATAGAAAATATTGATTTCGTAGAAACTTTAGAGAAGTTGGCAAAAGAAGCAGGTGTGACACTAGTTAAACAGAAAACAAATACCGTATACCAAAGATTAGAAGAAATAAACAAGAAAGCCGCAATATACTTTTTTAAGCAATTAAAGGATAAAAAGAATACGCTAGCTTTAGAATATATTCATTCTAGAGGAATTACAGATGAGAGTATCCAGAAGTTTGGAATTGGTTATGCCGCT
The DNA here is from genome assembly GCA_002419125.1 of Candidatus Dojkabacteria bacterium UBA5749. GTDB lineage: Bacteria > Patescibacteriota > Dojkabacteria > SC72 > SC72 > UBA2259. The sequence continues at coordinate 1,500 of DIFL01000036.1, read as the reverse complement.
GGTGGATTTGGCTTACTTGAATATATTCAAAGTAAAGAGAAGTACTCTAAAACAGAGCTACTTCAATCAGGGCTCTTTGTTGAGAGAGAGGGTAAATTAAGGGGGAAGTTCTTTAAAAGGATAATGTTCCCTATTAGATCAAGCTCAGGGAAGGTAATTGCTTTTACTGGACGAGTCCTACCTGGAAATGACTATGGACCCAAATACATGAACTCTCCTGAAACACCTATATATCACAAGAGTGATAATCTATATGGTCAGTATGAATCAAGGCAAAAAGCTAGAAAAGAAGACTTTATAATCCTCTGTGAAGGGACAACAGATGTAATATCTGCTCATCAGATAGGGATTGAAAATATAGTAGCTCCACTAGGAACAGCATTAACTAAAGAGCAATTAGAGAAAGTATCTAAACTTACAAAGAATGTCCTTTTTCTTTTTGATAGTGACACCGCAGGCCAAAAGGCAGTAGAGAAAGCCTTTATACTATCCCAAGAACTCTCTCTTAATACCTATGCAACAAACACATCACCATTCAAAGACATTGATGAGATGATAAAAAGTAAACCTAAAGAGTTTAAAAAGTTGGTTGGAAAGAGAGTGGATGCATACACTTACTTACTAACTGAGTACATTAAAAACAAAAATCTAAATAAATTTGAAGACTATCGTCGGATTGTTTCATGGATGGAGTCAACTCTATCTCATGTTAAAAATCGTTCAAATTTTTCATTCTATGTGAAATCGTCCGTCAATATTACAAAATTAGAGCCTTTCAAAAATAGCGTAAATAAAACGTTTTCGGACCCTGAAATTTCGAGTGGGAAAATTGTCCCTAAAAGATCTAGTAATGACGCCATTTTTCTTCAGTCCCTACTTTTTCAATCGGATTTTAAGGTTTTGAAAAATTTTGAGTTAAAATATTTTGATAATGAAAAAATTTTGGAAATTTTGTCCTTTGTTTCACGAAACCCCAAAACAAGTAGGGAGAAATTACTTGAAAAATACCAAGAGGATCCCGTTATTAAGCCCTTAATTGAGGACAGTATATTTTCTTTTTCCAAAGGAGAGAGTAACATTGAAGAATTAGACAATATTTATGATAGTATTGTAAGAAGATATTTTAGTAGGAAGGAAGAGGATTTTAGATTAAAAATAGCCTCTGCTGAACAATCTGAAGATGATAAACAAAGTGCCAAACTTTTTAAAGAGTTTCAAGAATTAATCAAAGAGAAACAAAATTATGAAAAAAATCGCAAACTATGATACCTACGACTATGATTACAGTACATACTGGAATAAAAGAGCGTATGAACACGGTGCTGAGGAAATTGTATTAAACAAAATTCTTAAAACATCCAAGGGTAGGTGGTTTTTAGATATTGGTGGCTCTTTTGGAAGACTTTCAAATACATACAGTGACAAATATACTAACCCCGTAATTGTAGATTACTCTTTAAAAACGTTACAAAGGAACAAGAAAGAATTAAAACATAGATA
>DIFL01000017.1:22355-24770 GCA_002419125.1 Candidatus Dojkabacteria bacterium UBA5749 | reverse complement strand
ATATGCAGAGCTACTATCTCCAAGTAACATGTCGTTAAACCAGCACTTCTCTTCTTTGTCATATATTAAACAAAGAGAGGAGGGAATATTTGAGATATTTTCTCCTTTCCAATATACAAGGTGTTTTGAAATAGGATTGGGAACAAAGAGATTTGCAGTTTGATTGATATAGTCGTCTTGAACTTTTTGATACAAACCACTTCTAGAAGAAACCTCAAAAATTTCACTTTGAGAATCTGACCTATTAGGTTGCCACATTGTCTTCTCTGTATTATCTCCATCATACATATATCCATTTGTGCCTAGAACTACAGGAATATGTATTGAATATGTATTTTGGTCATCTAAGAAAATGTCACTTGGTTGCCAAACGTCTGAAGAAGAAAGTATTGGTAGCGGAGTGTGTTTAGGAGCATAAAATATTTTTACACTCCTATACAAAACCTCTGAGATATTCTCCTTAGATTTGTTAGTAGCGTAAAGAATTAGTGAAATTTTCTCATTTTCATCAATTACTGTATCTAGAAGAACATTTACTTCTCCGAAGGGATCTTGAGATGAAAGAAATTTCTCTTTATTTAAACACTTTTCTTTGGTGTTTGAATATATGCAATATCCAGGATAGTTTCCACTATCTATCTCCCAATTGATATTTACTCTTATAACGCCTCCTGTACTAGTATCTATTGGTATGCCTGTGTATACACAAGGAGAAAAAGAACTTCCTTTTAGGATGAAGCCCGAGGAAACCTCTTGGGGAGTAACAAATGTACTTTCAACTACCTCTCCACCAGAACAATCACTTCCTTTAGTTTTAAACAGAAGGGGAATCATATCTACGGTAATAAAGTCCCTTTCAGAATATTCATATACTGGTTTAACTGTATTAAAAGGTTCCTGAACTGTAACTCCTCCCTTTAAATCTTCTTTACTTAGTACTACCTGGCCTAAAGAGAAGAATTGATTACTTGCATCATACTGCCTATATGGTTTTTCTGAGCTATCCCCATATACATATGGATATGAAGGATATACATACAAATTACCATTTGTGTAAACAAGTTTAGAAGGTAATGTATTAATGATATCTTGTGAAAGATTTGAAGATAAATATGTGCTATATCCTTTATACTCGAAATCCCCAACTATATCTCCTCCCTCAATTCTTAAGTCCTGTAATTGAATATCTAAAGGAGACAGAGAGGGAAATCTAGGCTTCTCCTTAACAAAGACGTCTTTTGTTTTTGTCTCTGAGAGAGACTCTGTGTATACAGCCTCTCCTTTTGAAGGAACCTTAAAAAGCATTAAATCTTCTTTTGACCAAAGTAATTCATATTCAGAAAACATACTCTTTACTTTCTCTTCCTCTAATTCAAAAGCATATCCCTCCATATCTACACTTCCGTCAAAGAGAACATATTTGACATCATACCTATTCATAAGGGAAGTAAACTCCTCCTTCTTTTCTGACCTAACTACATTAGATATTCTTAGCAAAGCATCTTCTCCAACCTTTGAACCAACAGCTGAGGACATATCCATAACTGGGTTGGGCAGAAGGTAAGAAATAAATTGGGATCCCCAAAAGCCCCAATCATATTCTCTAAAATAGTTATTGTTTGAAGGTGGAGCATAATATATTCTTCCTGTAGAATCATTTTCAGAAAGATATTTCTCTAATTCAAAATATCTACTTGGAACATTTACAACAGCTCTCTGGGCAAAGAAATCACCTCTAAACAGATATTCAGAATATATTAACTGCAATATACAAATTGATATAAAGGAAGTAAGGATAAAGAGCCTTTTTAAAAACCTCTTCTGAACAAAAGAAGCAAAGAACTTAATCAAATATGTAACCCCAAAAGTAGATAATACTGTAATACAAATTAAATATATTTGTCCTAATTTGGAAAAAGGCCATCTAAATACCTGCTTGAAAAGAGGGATGTTTTCTTGAAACCATTTGAACACCTGACCGAAGGGAGGATTAACTACCTTGATTAAAAAGAGAGAACCTAAACCAACTACTCCCCAGAAAAACAGTTGATAGTTTTTCTTAAATAGGGCATATGTCAGAGCAATTATAGAAAAGAGGGCAGGAAGAAGACCTAATACTTTATAGAAATCGTAGGTTATAAATAGCTCAGACATAGGAAAGAGATAATTGTTTCCATCTTTCTCATAGAGATTTCTGTTATACAATCTTGCCGAATTTATTAATGTCTGAGAATCCGTTTCAAGATCAATTACATTAGATGTAATTGTTCTATTTGTATATGAATCTAATATGTCCGTACTACTTGTTATGGTGTAATGAATAAAAGGAAGTATCCAAAATAGTTGAGTTAAAACAAATATTCCAAGAGTAAGTAATATGTTTTTAATCTCTCTTTTTCTTCCATACTTAGAAGT
>DIFL01000017.1:14101-22328 GCA_002419125.1 Candidatus Dojkabacteria bacterium UBA5749 | reverse complement strand
GCTATTACAAATGTTGGAGTTAATAAAAGGGATGAAAAAAATATGAATAAAAGGTACTTCCAACTATTGTTTTTGGAATATAAATAAATACAAAGTAGTATTAAGGGTAGGAATCCGAAATTAATAATATATGGGGACATATTTTGGTAAAAAAGCCACATACTCCATAAAGTAGTAAAGTATGTAATTCCAGCTAAAAGATACCCCCAGTTAGAATATCTTTTGAGTTTACTTTTCTTAATAAGTTCCCTTACCAAGGAAGCTATACATATAGATCCAATTGTAAGCGAAACAAAATATATTAATTGACTAATTAGCCAGGAAGGAATTACCAGATTTAATACTGAGTATATTGATGCCCTTAAGATATCTGCCTGTTCACTTTCAGAAGCAAAACCTAATACTCTGTATCCTCTCCATGCAGGAGATTCTAAATATCTTGATACAGATAGAGTAGGGTTAAGTTCTGGAGAGTAGTTATCATTAGATAAAATATATTTACCAGGTTGTAAGGATAATATACAAATTAATAATAGAATTAATATTAATAGTATTTCTGGGAATCTCTTTTCTAAAAACTTAACAAAAGATGCAGTTTTAGGTATTTTTACTTTTGGTAATTTCATATATAGATAGTATATCAAAAAGATAGATATTTCTATCTCTATATATAATTGACATACTCGCTCAAAAATATTAACCTATTATAATAAGAATCTGCCGATACATTCTTTACTTCTAATTGGCAGAATATATAATATTAACTCAATATGATATGTCTACCATCGTAGATTCAGAGGTCGAGAATTTAGTAAATAGTGAGAATACAAATCCAATACTTCCAACACCACCAACACAAGAAGAAATCATTCAACAAACGGAACAAACGAGAGAAGAAGAGATATTTAAAGCAACACACGGTTCAGACAGGGCAACTTGGAAAGATGAGGAGAAGAAGTTTACGAGGAGAGATGAACCAGGTGCACGACTTCACTTCACTCCAACTCAGATAGAAGAAGCTAGAAAAGAAATGGATAATGATATACAGGTTCAGAGGGAAAATGCTCATCAAGAAGCACTAGATTCTAATGCCAGGGCCAATGACGGCTTTAATCCTCTACATACTTCTAATGGATTTCAAAACTTTGTTAATTCTCAAAATGTGGATGAGGAGAAAGCTAAGGCTCATCAAGAAGCACTAGATTCTAATGCAAGAGCTAACGAGGGTTTTAATCCTCTTTTACCTGCTTCAGATGGTAAAAAACAATTCTTTGAAGAGGATAATAAATTTAAAGAGCAATTGAAACGAGATGCTGCTCATCAAGAAGCACTGGATTCTAATGCAAGGGCTAACGAAGGCTACACGGGCTTAACTGCTCATGGAGCTCAAGGGCTAGCAGATATGGAACTAATTGCAGATGATTTACTAGGTAGGAACTTTAAGAATTCTCTTTCTGAATTAATGGATGAAGATACAGCACAGAGGTATCTAGCTTTCCTTGCAAGAGATCAAGTTCTTCCTACTCCTGAACCAACTCCAAGCTTACCAAGAATTGAAGAAAGATTAGATAGTGTTGATTTAAAGCTTTCTGATATTAATAGAAATCTAGAAACAATGGATACCCGCTTGAGTGAAATAGAGGACAATATACAAAAGATATTACAAGGACAAGAAATTTCGAATCTTTCACAAGAACAATTACTTGAATATATTAGGCTATCAGAAGAGAAATCCACTCTTATAAAAGAAAAGACAAAAATTGTTGTTAATACAACAATAAATAACTTGCTCAACCAAAAAACTCAAGAAGAAGGAGATACTACACCAATTCCTACACCAATTCCTACACCAATTCCTACACCAATCCCTATACCAACTCCAGTTACAGCTGAGACAGATAGAATAACTCAACTAGAAGACCAATTAAGAGAACTTAGAGGGGAGAATACTCCAGAGCAAAGATCTGCAGCATTAGGTAGACAGTTATCAGCATTAGAAACAAAATTAGCTAATGAAGGATTAACTGACGCAGAAAAAATACAATACTTTGACCTTATGAATCAAAAGAGAGAGATAGATAAACAGATAAATCTAGTACAACAAGAAAGTGAAAGAAAAAGGAAGAATAAGGAGAAATGGATTAAGATAGCTGCAGGAGTAGTAGGTGTTGGAGTAGCATTAGCAACACCAGCAGTTGGTGTAGCTGCAGTTTTAGGAATAACATTGGGTGGGAGAATAGTTGGGAAAGGACTACAGTCCTTGGGGAGCAAACTTAGAACTAAATCAAATGCCCTCAAGTATGAGGTTAGAGAAGGTAAAACAATCGAGCAGTTAAATGAAATGGATAGAAAACAGAAACGAAACCAGTGGTGGGCAAATAGACTAGGTGAAGCAAGTTCGGTACTAATAGGAGGAGCAACTGGGTATGGTTTAGGAAATCTTTTTGAAGGGATTATTGGAAAAGACTTCTATATTGGAATGAATAATCAGCCAGCTACAGGGATACCTTCAGGTGGAGAAAATCCAAACACATCTAACCCTACACCTGAACAACCAGCATCACCACAACCTCAAGAACCAGAGATTCCAACTCCGGAAGTACCAGAAGTGCCATCAGAAGCATGGAATTTCGGAGAAACCTTTAAAGCATCTGATTTCGGATGGGATTATAATAAAATGGGATGGCTAGGAGATAATGTATATCTAACTAATGCCGGAGGCAATAGCGGGGTATTACAAGGAAACTTCTTTACCGAGTTGTCTAAATTAGTACCTAAAGAGCAACTGATAGGACAAAATAGTGGAAATATTGTAAATCAATTCCTTAGAGCTGCATATGGAGGAATGAATCCTACAGAAGCTGCAGGAAAAGCTGCAGAATTACTCTTAGGTAAATAGTTTAATATTAATATAGATTAAAATGAAGGAAGAAATTATTAAAAAAATTAGAGAAGTTGGAGTACCAGAAGCAGAAGTAGAAAACTTTTACGAACTACTCTCAGAGCAAGTCTTGGATTTACTCTTTGAAGATCTAACAGAGAAATCTAGCGATCAAGAATTAGAAGTTATTGAAGCCAGAATAAAGGAAGCAAAATCTGTTGAACATTTTGAATCCATTATTAAAGAGTTGGCCTTTACAGCATATGGGGATGAAGCAACAACAGAAATTATGAATATGTACTTAGATTTAATTGATGCTTTCCAAAAAAATGTTGCTGATGCAAAAGCATTAATAGAAAGGGCTAACTCTGGAGATACGGACGCAAAAGCACTCTTAGACAAAGCTATGGAGACAGAGGAATTTAAAAACCTTTCTTCTCAAGAATAAGTAAGTCTATTTTAATGGGTGATTCTTTCTAACAGTTTCTTCTGCAAACTTTTCACTTGCATGAACATACTTAGTTGTTGTGTCTAAGCTCTCGTGACCTAAAAGTATTTGAAGCGCAACAGCACTAGCACCATCTTCAGCCATATATGTAGCAAAACCATGTCTCAGACTATGTGCAGAGGTAGGAATTTGTATACCTAATCTTTTCCTATATTCCGCTATCTTTTCTTGAAAATAGTTTGTAGATATCCTTGAATTAGGTTTTTTACTTCTACTACCTACAAATGGGATGAATAGGGCAGGGGAGTTGAATTTTTCTAAAAATTTATTCTTTCTATACTCCTCAATTAACTTTATATATTTTCTATTCTCAGAATCAAAAACTTCTAAATTTAAACCCTGAGAAGAAGTATTTTCTCGAATTGTTTCACGATGTTTCATGTTTTTACTCTTTACACCTAAATCCGAAAACAGTTTATCTATATTTCCTGGTTGCTCTTCCTTTTCTCTATCTGAAAAAGCATACTCTAATCTCAACTTAAGATATTTGTTTAACCAATTTAAGGACCTATTGGTCATATATACAGCTCTTTCTTTTTTACCTTTACCCATTACATATATTTTACCCTCAACATTTAACTGCTCAATATTTAAATTAATAAGTTCAGATATTCTCATACCAGTAGCAAACAGCATCTCTAACATACATCTATTACGAAGGGCTACACGCTCATCCTTTTCAAACTCCATTGGTGACTCTATTAATCTAGTTAAGTCTTCTAAAGATGCAACTTTTTTAACCTTCTTTTCAGCTCTAACCATTTTAATACCATCAGGTGGAATTGGAATTTCTAAATCAAATTCTATTCTAAACTTTAAATATGATCTTAGAGCGGATAACATTCGATTTATACTCCGAACATCTAAACCATTCTTTGTCCTAGCTCTAGAGTTAAGAGGTCTTTGCAAAATACCCAAAGAACCATATACCTTACCATATACTTTTCCCAGAAAGTCATCCTCATATACCTGTGGAGAACCCTCTGTGTCATATTCAGTATTTTTATCTTTATCCACAGGTCTAATCATACCACGTAAGTTTTTCGAGGGCCTTGTTGGGGCGCTAACAGCTTCATTGCCAGATTGTATTGATTTAAAGCCCTTTTCTAAGCATCTCTCCCTAATTCTATCCAAATCCTTTAAGTGATTACCACTTCCTAGATACCCTTTATAGTTAAGGACATCTATCTTAGTTAGTTTGCTAAATTCAATATTATTGTAATACAGATACACACTAAAAATTGATAAATCCCGAGCGTAATTAATTATGGTTTGAAAGCTATACGCATTGTTTTGTAAATTCAAAAAGTATGTATCCTGATCTGGAAGCTTAGGTATATCTTTTAACAAATATGTTTTCTTCATATGTATATATTAACTTTTTAAAAATTAAAAACAAAGTAGGGGACCTTTTTTGAAAATTCCCAGAAGAAAAAGATAATGGAGGATATATATAAATTAAAAGAAAAATAATTTTCCATTTATAAACTCTTTATTATTTTTAAATTAATTAATCTTAATTTAATAGTTTTAAGTACTTCCCCTAGACTTACAAATATACGACCGCATATAAGGGTGATTATACTCGGTTATATCTTATCTAAAATCATAACATATATCAAGTGAGAGTAGTACTCCTCCATCAACATCAGACAAATCCTTCTTGTCTAGTTCTCATCTGTACTCTATTGCAAAATAAATGTCTGTCTCCCTAAATAGATTAGCAGTAAGTTATCCACAGTGATATTACTATGGGACGCGTGAAACTATGGGCCTTTCTTTGCTATAAGCCCTACTCCCCTACTTTCAAATAGCTATGCAAAAATATTAAGCACAAAGTTTAAAATAATAGCTCCAATTAAAGCAAGAATATATGAAAGGGTTTCCCAATGATTCTCTTTTTTATCACTTTTAATATTAGCCATTCCGATACCTACAAAGTACCCTACTGTTGGAGAAAGAGCAGAAACCTCATGTATAATGCCTGTTAAGAAAGAAGATATAAACATAATAAAGACAATTAGGGAAACAAGCATTACTTTTCGATTTAATACATAACCCTCATATCCCAAGACCCTTAGATGAATATAGGTAAAAAATATTGAAATTAGGAGTTGTAAAGGAAGAAGAATATATATTGCAGGTTGAAGAGAAAGAAGACTAAAGGTGAGAAAGAATAGAGAGAGAGTTGAAATAATGTATGAAGTCGTTCTTCCTACACTAGCCAAAGGAATACTTTTATACAAGTTAACATTAAATACATTAGCCATCAAAAATGATATATACGTTCCAATAGAAACAAGAGCAACAAGAATAAGGAGTAAAATACCCTCATAGATACGACTAAACTTTCCGACAAAGAATAACTGTACAAACAGATACTCTGACATTACAAATAGAGAACTCTGAAGAAGGAAGGATAAAGACTTAATTTTTACTTGGAAATCAAATGCCCAGATTAAACCAAGAAAGGAGCCACCTAGATATATTAAAGCTATAATTAATATTCTAGTAACCTCTAAATCTTGTTGTTTAATCAAAGTCTGTACAAAGATAGATAACCCTATTAAAAGGGATAACATTATTAATTTTCCCCTCTTTACCGAATCTTCTGTTTTAGATACATTGTTTTCAATCTCCATATATACTCTCTACATATTTTATACCCTTTTCTGTTAAAACTCTTCCTCTGGAAGTCCTTTTTAAAAGACCACACTTCATAAGGTAGGGCTCATGTACATCCAAAAGTGTAGAGATCTCTTCTGATACGCTTGCCGCTAATGTAGATACTCCAACAGGACCACCATCAAAATTGTAATACACTACTCTTAGTATCTCCCTATCAATATTTTCCAAACCGATATCATCAACACCCAATAACTTCATAGTTTTTTCTACAGTATCTGTTGTAACCTCAATTCCATTGATACTCTGTAAATAGTCTCTTACCCTCCTAAGAAGTCTTAACCCTACTCTAGCCGTACCTCGGGAAGCTATAGCTAACAGTTCAAGCGCACTATTTTCAATTTTAATAGACCACAATACACACGCCCTATTTAATATCTCTACCATATCCTCATTATCAAAAAAATCCAACCTCTGAATTAATCCAAATCTATCTCTCATAGGAGGACTAATCTTTCCAATCTGAGTAGTTGCACCAATTAATGTAAAAGGCTCTAAACTCAGTCTAATTGTTTTTGCAGAAGGTCCCTTTCCCATTACAATATCTAGTGCCCTATCCTCCATGGCAGGATACAAAATCTCCTCTACTACTCTAGATAAACGATGGATTTCATCAATAAAGAGGATATCATTTGCTTTAAGGTTAGTAAGTATAGCTGCCAAATCTCCCTGTCTTTCTATAGCAGGCCCTGAGGTAACCCTAATGGAGGAACCAACCTCATTGGCAATAGCAAGGGCAAAGGTTGTCTTACCCAATCCTGGAGGACCATAGAATAATATATGATCAAGCACTTCACCTCTTTTCTTTGCAGAACCAATCATCATTTTAATAGCCCTCTTTTCCTGTTTTCTACCAATCATCTCATCAATTTTTGAAGGCCTTATAGTTTGTTCTGCCTCAACTACCTCCTTCGCACCAACAACTATCTTGCTTCTCTTTAACTGATCTTTCTCTTCTGTTTTTTTACTAGATTTAATCATTTTACTGTTGTAAGACTTTCTTAATTAGTATCTCAATATCCATATCTTCTTTCTTAAGCATTTCTCCAGCTTTTTTAATAGAAGACTCAAGTTCGCTCCCTTTAAAACCCAATGTCTTTAAAGCTTCTTTTAACTCTTTTAATTTTTCACTCTCCAAATCTAATTTATCTTCAAAGTCAAAATCTATCTTACCCCGGAGTTCAAGTATGACCTTTTGAGCACCCTTAATACCTAATCCAGGAGCTTTGCTTAATAATTTAGAATCTCCCTGGGCAACCATTTCTTTAATTCTCTCTATACTGTAAGTAGAAAGAATAGAAATAGCAGATTTCGGACCTATACCTGAGACAGTTAAAAGCTCTTCAAAAAAGTCTCTCTCTGGTTGTGTATTAAAACCATAGAGAGTTTGGCTATCCTCTCTTACTTGAAAACTTGTATATACTGATATCTCAGAGTTAATATTTGCATAGTTAAATTGAGATGTAACAAACACCCTATATCCAATACCTGCATTTGTTAAAACGTCAGTATATCCGTTTTTTCCTATATAATTCTTTAATACTATACCAGAAATATATGAAATCATATTTAAATATTAGTTTAAAAAGTTATCCATTTTTAATCTATCATAGCAAGCAACTGATATAGCTAAGGCATCAGACACATCATCGGGTTTAGGAATACTCTCAAGATTTAACAGCAATTTTACATTCTCTTCTACCTGTTTTTTAGTTGCTTTCCCATATCCTGATATACTACTCTTTACCTGTAATGGAGTAAACTCAGAAACGGGAATATTTGCTTGTTCTAATACCAAAAGTACTACTCCCCTAGCCTCTCCTACAACTATTGCAGTCTTTGCGTTATTGTAAAAAAGTAATGTCTCAATACCACAATACTCAGGTTTAAACTCTTTAATTATCTTATTGAGATCTTCGTAAATCTCTTTTAATCTGTTTCCTACTGTATTTCCCTTTTGGGTAGTAATAGCACCATAGTCAATAGGAGTTGGTTTCCCATCTTTATCAAAATCAATTACAGACCATCCAGTAATTGCAATTCCAGGATCTATTCCTAATATTCGCATAATGTATATTATACCGAAATATCTGTTAATATACTAAGTCACTCCATACACTCTGCACATCATCATGCTCCTCTATTCTTTCTAA
>DIFL01000017.1:5457-14061 GCA_002419125.1 Candidatus Dojkabacteria bacterium UBA5749 | reverse complement strand
GCATCATCGATAACATAGCCCATTTCCTGTATTTGGTTTCTTACACTAGAAAAATCTGAAAAGGTTGTATACACATCTAATCCTTCTACACCCTCAATATCAATTTCTTTTATATCTTCAATACCAGGGATGTCCATAAGCTTAATCATAACCTCTTCCCTATTCTCTTTTATATATTCATCCTCACCTCCATATTTCTCGGATTTTTTCATATGACCACATTTAACAGTAATTAGACCCCTTACATTAAAATTCCAAGAAACAGAACCAGTCTCCCCCATCCTCCCCCCTATTTCATCAAAAAGTTGTCTTAAGTCCGCTACTGTTCTATTTTTGTTATCAGTTAAAGTATCAACTAGAATCTGTATTCCATTTGGACCAAAGCCCTCATATGTAATCTCTTCATATGTGACACCATCACTACCCTCTCCTGTTCCTTTAGATACGGCTTTTTCTATTCTATCTATAGGAAACCCTACACTTTTAGCTTTATCAATATACAACCTTAAATTAGGATTCATGTTAGCATCTCCCCCACCCTGTCTTGCAGCATGAGTTATCTGTGTAGAGAGTTTAGAAAAAATCTTTCCCTTCTTTGCATCATTAATCGCCTTCTTATGCTTTATTGTTGACCATTTAGAGTGTCCTGACATATTTATTACAGAAATACATTAAATACAATGTATTCTACCACTTTAAAAGCACAGAAAAAAGACTACTCTTTAGCCTTAACAGAACGGTTACCACTTTCACTGTAAGTTTGATTACTCCATCTAAGTATCTTGTCCTCAATTATTTCCTTAGATGTACCATATTTCTCTCTGGAAAGAGATATGACTTTCTCTTTAAGCCCAAAAGGTTCAAACCTAGGAGGTAAAGACTTTGCACTAAAGGTAGTAGAAGTCATTCCATCAATACACAACTTTAAATACATAGAATGGGCATCCAGAGAAACTAAATCCTCACTTGTAACAGTAGGTGCAAACTCCTTTTCAAGTATAGACGCATCAGATTGACTGACTACAAATGAGCCTAAAGTTCCTACATTACCAAAAATAGCTTGTCTAACTGTTAAAGGAAGTTGATCAATATATTGGTTAGTCATACATAAATCTAATTTGAATTTCCTTGCTTCAGAAAGTATCTTAGCAAAGGAGTCTGTTGCAAAGTTTTGAAACTCATCTACAAAAAGGTAGAAATCATTTCTCTGGTCAGCAGGCATATCAACTCTTTCAAGTGCTGTTGATTGTAAACGGGTAATAATCATACCACCAAGTAAGGAAGCTGTTTCCTCTCCCAATTTTCCCTGTGCTAGATTAATTAGAAGTATCTTTTTACTATCCATTATATCTCTTAAATCAATTGTGGATTTAACCTGACCAATTATATTTCTTGTTACTGCAGAAGATATAAATCTTCCTACCTTGTTTTGTATTGGAGATACTGACTCAGCCAATAATCTAGGATTTTGAGCCATCTGTGCATATTCCTCTTCCCAGAACTTAACAAGTATTGGATCATTTACCTGTTTAAGGATAAACTTACGATAGTTTTTATCCATTAACAACCTAGTTACTGAAAGTAAAGTTGTACCCTGAGCTTCAAGGGCAGTAGCAACTGCATTTGTAAGAATGTATTGCAATCTTGGACCCCACGAATCCCCAAACTGTTTCTTAAATACCTCTACTACTCCATCGGCGATTAAATCTCTTTGTGACTTATCTTTTAATTCTAGTAAGTTAAAACCAATAGGGTATGAAGTATCTGTTGGATTAAAATATATGACATCATTTACTCTCTCTGGGGGTATAAAGTCTAAAAGTTCTTCTACTAACTCCCCATGAGGATCAATCATACATGCACCATCACCTCTTAGTATGTCCGAAACAAACATATTCTTAAATACTGTAGACTTACCTACACCCGTCTTACCTAATATATAGAAGTGCTTTCTTCTGTCCTCTCTCTTAATTCCAAACTCCTGCCTACTTCCCCTATACTCTGTTTCTGCAAATACAGTAACACCATCTTCGCCATTTTTTGGTAAATTCATAGGGGGTTCTATCTTTTTAGACCTACTCCAAGCAATATTGGGAGTCTCTACAGAAATATTGGGCATATGATACAAAGATGCAAGCTCTTCAATATTTATTATGTCAACAGTGTCCGAAGGAAGATACCTTCCTTTGTAATCAAGATATATCTCTTTACCTGTTTTGTTTGGTTTAGAATGTATAAAGGTATTTAAATGAGTTGTAGTAAACTGTTTAAAACTAGCAACTATATCTCTTAGTATCTGTTCAGACTCTATTACAGTACTTGCTTTAGTAATAACCCTAACCTTAAACTCAAAACCCAATTTCAACATCTTTAACTCTATCTCACTTAACTCCTCATCTTGTCCCGGCTGTAATTTAACAACCTCTTTTCTTTGAGCCTGCCCATCAACAGTTGAGAGACTATCTCCGACCCCCTTAAAAAGATTTGAAAGATGAAACCAGAAACCTTTACCGTAAGGATCTCTTCCCTCTTTAATATCAGTAATATATTTCTTTGAATTGCTTTGCCAGAAATTAGCTACTGGTCTTACTAATATTTGTATCCAAGCACTCTGTCCTAACTTTAAATCAGATACTGCTCCAGTAATTGCAGCAAGAGGGTCAACCTCAAAATTTCTAAATGTTTTAATTGGGAAGATAAAATCTTTCTCTAATTCAATTTCACCAGTTGTAACAAAAAGTTGAGAATCAGTATCTTTCTTTTCAATATAGTCAGGAACATATCTAATATCTGCATTAGGATATTGAGCATATATCTGACCTTCTACAAATTTTGCAAGATGTTTAGGAATTACTGCATAGAATTTGATACCATCATTCCCACTAGATGCTATCTCAAAACTAACTAAATCCAGCGACCTACTATTATCACCCAAAATACCATGTATAGAGGCAAACATCTGCTCTGCAGCCAATGGAGTCTTATCGTTTTCCCTTGGAACTAATATCTGCATTACTAAAGGATTCCTAACTTCGTCGTAGACCTCTACTTCATTTCGACGTGTTCTTTTAAAAAGGAAAATGATTGCTAAACAAAGCATTACAAAAAGAAAAATTAGAATAATTGCGATTATGATATCCATATATATTTATTCTACCCCACAATCAACATATTGAGAAGAGATTAAAAAGAATATACCGTTGGGATATCTTTTCCAAGTATTATCACTACATCTCCTGTAGTCATAAAGGGTGGTCTGCCCTCAATTATTTCATAACTACCAGGGAATAGCTCAAAAATTACTTTAAGGGAGTAATCAAACTCTTTGGGTTTAGGAACATAGAACTCGGTTTTATCTTGAATTGTAGGTGCATTATCAAACCTAACAACTTCACACCCACTGTTTCTAATTCTTCTAGCATATTGACTGGCATAGCCTGACATACCACTACCATTGTAAATCTCGACTCTTACCCTCTCTCTTTCCAGTTCCCTATCAATCATTCTTTCAGAAAAAGTCCTCCATGTATTATCATATTCCACTGTATTAATATAGCTACTTATACCAACTCCCACCTTAGATTCTTGAGCAGTAAGAAATTTGTTATTTCCCAAATCAATTATATGAGGTCTCATTGATAGTGTAGCCCTATGAATCTGCTTAAGTTTAAGAATGGTGCCAAGAAGTGTTGGTAAAGAGGAGTAAATATCGGTATTAGAATCTTTAAATTTCTCGGATGATATTAACAAATTTAGCCATCCTAACTTAGACACAAAACTGTTTAAAAAGAACGCATCTTGATTAACATCAAAACCATTATCATAGTATTGAGCATATACCCCTTCTCCAGAAGAAGAACCCAGTTTCTCACTAAAGATCTCAGTTGCACTAGCAGTAATCCATATATATTCATCAATATTCCCTCCTAGTAATTGCTCAAACTGCCATATTGCATATTCAAGCCCTCTTCCTTGTTGTAATTGATCTCCAGCATATTTAAAGGTAGCAATTGGAATACTACTACCAAAATCTTCTTTAACTTGTGCAAACTCTACCCACCCAGGTACATAGGTTAATACAGAAACCTCCTTCTCTTTGTTTTGAGAGTATAGATATGCAGCAAATATCCTCTCTTTCTCATTGTAATTTTCCTCAAATACAATTAAGGTTTTTTCTAATTCATCTTTTTGAGAGGAAAGAAGATAGTAATCTGAATTACTCTCTTGCAAGGGATTAATACTTTTAATTTTACTAAACCCTATATATGCATATGCCAAATATACAATAACAGCGAGAGAAACTACAATGGCTATTAATTTCCATCCCCCAATATTAATTTTCTTTCTTTCTTTTTTTTGACTTCTTTTGTATCTCTCTCTCCCAGTTGACATATTTATGTTGTAAAAGTTAATTGTTTCCCGGACATATCTTTAAAACTTAGCAATACAGATTCTAACATTATCTCCTCACCCTTCCCTTTCCCATATACTTTGTCTCCCTTAATATGATATCCCATATGCTTAAGAGTGACCCTTATTTGATGCATTCTTCCTGTTTCTATTTTAACTAATACTTCATTTTCTGAAAAAAGAAAATAGCTTATTGCTTTTCTAGAACCAGTAAATTCATAACTTCTAAAATCCATCATCTTTCTATTTAATTTGTCTCTCCCTATATATCCCTCTACTCTTTGCCATGTACTCCATGGTTGTAATTTTGTATCCATTTGCTGTATATATTTTTTATACTCTTTAAACTGTTGTATATTTGTACTCTCTTCTAAATATGCATGATATATTTTAATTACTTCTCTTTTTTTAAATTGAGATTTTAAATATTCTTGCATTCTTTTGTTTTTAGCTACTACCATTAAACCAGATACTCCCTTATCAATCCTATGAACAATACCAGCCCTATCCATTAACACATCATATTCGTTTTTACTTTCAAGGTAGTAACGAAGATAGTTAGAGAGTGTATTTTGGGTATTTCCAACTCCAGGGTGAACGACTAATCCCTTAGGTTTATACAGTACAATACAATTGTTATCTTCATACCTAATATCAAGATTCCCTTTTTGAGGTTTAATCTCATCACTTAAATCTAGGGTGTTAGTTAAGTTATCCCAATATTTCTCATCTATACTTACAATATCTCCTTCTTTTAACTTGTATCCCCTTTTACTCTCTTTTCCATTAACTAAACATCCTTGTTTTAGATATTTTTGCACTATGTTTCTAGAAATGGATTTATCTTTAAGAGTATTAAATACAAATATGTCTAATCTCTCCCCTATATTTTCATTTTGGATATGGATTCCCATATGTATATTTTACATTGATACAAATATTTGTGAGTAAAAAGTATTTACTCTATGTCTTGGATTTCTTTCATTATCCTATCTGTTTCTTTTAATACTACTATAATTTTTTGATAGTGTTGTATATCATCGCTATTTAATTCCCTCCCTTTCCTATCCTTTAACCATTTTTGAGCTGGTTGATATCCTCCTATATATAAATTCCATGATATTTCTGGAACATTCCCAAAGTATTGTTCTTTATTAATATATACATTCCCATCTTTGTACTCTACTTTGTCTACTCTATCACTTCCACTTATTGGATATGTAGTAATATATTTGTTTACTTTTTCTGATTCTAATAGGTGTAATTCTTTTAATTGTTTTCCATATTTAATATATTTTTTAAAGATATCTCTATTCTTAGGATATGGTACTCTAGGGAAATCTATTTTAAGAAATTCTTTATATTTTTCCCTATATTTAGGATTATGTAATACTCCATATATATATTCAAAGATGTCTTCAGGGGTTGTTTTACCAACAATATCTTCTATCTTAGATACTATTTCAGTATTTAGGTTTGGGTTTTTAGTTCCATCAGAAGAGTAAAGGTAGAGGGGAAAAGCATAACTGTTATCTAGAGGTGAGCAAATTGCCTTATCCGTAATATGGTTTGAAACAAAAAAACAAAAATGGTCACTTCTGTCCCTTTTTGTGCTATTAAGAACTAAATTTGTTTTTCTAAATACGTGCTTCATCACTGCTTCTCTAGGATTAAAGATAATATCGTGATTGTAATACGTATACCTATTATCAAATATTCTATATGCATATTTACAAATATTTTCATTTTTAAAAGACTCACCACTCCTTCTTGAATCTGCCAATTTCCAAAGTACATTATCGTTGAGAAAATATTTTTGTATTAATTGCCGTTCTGCGATAGTCAAGTCGTAAAACTCAGTTACTCTCTGTTCGATTTCTTTCGCAGTAAAACTCACAGCGAAATTATCCTTTGCTGTAGTTATCCCCATACTGTTAAATTGAAAGAGGTCTTGCAAATTAAATCCTTTCAAATAATCTGTATAACCACTATAATTTTTATTCTCGAAGAAGAGATGGGGAAGATTATAATTAACATCTTTAAACTGAATAGCGGAAAACTTTAATTTATCTAATTCCTCAAACTTCTTCTCCCTACTACCCCACATATCATATCTAAATACCTTCCCTAATTCCCCTTCTTTCTTTTTGTTTGTTTTAATACCTAAGAATATAGCTACACCCTGTTGTATATCAAATATATTCTCATCCTTACTACCATCAGGACAAACCTCTTTCTTTTTAGTATTACCATGTAAATCTATTACATATATCTCATCAAAAGTCTTTAACAAATGCCATCTCATACCCCTAAAAGTAGGATTATCCAAATAGCTATGATTAGTAATATACCCAACTATTCCTGTACCATTTCTTTCAATATAGTCTTCTGCTAAAGCAATAAATTTAACATAATCATCATTTAACCAATGTTTTCTCTCATGAAGCTTCTCTTTACCTCCTGGCTCGACCTTATACTTAACTACAAGAGCATTTGCAGAATCTGTTTCATTCGAAGAAACACCACTATACGGAGGATTCCCTACTACAACCATAATAGGTGTCTTAGTTTTAATAATAGAGGCTTGTTTAGACTCCTCTGCAATACTCTCTGCTAAACCAAAAGCATTAAACATCTCACTCTGAATAGGAGATTGCTCTAAAGAATTAGTTAAATATATACCTAATCTGTTATTAAAATATTTAAAACCAGTCTTCTCAAAAGCAATACTAGTCTTTAAATGAGCAATAGTATAAGGAGCCATCATAAGCTCAAAACCATGAATCCTAGGAAGTAAATCATTATGAACATACTTCTTCCAAATACCCGGTTGATTACTATTCTTTATACTACTATATATAAAGTTAAGAACCGTACTAATAAAGGTACCAGTACCAACAGCTGGATCTAAAATCTGTACCCTATGTGTACCATCCTCATATTTAGAACTATCTACTAAACCCCTTTGTAATTTGAAATCTTTTTTTAGAATGTAATCAACAGACCTAACAATGAAATTCACAACAGGCTGAGGAGTATAGTAAGCACCCATCCTCTTCCTTAATGCAGAATCATACTCATTTAAAAAATCCTCATAGAAATGTATTACTGGATCCTTCCCTTGGCCCTGTTTAAAATACTCTCCCATTAACTCTTTAACATTAGAATGAGAAAATACCATACATAATTCATCTACAATATGCTCTAACCTATCATCAAACTTAGGACCAACAATATGATCAAAAAAGCTTCCTAAAAAGGGATTTGATTTAGGTATTAAATCCCTTGCCTCTTGTCTAGTAAATGTGTCTGGAGAATCATCATAGTATCTAGCTACAAACAAACCATATACTAATGTCTGAGCATACATATCTGCAAAAGAATCCCTATCTAAATCATGTACAAGCAACTGTTTAAAAGACTCAAAGACCTTAACAATCTCATTATTCTTTTCTGATTCTACTGAAAGAAAAGTCTTTAGATTATCTCTAATTCTTTGTGCCTTACCACCCATTATCTTAGCCAAATGCTTACCAGAAGTAATGGGCTCTTTGTACGATTGCGGAAACTCAACTAATTTTCTACAAAGGTGTTCAAAATTTCCAGGGATAGGAGATACTACCCTACTCTTTTTGTCATACGTTCCAATACTAATATGCTCTCCATACGGCAAACCATTTCTGTAAAATCTAAACTCTAAATAGTCGGTTAATACAAGATTGGCATATCCATAGTATCTACTCATTTGTTCAGAATTCTCTATCTTGTCTAAAGAAACTCCAACATCTTTTGTTTCAATATAAAGAAGTGGAACCTTATTTTGAGCAATAATGAAATCGGGTTTGTTATCATCCCCCGTTTTACTCTCTTGTTTAATTTCTTCTACTTTAATATCTTCAAATACATGCTGTAGTAGCTCTTGGAAATCTGTCCTATATGTATATTCAGTAGCATCTTCACCCTTATACAATGATGCAATTCTATCTATGTACTTATTCAAATACTCGTTAATATTCATATTACATATATTTTACTAATATTTTAACAACTATTCTATACCCTATCTTTAGTAAGCAACACCTCTAGTCCACCTAGAATAGCGAACACAACAATGAAAATATCACTGATATTCATACTAATGCAAAGAACATTAATATAGTCACATATACCCCCTAAAAGTAATCTAACAATTAG
>DIFL01000017.1:2950-5442 GCA_002419125.1 Candidatus Dojkabacteria bacterium UBA5749 | reverse complement strand
TATTAATATATCCAAGAATGATTAATACTAGTAAAAGAATAATTGAAATGGAAACTGTTAATTCCATTGAAACTCCAAAAGCAATCCCCCTATTAATTACACACCTATCTAATTCAAAAAGATACTTAGAAATATATATATTAAATATTGAAAGAAAAAATGAAACAATTAAAAGTATCATACTATCCTAACTTAACTGACCTAACCGTAGACACATTTTTTATACTTACCTTGGCCCTTCTCAGATCCGAAATGAAGAAATATGACATAACAAGTGACCAAATCATAAATATTGCTACTAGAATATCCTCTAATATGGAGAGATCATCTGAAAGGTATAGAAAGAGGATATATGATGAAGATAGTAAAACAATCAAAGTACCCACATAACCTAATATATATTTCTCGTATAATGGGTTTTTTACTATTTTGTATATGAATTTAAATATTAAAAAGAAAAAACCTAATATGGCTATTAGTATAATCCCTCTATATATCCATGCATTAAATCCTGAGGTTATACCTGTATATATGTATGACAATCCTAACATTGTAGTAGAAGAGAAATATATTGGAAAGAACATATGTTTCCATCTCCATTTCTTAACAACAAGAGAAAAAAGAGTTAGAAGTAATAGAAGAGAAACAAATACAGCAAGAATAACTAAACCCCCATCCCATATACTAAAAAATCTCCAAGGAAGTAACCTGAACAAATAAACCTTGTCTCCATACTTTTCATAAGGTAACCAATACCAAATATATGAAGAAAACATTTTCCATTCTAATGCAATATATACTGCCCTACTTAGAAGTAAACTTAAACTACTAGAAATAATGAAGATATCAAACACTGAAGACCTATTCTTCCTTGACTCTGCACAACCCCTCCAAAATACAAAAAGCCCAATTAAGAACAAAATTAGAAACACTACCAATGGGTGAACAGCTTTAATATAGTCTTTTATAATATATATCCATTCTTTCACATTACATAGTTAACACTTTAAAACCTATCTTCTTTTCTTCTTCTTTTTATTCTTTTTCTTTTGATTCTGCTTTGGATATTCTTTCTTACTAACATTTGCCTGTTGATTAACAATTGGTTGCTTTACAACCTCAATCTCTTTTTTACTGTTATATGTATTTAATAACTCTTCTCTCTGTAATTGCATCTTCTTTCTAATTGTTAATATCGGTGTAATTAAAGCATTACCTAGTTTTACTACAAAACTGTGTCCTGTCTTGTATCTAGTTCTTTTAGATTCTACAGTCTCGACAGCATGTTCTTTAGTAGCAGTAATTTGTTTTTCCATTACCTTAACATCTGGATACTTCTCTTTCTCTAGGGCAGCTCTTTCTCTTAACTGATACCCACAGAACTCACAATATTTATGCTCTTTATTAACTAACAAATTACACTTAGGACATCTAATCTTTATTGTATATCCACAATTAGTACAGTGAACATATCCAGGAAACAGTTGAGAACCACACTTAGGACAATCACCTAGATCCGCAGTTTCATATTTAAGGTATCTTCTTTCTAAGTCTGCCCAATATATCTCCTCTATTGTCTCACTAGGTCTAATAACTAGATATATAATTAATCCAGGAATAAATAGTAATGAGGCAAGTACAACATACCCTACCCTCAAACCCTTTTTAGAAGTTCTCTCTCCAGAATCTACCCATACCCAACCTACTATAAATAGCCAAAATACTACTAGCAAAAAACCTAATATGAAGCCAAACATATTAAAATCTATTCCTCCAACAAAATCAAAAAAACTAAGTATTATCTTTTCTAATCCCATGTTATTTTATCCCAAATATTATTAAATGGTCGAGGAGGGAGTCGAACCCTCATACTATTGCTAGCATGGGATTTTGAGTCCCACGTGTCTGCCAGTTCCACCACTCGACCATATGTGGTGTATTATATCTCAAGAAAAGATATATTGTATATACTAATTCTTCTCTTTATACAAATTTCTGAAACTGGCTATCTCTTTCACAAAGGCTAATTCTAAAATACCTGTAGGACCATTCCTATGTTTTGCTACAAATACCTCTGCACTACCCTTCTTTTCGGTATCAGGGTTCCAAGTTTCTTCCCTATCCAAAAAGATTACAACATCTGCATCCTGTTCAATAGAACCAGATTCCCTCAAATCTGATAATTGAGGTCTCCTACTCTGTCTTTGTTCAATAGCACGAGATAACTGAGAAAGTGCAACAACTGGAACATTTAACTCTTTTGCTAAGTTCTTTAACCCTTGAGACACCTCTCCAACCTCTAATGTTCTACTCTCTTTACTGTTACCATGCATAAGTTGAAGGTAGTCAACAAAGATAATGTCTACACCCTGCTCCAGCGCTAACCTTCTAGCCTTTGTCCTAATCTGGTTAATATGTTGTCCAGCCATATCATCTACATATATATTTGCATCTGCTAACTCACCCATTGTATTTGCAAGTTTAATGACCTT
>DIFL01000017.1:1115-2927 GCA_002419125.1 Candidatus Dojkabacteria bacterium UBA5749 | reverse complement strand
AGTCTATCCATAATCTGCATATTGGACATTTCTAATGAAAAGAATGCTACATTTTTCTTTTCCATCAATGCTGCATGTCTCATCATATCTAGTGCTAAAGATGTTTTACCAACAGAAGGCCTAGCTGCTAGAACAACCAAATCTGATTTCTGAAAACCACCAAGTAAGATATCTAACTCTTTAAAACCAGTAGAGATACCAGCATAGTCATCACTCTCTTTCGCATGAGCAGCCCTCTCATACGCATCTTTAAGCAAATCTTTAATATGAACAAAGTTACTCTTAATCCCAGCCTGTGCTACATCAAAAAGTAAAGTCTCAGATCTATCAACAACCTCTGAAATAGACATAGTTTCATCAAAAGCTAACTGTGTAATCTCAGAAGAAGAAGATATCAACCCCCTTCTAGTTGCAGTTTCTTTTACAATATTTGCATACTCAGTAGCATGAGCTGAAGTAGGTACAAAAGAAGCTAATTCAGTAAGATATGCTCTACCTCCTAACTTACTTAAAAGTCTTTTCTTCTTTAATTTGTCAGACACGGTAACTAAATCTATAGGTAAACCACTCTCAAAAAGTTCTAATATATTTTGATATATTGCACTGTGTCTATCATCGTAGAAATGAATGGGAAGTAACCATCCAGAAACCTCTATTAAAGCATCTTTATCTAGCAGTATGGAACCTAGTACTGATTTCTCTGCTTCAATATTTTGAGGTGGAACTCTATCCATATTCATTATTTAAGAAAAATTACTTCAATATTTTTGTTCTCTTGTTCTGGAGAAGGAGTAACATTTAAGTAGGTATCTTCCTTAACATTTGTAAAACCGAAATATTTAATAAATTCCTCTTTACTCTTTAACTCTTTTCCCATTTTAAGCCCTTCCTGTTTATAAGCACAGGGAAGTAATATTGTAGGATCAATATAGTTTAGAATCTTTTCTATCTTTTCATAATCTATGAACAAATCCCCGTTCCCTATTGGAAGAATTAAAACATCTACATCTCCCAAATCTTTTGTCTGAGACACATCTAGTGAATTCTCAATTAATCCCATATATACAACCCGAAGTACAGCTTCATCAATTGTATAGAAAGGAGAATCAACGGCTCTTCTAATCATCATTCCACCTATTTCATACTCACCAGGTGAAGAAATCTCTATTACTTTCTCCCTATGATCTGGTTCTACCTTTTTTAATATATTCTTCTCTTTTAATATATCTTCCTTTCCCCTTAAATCTTTCCCTGTAAAAAGAACTACATCAGCCTTACTCTTGTTGAAGCTTAAACCACTCTCCCCAAGTGCAACTGGATCTGTAAGAATTGATATGTCCCCAGTACTTAACAAAAATGATGACCATCCTAGATTTTTAATCTTCATGTTTATACATACTAATATTAACAAGGCAGTTTCTTTAAAGAGTATATCAGATTTTTACTCTGATAGACCTAATGATTTCTTAATATCCTCTATCATACTCTCTTGCATCTGTTTTTTAAGTAGTTCTAACTTCAAACTCTCTAAAGAAGATATTACTGCTTGAAGTTGAGTCATCACTTTGTATTCTTCTGCATTAGTTACAATCATTCTCTTTACCCCTCCGACCTGTCCCTCTATTCTACTTACTCTGTTTTGGATTCTTTTGGAATATTTCATACTTAAGTATATTTTTTAATTTTAAAAAAATCAACCTCTACCTCTTGACAACAATTAGCACTCGGTTGTATCATTTGCTAATCATACATATTTAAATTTTAATATTTAAAAATTATGAAAATAGTTAAAATAAATCAAAAACCACAGGA
>DIFL01000017.1:0-1079 GCA_002419125.1 Candidatus Dojkabacteria bacterium UBA5749 | reverse complement strand
TATATGAGAGAATTTGATAATCTCTCTGCCAACATCTGGGAAGAAGAAAACAAGATATTTGTAAAAATGGCTATGCCAGGAATAAAGAAAGAAGATATTAAAATATCCGTAACAGGAGACACATTAAGTATTGAGGGTTCAAGCAAAGAAGAGAAAGAGGAAAAGGAAAAGAAATACTTCCTTAAGACTTTTCAATCAAGTTCCTACTCTCAAAGCTTTAATCTCCCCTCTCTGGTCAATCCAAATACTGTGGATGCCAAATTTGAGGATGGTGTATTAACTGTTACTCTTCCTAAAGCAAAAGAGTCAGAGACAAAGCAGATTGAGATTAAGTAAAAACATTATGAGGAAGGCAGTCTTATGACTGCCTTTTTTTTATTTGCAAAAATGTTTTAATTTATGTACTATTTAATTGTTTAAAGTTATATATAACCAATTATGAGAATTAAATACTCGGCTTTTACTTTGGTTGAAATGCTTATCGTAATGGGTATTATAATAATCCTTATGGTTGTAGGTGTTACTGCTGGAAGATTTGCTATAAATAGGGCAAATGATGTAGCACATAGAAATGCTGCAGACCAAATATATACCTCTCTCCAAGCATATTACACGGACTTCAGAGAATACCCTTCAGAAGATTCTGAAGATATTTGCGAAGGTGGATGTACAATAGCAGAATTAGTTGGAAACGAAGATACTCCAGGTGAGTTGGTTCCATACATTGACCACGCTTCCTTTAATGGAGGCTCCAATGCTAGTTATTTCTATGGCGTTGGAGGGGATGGAGGAAACCAAGCCGTATTAGTATGTGTTACACTTAGAGGGGTAGCAGAAGAGAATTCCACCAAAGAGGATGGAGAAATATATTGTAGTGGTAATGGAATTGGTGTTCCTTTGTATTTCGAAAATGCCCAAACAACCACAATTGAAAATACAACTATACAGAATCCTTATAGTGGTGGAGGGAATTCCCTTCATGTCCTGACTGCTTGGGACTATCTATCAAGTGGAGGATCTGTTTGGAATAATGGGTGGTAAAATACAAACGGTGGCCCCCTTGAATTCATACAACCAAT
>DIFL01000032.1:6758-16347 GCA_002419125.1 Candidatus Dojkabacteria bacterium UBA5749 | reverse complement strand
AATATATTGAATACAAATAGGATATCTGGTATCATTTTTTACATATTATGCCGAGATAGCTCAGTTGGTAGAGCATCTGTCTGAAGAACAGAGGGTCCCCAGTCCGAATCTGGGTCTCGGCACAGGCGAGAGTAGTTCAGTTGGCTAGAACGACACATTGCCAATGTGTAGGTCGCGGGTTCGAACCCCGTCTCTCGCTTTCCTATTTATGAAAATATTTCCAAATCTTTTTAAGATATTTTAATATCTCTTTTCTATACTTAACAAATGCCTTTAGAGCAATGTAAAGAATTATTATTGCTAAAATCCATTTGTTAAAAAGATTTATATACCTTTTAATACTCTCTAAATCTCCTCCGACCTTCAACCCCATATATGCTATTAACAGTGAGTATACATATGAACCTAAAAATACACTTGTTGAAAAATAGAATACATTAATCTCTAGAAAACCAGTAGCTACTGCGGAAGCAACTCTTAGATAGGGAACAAATCTTGAAAGAAATATATACATGTGTCCGTGTTTAACAATTTGTTCTGTACTCTTTTCAAACCTCTGCTCGTTAATACCTAAAAACTTTCCCCTTCCATTTAGCCATTTATTGATATTTTTACCAGAGAAAATCTTTCCTATTAAATATGTTGGTAGAGCACCAATCAACTCGCCAGCAGCAGAAGCAAAAGCAATTGACCAGAGAGAGTATTCTTTACTTGCAGCAAGTATTGCCATAACAATCTCAGTTGGAAATATCCCAATTGCGGATATAAAGACTCCCCAATTGCCGTACTTTACAAGTATTTCAAAGATTTTTGTAATTAAAAGGTCAATCATTACTAATTAGAATGTTATCAGAAAATTTCTTAACTTAAAAATGTCTTTCAAAAATGTCTCCAATGCTATACACTTTGTATATGCAAGAAATATCTAGAAAAAAGCATGTAGTTATAAATAGGGTAAAAAGGGTTCCGTTAGTTGTATCTCTAAGAAGATTTACACCTTTTTTAATATTTCTATTCATTGTTTTTCTCTCTTTCGTACTAGGTATCTGGAATATTAGAAACTTTCAATACGGGGATAGCAAATTAGAAAATGTGAGTAAAGAGGATTTAGATTTGTATCTCTCAGAGTTTAAAGGGAAAAACATTTTTCTTCTTAGACCAATTGAGGTTGTTGACACTTTATATCTCAGTAATGGGTATATTAAAGATGTTACTGTAAAAAAAATACTACCGAGTACCTTAAGTATCTCAATTGAAGAATTTCTTCCCTTCTATATTGGCTACTCCTCTAATAGCTGTTTACTTTTTGCAAATACGGGGAGTTTAATCAAAGAAATCTGTAAAGATTGTGAACAAGAGTGTAAAGAGGAAATTGAAACTACTAATATGGTATATATTAATTCAGACAGTGTTCTTGAGAGTAATGACAAATTAATCTTTTTTGAGGAGATATATAAAGTAGAGAAATTACTTTCAGAGTTTAACTACCAAATTTCTAATTTAAGTATTGAGGAAGGAATAGCTATTTTTAAAGATACACAGGGACACACATTTACTTTTGATCTTTCTAATCAATTAGATGTTCAGTTAGCAAGGATGTATTTAGTTGGAACTAAAATCAACAAAGATATGATACAATATACTACGCTAGACCTGAGATTTGAGAGACCGGTTATGAATATTAAGTAGTTAATTTGTTGACATTGTATTAATACTTTGTGAAAATTGAAATTGGTTCTTGCTTATTGTGTTCTTTTTGACTATATTATATACAACAAGATATTAATTTAAGTAAAATTGACTGCTCTTAAATATATGGCACGTAATACAATAACAGCAATAGATGTGGGCTCATCTAAGATTACAACAG
The DNA here is from genome assembly GCA_002419125.1 of Candidatus Dojkabacteria bacterium UBA5749. GTDB lineage: Bacteria > Patescibacteriota > Dojkabacteria > SC72 > SC72 > UBA2259. Next base: position 14,477 of record DIFL01000032.1, on the reverse strand, counting down.
TAATCTCTTCTGTTGAAGATAATCAAACGCCCTCTGTAATAGGAGTATGTTCATATCCAAGCAAAGGTATTAAAAAGGGTGTAGTGGTAAATATTGATGATGCTACTAATGCTATCTCCGAAAGTGTTATGGCAGCTGAGCGTATGGCTGGTGTTACAGTTTCGGATGTGTTTGTATCTATAAATGGTGAATTAGTAACAAGTTTAAATAACAAAGGGGTTGTAGCTGTTGCTAGTTCAGAAATCACAGTTGATGATACATATCGTGCTATTGAAAATGCTAGAACTCTTTCTTTACCTGATAATTTAAATCCAATACATATCATTCCTAGAGAGTTTGTTGTTGATAATCAGGGTGGTATTAGATATCCAATAGGTATGTCTGGAACAAGGCTTGAGGTAGAAACTCATATTATTACTGCTCCCAATTCATATTGGCAAAATCTTAAGAAATGTGTTGAGCAGTTGGGTTTAAATGTTTTTGATGTTGTATTTACTGGTTGGGCTTCCTCTTTGTCTGTTCTAACTGATACAGAAAAGGAATTGGGTGTGACCCTTTTAGATATCGGTGCTGGTACAACAAGTATTTCTATCTTTGAGGAGGGCTCTGTGATATATAGTGGGACTATTCCTTTAGGTGGTATTAATATTACAAGTGATATCGCTATTGGTTTACAAGTTTCTTTGGAAGAGGCAGAGAAGATTAAAGTTCATATGAATGATCTAATTGAAAATAAAACGAAAGCTAAGAAAGCATCATCTGATTCTACTCCTGCATTACTCAGAAAAGTTGAACAAGAGGAACCTAAGTTAAAGAAAGGTGACGAGATTGACCTATCAGTTTTAGATATTGAAGGGAAGAAAGTTTCTAAAGAGATGTTGAAAAATATTGTTGAAGCTAGATGTGAAGAGATTTTTGAAATGGCAAGGGAAAATGTTGAGAAGGCTGGATTTAAAATTAATATGCCTGCTGGAATAGTACTTTCTGGAGGTTCTTCTTTACTTAAAGATCTTTCTAAATTTACACAAGGGATATTTGGAGTAGCTTCAAGAATAGGATATCCTTCCGGTTTAAATGGAATGATAGAGGAAATCTCAGATCCTTCCTTTGCATGTGTTCAGGGTTTAATTCAATATGCCCTAGACTCAGATGGAGAATCTGAAACAATAAAGACAAAGGGTAGTAGCACTTTTAAGCATAGAGTAGTAGAATGGTTTAAATCATTAATTCCGTAAACTGCCTAGAATATAAAATGTAAGGTTAATTTAGAGTATGTTAGTCACAACAAATGTAGATCCCGTTGCCAAGATTAAAGTTATTGGAGTCGGTGGGGGAGGGTGTAATGCAATAAACACAATGTTATCTGATTACGATATCCCTGGAGTTGAGTTTATGGCTTTTAATACAGATGCTCAAACTCTTAAGTTATCTAAAGCACCTGTAACACTCCAGTTAGGTGAGAACCTTACAAAAGGTCTTGGAGTAGGTGGTAATCAGGAACTTGGGGCACAAGCAGCCGAGGAGAGTTTGGACGAGATTCAAGAGCATCTAGAGGGTGCAGATATGGTCTTTATTACTGCGGGTATGGGTGGTGGAACTGGTACTGGAGCTGCTCCCATTATAGCGGGTGTTGCAAAAAATATGGGTGCTTTAACTGTTGCAGTTGTAACAAGGCCCTTTGATTTCGAAGGAAACAGAAGAAGAGAGATAGCTGAAGAAGGAATTAATACTCTTAGAGATAAGGTAGACACATTAATAGTTGTTCCAAATCAAAGACTTCTAGAAATTGCAGATGCAAATATCTCCTTTATAGAAGCAATGAAAATGGTTGATTCTGTTTTAGCTGAAGGAGTAAATAGTATCTCTACATTAATAAGTCAGACTGGATATATTAATGCTGATTTTAATGACGCTAAGTCGGTTATGCAAAATGCAGGTACTGCTTTAATGGGAATAGGAAGGGCAAGTGGAGAAAAGAGGGCAGAGTTAGCGGCAAGAGAGGCAACCTCCTCTCCTCTACTGGATATGTCTATAGAGGGAGCAACTGGAGTCCTTTACAATATTGTAGGTGCAGATTTAACACTACCTGAGATTAGTATGGTATCAGAATTAATTCAGGAGGCTGTTGACCCTTCTGCAAATATTAAGTTCGGTGCTCAGATAGATCCATCTTTGGGAGAGGAGTTAGTTATTACAATTGTAGCTACAGGGTTTGATGAGAAAAAACAGGTATTTACTAAACAACAAAAAGGAGATGAAGATGATACAGATATCTTTGGGCTAGGTTCAGCATCAGATACAATTAACGTATTTGAAGAAGAAGAAAAACCACAGAAAGAAGAAGAAAAGATTTTTGACCTACTAGAACAAGAGAAAGATTTGGAGGTAGATGAGCAACAAGATGTTTACAAAGGAGCTACTAGAAAAGTAGAAAATATTTCTGATGATGACTTTGATGACCCACTGGATAAGCCTGCTTTTATGAGAAAGATGTTTGCTGGAAAGAAAAAATAAAATTGTGATTATTGAAGTTTCAGTTAAAACCTCAGCGAAAGTAAGAAGTATCAACAAAGAGGGAGTTATCTACCATATAGATCTTAAGAGTAAACCTTTTCAAAATTCTGCTAATATTGAATTAATAGATTTTCTTTCTTTACATTTTGATGTTATGAAGTCTTCTGTAGTAATATTAAAAGGTTTCAAAAGTAAGAAAAAGTTAATTGAGATTAAAGGTTTATGAATCTAATTAAAAAAGAAAAGAAGGGGTTAAAACTAGACCTGTTTATTTTTATACCTACAGTTATTATTTCAATAATCGGAATTTTTACCTTATTATCTACAACAATAGAGAGTAATGGACAGTTTGGAGATTTAGAAATAATAAGAAAACAGGTTCTCTTCCTATTAATTGGATATATAGTATTTTTTATTACATCCAGAATAGATTTTTCTTTATTAAAATATCCCCAGGTTGTTATCCCAATATATTTTTTAACCTTACTGTTATTAGCATTAGTATTTTTAATCGGACCAGTTATTAACAATGTCCAAAGATGGTTAGTGATAGGGGGAATACAGATTCAACCATCTGAGATAGCTAAAATAACTGTTATCTTAACAACAGCAAGTATATTTTCTTTAAAGAACAAATATAATCAATGGGTGTTACTACTAATATCTTTCATTCTTGTTTTACCAATATTTCTACTAATATATTTTGAACCAGCAGGGAGTATGTCCTTTTTAACCCTAATTATTTGGTTTGTTGTAGCCTTTACAGGATTAAGTGATCAACTAAGAAACAGTATTGCACTAATAATCATTGGGCTAATTTCATCCTCTATTTTTTTAATTAGTTTTACTGATAATTGGGTATATATACTTCTTTCTATTTTAGGAATAATAATTTCTGTATTCGCTTTCTACTATAGAAAGAATTGGAAATTAGTTGTAGTTGTTAGTTTAGCAATAGGATTTCTAATTGGTTCTTCTTCAGTACTCCTATATAAAAACGTTTTAAAGGAATATCAGAAAGATAGAATTGAAGCATTTCTGAATCCAACTACTAGTACTAAAGATATTGGATTTAATGTAAATCAAGCAAGAATAGCAATAGGTTCTGGCCAGATATTTGGGAAAGGTTTTGGTAATGGAACACAGAGTAAAAGAGATTTCTTACCAGAACATCAGACAGATTTCATATTTGCTTCGTTTGCAGAAGAGTTTGGGTTAGTAGGTTGTCTTTTCTTAATTACTCTATATGGGATATTAATAGTTCGAATTCTTGTTGTATCGCTGGATAAATCTGGTAATACCCTGTACTCAATAATTTTAGTAGGAATTGCCTTAAAAATACTTTTAGAAATTTTTGTTAATATCGGTACTAATTTAGGAGTAATACCTGCTACAGGCATACCTCTTCCTTTAGTAAGTTCTGGAGGAACAATTACTTTAATTACACTCTTTTCTTTAGGTGTAGTTCAAAGTATAATAAACAGAGATTCTACGAATACCGTAGAAAAGAGTATAATTGACAATTATTGATTTATAACTTAAAATCCTTTGGTCATGAATAAAACAGAGAAAAAAGAAAAATTTGCAGTAATAAAGATTTCTGGCGTACAGTTGAAAGTATACGAAGGAATGGAGTATGAGGTAAACAAACTTGAAGGTAAGAAGGGTGATAAAGTAGAAATTAAAGATGTATTACTTTTTGTAGATGGAGAGGATGTAAAGATTGGAAATCCAATAGTTGAGGGTAGTAAAGTTACTCTTGAGATTACCTCCCAGAAGAAAGATGACAAGGTAGATGTATTTAAATACAAGGCTAAATCTAGATATAGAAGAAGTTTTGGATACAGAGCATTAATTAGTAGAGTATTAGTAAAAAAGATAGTCTAATGCGATATTTTTTTGAGTGTGGTAGTTTTTTTGATTTCTCCCAAGCAGAGCTTTGTGCAGTATTTGAATCATTCAATCTTTCAAAAGATAGTATTCATAAAGTTAGTAATACAATCCTTTTAGTTGAAAGTAATAGTATTACACCTTCACTAATGGATGAAATATTTAAGAGATTGGGTGGCTTTATTAGATATGGAGAAGTAATTGATAATCTTGATTCTTTTTTAAATCCTTTCTTTGAGAAAAAGAAAATCACCTATGGAATATCTATTCTTGGAGAGAACACTCTTACTATAAAAGATATCCAAAGATTAGCAAATGAAATTAAGAGAGGATTTAGAAGTAGTAAGATAGGAGTTCGGTTTATTCTTCCCAAAACAAGAGAGCTAAACGCTGCACAGATATATAACAATAAAGTGTTAGAAAATGGTTTTGAGTTATGTATTTTTCAATCTAATAGTGCAAATATGTATGGTAAGACCTTAGGTATTCAAGATATTTACTCTTTTGTTAAAAGAGATACTCAAAGACCCGAAGCCGATTTTGAAATGGGAGTACTTCCCCAAAAACTTGCGAGAATTATGTGTAATTTAACTGGACTTCGCGAGGGTATTATCTGGGATCCTTTCTGTGGAAGTGGAACAATATTAATGGAAGCTGCTGTATTAGGGTTTGATATCTTAGGAACAGATATAGATTTAATAGCACTAGACTCTCTTTCTAAAAATATTCAATGGCTATCTAAAGAAAACATTATTACTGATACAAAATATAATATATTTCAATTAGATATAAATAATGTTGAGAGAAAGGTTCTTAAAGATTTAAAGAGAACTTCAATTAATGCAATTGTATGTGAACCATATATGGGCCCACCTCAAAAGAAAATTCTAACTGAGTATAAAGCTAATGAATTGATTGTAGATATTACTAAACTTTACAAAAATTTCTTTAATGTTGTAAATCAGATGAGTAGTAGGGGATTTAAAGTTGTATTAATACTGCCTTCGTATAAAACTAAAAAAGGTTGGATAGATATTAATATATCCCAATTTATAGATAAAAAATGGAACGTACTAAATAGAAGTTATACAAAAGGGGACTTGAAATGGAAGAGGATAAATAGTATTATTGCAAGGAATATTTTCATACTCGAAAAGAGGTAGTTAAATTAATTAATATTGAGAAATGTCACATGTAGTAGGAGCAGGTAGCGTAACAATGGGGGGACATGTTGCAGGTAAGAGACTTGGTGTTAAGAAGTACGAGGGAGAGTTGGTTTCTGCTGGGAATATAATTTTAAAGCAGAGAGGTTCTGTATATCATCCTGGAAAGAATGCTTACTCTTCCAAGGATTACTCAATTCATGCTAAAACAGATGGCTTTGTAAAATTTAGAAGAATGAGTGGCTTCAAAAGAGGTCAGTACTTCGTAGATGTGGTAGAATCTCTACAGTAGAGATGAGTAAAGAAAGATTTATCCAAATAGAGAGTAAAAATGCACTGTTAGAACTACTTCGTGAGGGTAGAGATTTTGAGCGAATATATTTAGCAAGTAGTGCTTACAGAGATGAAAAGACAAAAGAAATTGTACAGTTAGCTTCAGAAAAACATATCCCCATTATTAGAGTTCCCAAAAAAACATTAATGAGAAGGCTTCGTGCTTCTAACTCAGAGAGTGTAGTAGGTATGATGATTTCTCAAAACCAATGGGAATTATCTGAGCTTTTTAAGAGTATTTACTCTGAAAACAAAATGCCCTTTTTTTTAATCCTAGATGATCTTAAGTACACCCAAAATATTGCAGCCATATTAAGAACAGCATTTGCAACAGGTGTTAATGGAGTTATTACTCACCCTAGTGATGTTAACCTAATTACTGATGAAACTATAAGGATTTCAATGGGAGCAGCTGAGAGAATTCCTTTAGTAGAGATGAATCTTTTTAGTGCAGTTAAGGAGATGAAAAAAGAGGGAATGAAAATATTTGGAATACATATGGAAGGAGAGACATATTTCAAGGTAGATTTAACTGGTCCATGTGCCTTTATTTTAGGCTCTGAAGATACTGGTATTTCTACAGGTATGCTTGAGAGGGTAGATGAAAAAGTATCAATACCAATGAGAGAGGGTATTGGTTCTCTTAATGTAAGTGTTAGTGCAGGTGTATTAATGTATGAAAAGTTAAGACAAGAGGTAAGTTAAAATTCGTCAAAACTTTCTAATCCTAATTTCCTAAGTAAATCTTCTAAATCATTCTTACTTAAAAATCTTATTATTACTCTTCCCCCCTTACTTAATCTTCTTACACTAGTACTGTATCCTATTTTTTTAGTTAACATTTCACCATATCTAAGTAAATCGGGATAGTCTGTTTGTAAGGTTTTGTATTTAGCACTTTTACCGTAATTAATCTTTCTAACCAAAGATTCAGTTTGTCTTACACTTAGTCCTCTTTTTATTACAATATCTGTAGCAGCTACTAATGATTCCTCGTCCTTAATACCCAGAAGAGCTCTAGCATGGCCCTCTGATATGGTTTCATTGAGTACTACCTCTTTAACAGGCTCAGGGAGCTTTAAAAGCCTCATCTTGTTGGATATTGTTACTCTATTTAAACCAACCTTTGTTGCTATCTCATCTTGAGGTAATCCAAATTCATCTTGGAGTTGTGTAAATGCATATGCCTCTTCAATTGGATTTAAATCCTGTCTTTGGATATTTTCAATTAAAGCTAACTCTAACATCTGCTGTGGGGAGGATTCTTTTATAACGATAGGGACATATTTTAGTCCAGCTAACTGTGCAGCTCTAAATCTTCTTTCTCCAGCTATTATTAAATATTTGTCTGAGTTTTTATCTTTAGTAACAATTAAAGGTTGTATTACACCACTTTCTCTAATAGAGTCAGCTAACCCAATTAATTCGTTGGGTTCTATTCTCATTCTAGGTTGGAATGGATTAGGCAATATTTTAGTAATATCAAATTTCTCCCTATATGAACTTGAAGAGTTATCTATCTGGTTAGAATCAATTAATGCTGCTAATCCTTTTCCTAATCTATTTTCTTCCATGTTTAAAGATTTAAAATTTAAAGAAATCTATTAATAAATTCTTTTGCTAAATTATTGTAAGCTATTGCTCCAGAAGACTTTCTGTCATATTGAAATATGGTTTTACCAAAAGAGGGTGCTTCAGAAAGCCGGACATTTCGAGGAACAATTGTTAGAAAGGCAGTATCTTTGAAAAACTCTCTTACATCCTTAACTACATTAGAGGAAAGCCTTGTTCTACTATCAAACATAGTGAGGATAATACC
>DIFL01000032.1:674-6728 GCA_002419125.1 Candidatus Dojkabacteria bacterium UBA5749 | reverse complement strand
TCCCTCTAGTGCAAAGTATTCACATTGTATAGGGATAATTAAATATTCAGAAGCACTTAAAGCATTAATTGTTAAAAGTCCTAATGATGGTGGGCAATCTATTATTACAGCATCAAAATCATTCTTGATATCCTCTAGAGCTTTTTTTAGAAGTAACTCCCTAGAAATTAAACTTACCATTTCTATTTCTGCACCAGCTAACGATAGGTGAGATGGTACTAGAAAAAGATTAGGGGTAGATGTTGAAACAAATACTGAGCGAATAGGGGTAGAGTTAATTATTACATCATATACATTCTTGTATGGAGCCTGTTGATCTGTATTCCAACTCTGTTTATCAAACTGTTGAGTAAATCCTAAACCAGACGAAAGATTTGCTTGTGGATCCAGGTCTATTAGCAATACCTTCTTACCTTTTTTTGCTAAAGCTGCTCCTAGATTAAGAGTAGTAGTAGTTTTCCCTACACCACCTTTTTGATTAGCAATTACGAAAATTTCCATATAGATAATTTACCATGTTTCACAGCTCGAGTCCAATACTACTAATTTGACTTATATGTCTCGTGTTGAACTATTCTAAACTCACTAAAGGGGAAGTAAACTATCCATGCTTTACCCTTTATAGCTTCTTTTTCAATAGGCCCAAATACTCTTGAATCTGAACTGTTTGTTCTATTATCTCCACAAACAAAATATTCTCCATCTTCAATGGTAATTGATTGTCCTTCATGAAGATACTCTCCTCCATTTGTAATTACAGAGGAACTTAGGTAGTTTGATTCATTTAGCATATCTCCATTGATATATATCTTTCCATCTTTAATCATTACTTCGTCTCCAGGAACACCTATTACTCTTTTAATAAAGTCTTGGGTATCTGAAAATTTAAAAATTATGACATCACCTCTTTTAGGATCTGATACTCTATATGTAATTTTATTTGCCATTAAAAACTCACCATTTTTGTAGGTAGGATGCATAGAATTACCCACAACCTCGTGGGGGGTCATTATAAACAGATAGAGAACAATGGCTAATACTAAAGCAACTAATATTGTTTCAATTAATGAGTATATGGCTTTACCAACTGAACCGATAAACTCGGTTGCTTTCCTTTGTGGATTTACCTCTTCTGTTGCTAATTCGTACATTTAATTTGGGGCATAAAAATTATTATATTTACCGCTACGGGGAATCGAACCCCGGTTTACAGGATGAAAACCTGTCGTCCTAGACCACTAGACGATAGCGGCACACATCTAGTGATTCTACTATATCAAAGGTTTTTTGTTAAGTTCTTTTAAATATTGTTGCTCTTCCGCAAATGTAGCCCTTTGATATTCGTTGAACTCTTTACTGTATACATACCTTCTTTTACACTTACATTCCACTAAGTCTCTTCTTTCTGAAAGTTTTTGTAATTTTTTAGCTTTATCTAAAGAAGCTGTACAACCTACACACAATCTTTTTTCAATTAAGACTTTCTGGAATGGTTCTATAAATTTGATTCCCATGTTCAAGTATAATTAAAATATATGCCGAGAAGAGGACTCGAACCTCCAAGGGATATTATTCCCACTTGCTCCTAAGGCAAGCGTGTCTGCCAGTTTCACCATCTCGGCTAAACAGACAGTACATTTTACTAGAAAAGGGGTATTTATACAAAGGAATTAACTCTCTTCTAAACTTCCAAATACTTTGCCATATACCTTTACAAAACCTTTCTCTTTGTATTTAGCATTCTTTAATACATCTTCTTGGGACAAGGAATCCTTTTGAGTATCCTCTCTTAACTCTGAAAAAGAGACATGTCTTTTCATAGGGTTAACACTCTCTGTGTTTACAGTTTGTAATAGCTTAGCACTATCTAAAATCGTCTCCATTTGAGGTGTAAATTTCTCTAATTCCTCATCAGTAAGAGTAATCCTAGATAGCTTTGCAATATGATTTAAGGTCTTCTTATCCATTTAATTTCTCTATTAAAAGTAATCTAGCTTTATTAGGATCTGCACTACCATTTGATTTCTGCATTACTTGACCAACTAAAAATCCAATTGTAGATTGTTTACCAGATTTAAAATCTGTAACTGCTTTAGAATTAGTATTAATCACATCATCAATAATACTATCTAAATTTTTTGTATTTTGAGTACTCTCCTGTGTTGCTTTTTCTATTAATTTCTTTAAGTCTTTCTTTTGTTCTAAGGATTCCTTTAATATTGCTTCTGCTTTGTTCTTTGTTAAAACCTTTTTTTCAAATTCTATAATTAAATATGCTAGCGACTCTTTAGGAATATTATCTTGATTAATATCAATTTTCTTATCGTTTGCAATTGAAAAGAGAGTTCCTGTTATCCAATTAGAAGCGGATTTCGCAGCTTTAACAGTATCCATATTTTTAGAAAGTATAGGTAGTAATTCTTCAAAGTAGTTTGAAATACTTAAATTCGCAGTTAATACTTCACAATCGTAATCGGACAAAGAATATGTTTTTTGATATCTATCTTTCTTTTCATTAGGCAATTCTACTAATTCACTAGATATTCTTTCAATATCTTCACTTCCTATCTCTATTACGGGAATATCAGGCTCAGGCATATATCTGTAATCATCTGCAGTTTCTTTAGATCTTTGAAAAATAGTTTTACCTTTATTTGCATCCCATCCTCTTGTTTGTTGAATTAAAGTTTTACCATCTTCAATTTCTGAAATCATTCTATTTAGTTCATATTCAATAGCTTTTTCTACAGCTGATATTGACCCTATGTTTTTTACTTCTGATTTAGGATTAAGTATGTAATCTCCAATAGGAAATATTTTTCCATCTACTAACTGCCATTTACCCTTTTCTTGAATAGAGATATTTGGTTCACATCTCATCTGCCCCTTTTCCATATCAGCATCAGAGATATTTAAATATCTAACAATCTGTCTAATTTTAGATGCATATTCTTTGGCTTGATAAGCACTTCTAATATTTGGTTTACTAACAATTTCAATCAATGGAACTCCAGATTTGTTGTAATCAATTAAGGAGTACTCTGTACTTCCTTCTGTGTGGTGTGTAGATTTAGCAACATCTTCCTCTTGATGAATTCTCTCAATACCAATCTCATATTTTTTACCATCCTTATCTTTAATCTCTATGTGTCCATCCGAACATATTGGTCTTTTATACTGACTAATCTGATATCCCTTTGGTAAATCAGGATAGAAGTAGTGTTTTCTATCAAAATGAATTTCTTTTTCAATATCACAATTCGTTGCTAATCCAAGAAGAATGCATAGTTCAATAGCTCTTTTATTAGGGATGGGTAAAGCCCCAGGCAACCCTAAACAAACTGGACATACATGTGTATTAGGTTCTTTCTCAAAGTAATGAGTAGGGCAAGTACAAAACATTTTACTTTGAGTATTGCTTTGAATGTGTATTTCTAATCCAATTATTACATCATATTTAGTATTTTCCATTACTTAGAATGATATCAATTATCCTTATACATGGCAATTTAACTGAACAGTTCAACTTCCTTTTCTACTCTTTCTTGTTCCTGAGTTTCACTATCGGGAATAAAGTAGTATGTTCCTCTTCCTTTCCCTTTCTGTGCAATATATTCTTTCTCTAGAAGTTGTTGTAAATCTCTGTAGGAGGTCATAAAGGAGATTCCCATCATTTTGGTATATTCCTGTCTAGTAATCTTAAGATTATTGTTTAAATATTCAACTATTTTAACCTGTCTAGGATTTAATTCATTGTCTAAAAATTTCCTAATATTTACTTTCTTGTCATACTCTTTAGTTAATTTCTTTGAGATTTCTATTACTGTTAAAGAAAGCGAGTAGAGGACAGTCTCGATAAAAATAGTTATATCTCTTTTCCCTTTAGATATTTTAAAGGCTGATTCGATTTCCTCACTGATTGTAAAGAATGCTTTCCCAAAAGGTATTATATTATGAGGGTTTAGCCCGTATGCTTTACTCAGAAGTTTTAATGTTAATATTGCAGTTATTTGATTTCCTCCATAAAAAGGGGCCTTATCTATTAATTCATAAAGTAAGATACTTAACTGTATTAATTTATGAGTTCCTATTGAGGAGTTCCTAATCCAATTAAAAAGATCATTGAAGTGATATCTCATATCAATATTAGGATAGTAATCTCTCAGGTTATACCAAGTATCATATAGTTCAAAGGGTTTTTCTGAGAATGTTTTTAATCTACCTAAATCCCAAGGTTCTACAATATCCTTCATCAATATTTTATTTAAGTGTGTAGAAAGCTCAATTGAGGGTTTTAGATTACTTTTAACAGAGTAGGAATTAATAAAGTCTTGGGTGTTCTTAAAGTTAGTAAAGATTTTTAATTTTGCTTTGTAGGAAGGAGTAACTTGTCCTCTTTGAACAGTTAAAGCTTTGTTATACCCAATTGGATATGCAATTAGTTCTCCCAATTTATCTATCTCTTCTGCACAAAGCTGCTCTCTACTTTCTTCAAGTAAGGGACTAGGGACAACAATATTTTTAATCTCAGAAACAGCAAGTTCATATCTTACTATGTAATTGAGAATTAGGTTTGTAATTGTATATTTAGGTGTTTCCATATCTATTTAAAAAGCTGGTGGGCGGAATTGAACCGACGACCTATCCCTTACGAAGGGAATGCTCTACCAACTGAGCTACACCAGCAATCGTAACAGTAATTGTAACAGAGGAAAGATAAGAATACAAGAACAAAAGCGAGAGACGGGACTCGAACCCGCAACCTTCTCCTTGGGAAGGAGACATTCTACCAATTGAACTACTCTCGCAATTGCAAGATTTTAATATTATTCAACCCAAAATACAATACTAGGATAGTATTGAAGACTTCAAATCATTCCAATCCTGATTTAATCGAAGTCCAATCTGTTTAGCAGTTTCTGTGGTAACATTAGAATCATTTTTAATCTCATCTACTACTTCCATTACTAACTTTTTGTAGGCTTCAAAGTCAATCTTTTTTCCTGTCATTTTTACCTCTTTAATTTTCATTTCTACCTGTTTTCTTGCATTAAGGTAAAGATCTTGAACTTTGTCACCCATGTCCAATGCTAACTTTTTAATCTCTTCTCGTGTTTTAACACCAGATTGTGGTGCAAACAAAATACCAGCAGTAGCACCAATAACTGCTCCAAAAAGTAAACCTTTGAAAAAATCATCTCCTGAAGAACTCATATTGAGAATGTTTTTAATTTAAATATATATTAAATATACAGTATATATATTACAATTTCAATTTCTTAATCAATAGGTAGCCAATAACTACTAGTGAGGTTGGTGCAAGTATTGAGAGTAGAATTTGAGGAAATGTAAGTGAGGGTGCAGAGGTTGTTTGTAAACTCTCTTCCAATGTTTTTTCTACTTGTTGTGTCGTTATTTGAGTTGTGGAGTCTATTTCCTCTTGTGCGTATATCTTGGTTTGTACAAAGAAAGATAAAGTGAGTAGAATATATATTGATAGTAGGATTTGTTTCATACAAGTATGATACATAGTTAATATATTTTTTACAACATGATATTTCCAGATACACAATTAGAACAAGAACTTTGGGAAAAAGGTTTTAAATATGTAGTTGGTATTGATGAGGCTGGAAGGGGTCCTTTAGCGGGTCCTGTTTGTGCAGGGGCTGTTATGATTAACAAGAATTCAAATATTTCAGAGATTGTAAGAGATAGTAAGAAGATGAGTGAGAAGAAAAGGGAACAGGCTTATGAATATATATTAGGGAATTCCCTTGCTTTTGGAGTCTGTATGATTAGTTCACAATTGATTGATAGATATGGAATACAGATTGCTGTAAGAATGGCTATGGAGGGTGCATTAAAAGAGTTAGAGAGTATGTTAGGTAAAAATGCCCAGTATTTAATTATTGATGGAAATAATGTGGAGTCTATTGAGGGGTATTCCCAATTAAAGATTAAGAGTGGGGATTTAAACCATTATTCTATTTCTTGTGCTTCTATTCTTGCTAAGGTAACTAGGGATAGGTATATGAAAGAGATTTCTAAAAAGTA
>DIFL01000032.1:0-642 GCA_002419125.1 Candidatus Dojkabacteria bacterium UBA5749 | reverse complement strand
TATATCAAAGTATGGAATTTGTCCAATACATAGGAGATCTTTCTCTCCAATTAAAGAAATGGTAAATAACTTGTAAAAAGGTGTATAAGGGGGGTATAATCATTTCTATTGGGTCGCTAGCTCATCAGGTTAGAGCAACTGCCTTTTAAGCAGTAGGTGCTGGGTTCGAGTCCCAGGCGACTCACTTTCTGAACATATTGATAATATTTCCCATTAGGGTATACTATTACTGTATATTACTTTATATAAAGGTATACCAATATGAAGAATACTGTATCAATAATATCCATTATTATCCTCTCAGTATTGCTAGTTGGTATTGCATATATTTCCCAAAATGAGAGTCTCTGCTGTAAGTATGAAATATGTAAGCAACTTACTACAATTTGTGAGAAAGACGCACAAGAAGAAGAAATAGAGAATATTGGGGGAGAGGTGCTCTCAGAAAAAGGTCAAACACTTTACTTAGACAATATTAAGAGTGGGGATACTGTTCAAATTGGATATGAAATGAAAGGCCAAGCACCAGGTAGTTGGTACTTTGAAGGTTCTTTTCCAGTTAGAGTCTTAAATATTCAAGGTGAGGTTGTATCTTCTTTGGTAGCATCTACTTCTGATGATTGGATGACTGAAAATAGTGTA
>DIFL01000053.1 GCA_002419125.1 Candidatus Dojkabacteria bacterium UBA5749 | reverse complement strand
GAAGAAGATATATACTCTCTCTCTGTAAAAAGAGCCAAGATTCTAAAACCATTAGGTATTAATGTTAATTTAGCACCCGTTGTTGAATATATTACAGATACAAACTCCTTTCTTTACCCTAGGGTATTTAGTGGTAATATACAAGAGATTAGTAGAAAAGCTTACAGTGCAATTAAGGGTTACAAAGACTCAAATATGATTTCTGTAGCTAAGCATTATCCTGGGCATAGCAATCTTTCCACTGACTCTCACTTTTCTCTTCCAAAGGTATATGTTTCTAAAGAGAATTGGGATGAGTATGTATTTCCATTTAAATATCTAATTGAGCAGGGAATGGTTGATGTCATTATGGTAGGACATATTCTCTATCCTAATATTGATAGTAAGGTGTCTACTATTTCAGAGGTGATAGTAAATGAGAAACTAAGGAAAGAATTAAATTATGAGGGTGTAGTTATTACAGATGATATGCAAATGGATGCAATCGAAAAACAGGGAGATGATTGTAAGATTGCAAAAGAGGCATTAAAGGCAGGTAATGATATATTGCTCTACAGTATGTACTATCTAAAACCTAACATAGAAAGAGAAATATATGATTGTATTCTTAATTCGGTAAATAGCGGGGAGATATCGCTTGAAGATATAGATCAAAAAGTACTTAGAGTTTTAAGGTTAAAGATTAAATATGGTTTAATAGATAAAACTATTCTACAACCTCAAGAGTAATCATAGGGGAGGTCTCTGTTGCAAATGCTTCTCCTTTAAGTTTGCCCTTAAACCTCTTGTTGTATTTACTCCCATCAGTAAACTCAATATTAATATCAAATTGAATCTCAGTATCAAGAGCTTCCAATGGCACTTTACTATATTCAAGATACTTACCTCCATCAAAGATACCATCTCTATCAATAATTTCTTTGTAGTTAACACTTCCAATATCTTTAATGATGATTCCGAAGTAGGGAGTAACAATTCCTTTTGAATTTATCTCACTGAACTTTGAAGGTGTTGAGACTACAGAATAACTAATATTTTCTGCAGATGTTTTTATATCTTCTTGAGTAATAGAGTCTTGAGTTGTAAAAAGAAAGGTTCTGCTTAAAGTATCCAGAGATAAATCTGTTGGAGGTATTAATATTACATCACTTGTTGAATTTGTTCCTTTGAAATTAGATATCTTAAAACTTTTAATATCTTTTTCATCAACTATAAAATTTAAAAAAGGAGTTAAATTAATATTTAATATGTGATTAGTTTCACTTTCTTGGGTTACAAATACAAAAGAAGACATCTCGGCTTGAGAAATTGTTATTAGTTTCTTTATCTCTGGATTGTTTTCTTTTATTGAAATTGATGAACTTTTTCTAGAAAAATAGAGGGTTACCAAAATAGAGATAAATATTAATAAAAAAATAACTATTATAATTAAAAAAGATTTCTTCATAGTTTTAATAAAATTATTTTATCTCCTCAACTATAGTTTGAGCCCAACCGATATATTCTTTTGGATTCAATCCCATTAACAGGTTTTTTGTTTCATCATCAATACCCTCAAGAGAATTTATCATATCGATATACTCTGTATTATTTAGAGTTTTTCCTCTGGTTAAATCTTTAGTTTTTTCATAGGCGAAAAGATATTTTCTTTTTCTCAATATCGTCTGTACTGCCTCTGTTAATACTTCCCAATGTAGTTCCATCTCAGAGTTTGCAAAGTCAGTATCAAAGTAAATAATATTTAAACCTCCAAGAAGCATTTTATAACCCAAGAGTGATTCTGCAAATGGAACACCAAAACCTCTTGAGATGTATTTGTCTGTTAAATCTCTTTGCAATCTATTTGAAGATAGCAATCTTGCATAGTTCTCAAATTGGGAATTTGCAAGTAACAAATTGGACTCACAACCTTCGTAAGAAATTGGATTTACTTTATGAGGCATTGTTGATGATCCTACTTCCTCCTTAATTACTTTTAGTTTTAGATACCCATAACTAATATATGCCCAGATATCTCTACAAAGACTTATTAAAACAGAATTAAACTGATAATTAAAATTATAATATTTTATCAGATTGTCATAAGGTAATATCTGCGTTGTAAACATATTTGGTATCAAATCTAGAGAAGAAACAAACTCTTTGGAAAACTTTACCCAATTAATTTCTGGGTATGATACTGATAAGGCATTCCAATTTCCTAAAGCGCCAGTAATTTTCCCTTCAAATTTATGACTTAAAATATCTTTATCAATCTTTTTTAATCTCATATAGAAGTTTGCAAACTCTTTACTCATCGAAGTTGGCATTGCAATTTTCCCATGTGTTCTTCCAATAAAAATACTTATTTTATTAGACTCGATAAAATTTCTTAAACTGTTTAAAATTTCTTTTCTTTTTTTAGAAAGAATCTCTTCTTCAAATCTCTTTACAGAAAGCACAACACCATTATTATCTGAATCCGCAGAAGTTAAACCGAAATGAATATAACTAAGATATTTCTCTATGTTTTTCTGCTTAAGTTTTTCTTGAATGAAATACTCTACACTCTTTGTATCATGGTTAATTTCCAGGTCTTTTTTTTCAATCCAACTTGCATCGTCCAATGAAAAATCTTTAATAATGTCTAACATAAGTTTTTCGTCTGTTGTCGGAATTTTCTTCTTTTGAAGAAGGTTGGCTATAGCAATTAAATATTTAATTTCTACTTCAACTCTGAATTTTTCTGTTGCCATCTCTGAAAAATATTGTGAACACTCCTGTACATTACCTCGAAATCTCCCGTCAATAGGAGATATTGATTCAAGATGACTAAACTCTTTAGGTAAGATGGATTCTGCCATTACAAAGATTAACTAATATTAAATATCTCATCATATATTTGCTCGTCACCCAGATCAAAAATCTGAGAGAACTCTTTGGTATTTTCCTCGGTATCTGGAAAAGCCCGAAATTGTTTTTTCCAATCGGTAGGTAATGCAAGATAGTCATCAGGATGATTACCAATTATTAGTACTTCTTCTATACCCTTTTCATTTATATCATTTATTACTTCAGAATACGCCTTATCATCGGGTTTCTTGTGTCCTTCAGGTGCCCTGTATATTTTGAATGAATCTGGATCAAATCCTGCCTGTTGTAATCTTAACTCCATAAGATTATCCCTATTACTTAGTATATATA
Source organism: Candidatus Dojkabacteria bacterium UBA5749 (assembly GCA_002419125.1). Lineage (GTDB taxonomy): Bacteria > Patescibacteriota > Dojkabacteria > SC72 > SC72 > UBA2259. The sequence continues at coordinate 5,768 of DIFL01000053.1, read as the reverse complement.
GCGACACATTATCCTTTTGAAGAGTATTAACATACTCTAACATTCCTGGCCTTGCAACATACTTAGTCTCGGTTGCATCTTCTCTATATGCTTTTAAAATTTCTTCCCACTGCGTATCGAATACTTCCTCAAAAAATTTCTCAAATGATAAGTTTCGACCTAATACCTGTTTTGCTTGTTCCAAACTCTCTTCTTTGGATTTCCAACCTATTTTATCAAGGGTCTTTTCTAAATGTTTCAAAACAAAAGTATTTGTATCTACTAGAGTACCATCAAAATCAAAAACAACTGCTTTAATAGACATAATTATGTATTTAAAGTATTAAATAGTCCAAATAATTATATAGATTATTTTTACATTAATATACTGTCATTTCTATCTGGTCCAAAGGTTATCATAACTGGTTCAGTTGATGTGTTTTTTGAAATATATTCTATGAAAGTTTTAACATTTTTCTCTACACCTATGTAGTTCTTACTCTTTTTTAACATATCCTTATCCCATGGTTTAAAACCTTTGTATATTGGTTTAATACCGTTAATATACTCTTGATCTGGTCTGTATAAAACATATTTACCATCTTTTGAATATTTAATACATATCTTAATATCTCTGTCATACACAATATCCATATGAGTAAAGACCAATTCTTCAATACCTCCCACCTTACAAAAGTATGAAAGCATAACTAAATCTAAATACGCTATATCTCTTGGTCTTCCTGTAGTTGTACCATACTCGTTGGCATCATCTCGCAACACATTCGCATACTTTTCTTCCATAAATGTAGGAATCCATCTTTTTCCTACACTAGATGTATATGTAGATTTAATTACTCCAAATCTGGCTGAGATATCATTAGCATTAATAATTCCATCAGTTGAAGAAGTTATACCATCTAGACAACAGTTTGAAGCTGTAACATCGGGATATATACCCCAACGAGAGTCAAGACCAACAGCTTGAGCTTTTTCAAATACAAATGGCGTGTCTGAATTCCATTCTTTTGTTAAATACTCCGAAAGAGAGAATACATATTTTTTTAACTCTTTTCTACATTTCTCTAAGTTTTTAATAAAAGCATCTTTTGTACCAACAAGCTCATCCTTTGAATTAAATCTTTTAACTATTGTTTCTTTACAATCCATACCCATACCTTTCATCCAATCATTGTACAATTCATAATGTTCTTCTAACTTTTTCTTCCAATCCTTAGAAAGAAGATCTCTCATTCTTAATGGAAACCTATATACAACATCTGCATAACTGGGAGCAATTCCTCTTCCTGTTGCTGCTTGACTACTGAGATTTTTACTTCCTCTGTTTTTTAATGCTGCTTCAAATGCCCTATGAGTATCTAAATTGAGTACAACCATTTCATCAATCATAAGTTTGGAAGGTATCTCTTTAAATTCAAAAACCCTTTTAACCTCTTCTATCTCTGCTAAAAGATCTATTGGGTGTATAACCATTCCCTTACCAAGAATAACTGTACAACCTTTATGAAGTATTCCAGAACCAATCTGGTGTAATCCTATTTTTTTACCTCCCATTGAAATAGTATGTCCAGCATTTGCACCACCGTTATCTCTATATACAACTACTTTTTTATGACTCTTTAAAAAGTAGTCTGTTAACTCATCTGTTATTCTACCTTTCCCCTCATCTCCAAATATTGCCCCAATGACTGCAACAGAATTTTTTCTTCTACCTTTTTTATTAAGAGAATTCTCAAAATTTGTCATGGTTAAAATATGAAAAAATTTAAATTCCACTTAGCCACCAAGATGGTACCTCAAAAAAGAAGAAAGGGATACAGGAGTAGATAAGAAGTAATATATATACTATTAAAATTAAGTTTCTAAGCCACTTTCTTTTAATAAAGAGTAAGGATTTAGCAAAAAGAATATACAGAATAGAAATAACAGGAAAAATATATCTTCCTTGAAGTGCTAGATAGTAATGATTAAATCTAAGATACATACTATAGTTTTGAAAAAAGAAAAGAATTACAAAGTAAAAAAGGGAGATTACAATTAAATACCTTTCAACTCTATCCCATTTCTTAAAATTAATAACTCCTAAAACGGTTGCAAGCAGAAAGAAAGAGATAAAGAGATACCAGAAAGGTTCTGGCATAAACAGACTCTGATCTGCAAAAATACCATATATCTTCATTGTGAAATTTGGCAACCATTTTAGGAAGTACCTAATAGGACCAATTCTTTCACCAGTAGTGAGTAGCCTAATATATCCCTTTAATCCATCAATTTGAGTACTCTTAAAAGTAACATTGTCTCTAAAGTACACTCCATTTTGTAAACACTGCTCATGTGTTAATATCTTGTTACAATCAGGCTCCAATCCCCCATATTTAATAATGTTTATTCCATATAGTTCTATATTAAGGAAACCAAAAAGAAGTATTGGAAGTAAAAGGAAATACTCTTTTCCAATCTTAATATTTTTTAAATACTTTTTCTTTTTGAAAATATCAATAATTGTAAGTAGAACTAAGATTAAAGCTAAGGGTAATACAGTAAACTTGGTTAATGCTCCCAAACATAGGAAGAGAATCATAAGGAGGAGATACTTAATATCAACTTTACTTTTTACAAACTTAACGAAGAAAAGAATACTTAGTACAGAAAGCAAATTGGCAAGATTATCATAGTTTATGGAAGCAGAGAGAAATACAAACATCAAAGTGCTACTTAAGAAAAATACAGGAAGTATTCTTACCCCTCTATTTTTAAATATCTCTTTAGAAAGAAGGTATGTGACAAATAATGTCCCTAAAGAATAAATTAAATTTACGATTCTAAGTAGTATAACTTCATCCAAAACCCCGTTGTTAATATTTAGAATCCTTCCATTTATCCAAAAAAACAGATATGAAATCCTAGTTATATCCCTCCATTGATATGTATCGGGAGTATTTTCAGGCCTAAACACAGTAGTTGAATAGGCTTGAGATACTTCAAGATGATAGGAGGAGTCTGGAGATACCCCCATCTTAATCTTAAATACTAAGTAAATAGAAAACAGTATGAATACAAAAAAGACTCCCCAAAGTAGTATTTTGTTCCAATTAATTTTCTTTTCCAAGAAATATCTTTTTTAAACTTAATTTCTTGTTAAATATTAGTATGAAGATTAGCAACAAAAGAAGAAGGATAAACATAATACCTCTATCCAAGAAAGCCAACTGCATTATCTCTTTTTGCGTAATCCCTATAGATTGAGAAGTAATTAAAAAAGAAGCCTCTCTAATACCTAAAGAACCGGGAGTAACACTAATTAACAATGAAAGACCTGAAATACATGTATAGATAATTACTCCTATAAAATCTATGCTCTTTCCAATAGCAAAGAATTCAATATATCCAACTAAAATATTTAACATAATATTTCCAAGAGCAAGAAGAAGTAATATCATAAAGTGCATTTTATCTTTTACTATTAAACTCCAACCTGTAATAAATCTGTCAATAGTAGATACTATTTTAGAAAGTATTCCTTTGCTCGTTTTAATATACTTCCCCCAAGAAACCCTTACAAATATTAAAAACAACATTGCCATAAAAATTGCAAAGAAGAAAAGTAGTAAAGAGGAACTCATTACCTTTGTATTAATATATCTATAGATTAATACAGACATACCAATAAAAGAGTTAAGAAGAAAATATATTATGTAATATCCATACAAAGTTGAAAGAAATTTAGAATATTCAAAGTTATATTTCTTTTTTAAATATGTAGCTCTAAATATAGCTCCTGCTCTCATAGGTAATAGGTAATTACCGATACGAGAAACAATCGAAAGAAAATAACTTTCTTTGATTGAGATATCCTTATTAAATATCTTTAAGGTAATTAATATAAAGATACCCTCAAGAAAGAATATAGATAGATATATCAACATAATAAATACAATATATATCCACCTTACAGATGTCACTTGAACTAATATCTCTGGATTTTTGAAGAGGTACACTCCAAAAAGCATTAATACTAATACTGTAAGAATAGGGGAAATATATTTTTTTAATAGTTTCATATTGATAAGTATATCAATATTATCCAAATTGTTATAACCCTTTCTCAAAATTTAGAAATATTGTAATATAAATTAGAGTGATAATTTTAACTGCAAAGTAATGTTTCTCTCTGATTTAACAATAAAAGAATATATTAAGAAGGGAAAGATTGAAATAGACGGAGAGTATGAGATTGAAACTAATGGAATAAGTTTACATTTAAGCAATGAACTCTTAATTCCTAAGCCATATCAAATTGTTGATAGTAATAACCCAAAAGAAATTGAATATATTAAATACAATTTATTTCAGACTCCCTATGTATTGCGACCAAATGAGTTTGTACTAGGCTCTACAAAAGAGATTGTTAGAACAGATAAGGATATTCTTACAATTATCGATGGGAGAAGTACATACGCTAGATTGGGAATGAGTATTCATATTACTGCAATGGTTCTAGATGGATTACCTTTTAATAAGGAGAGATCTGTACTGGAAATAAAAAATAATGGGGTATTTAATATCCTTCTTCATCCAAGTGAAAAAGTAGGCACATATCTTTTTACTCTTCTCTCTACTCCAATACAAAAAGATAAAGAAAGTGTATATGATAACCAGAGTAGTATTACTCCTCCTAGCTTTATCTAATCAGTATTATTTAAAAAAAGAGCAGGCTAAACCTGCTCAATTCTAAATCTTGTTTTAGTTTCTAGCTATGATGCTCTTCCTCAGCTACCATAGCTTCCTCTTTTGTAGCATGAACAGTTCCCTCTGGATGATTTGCAGGTGCATAGATGGTATATAACTTTAACTCCATATCCATTGAAGTGTTAATTACATTATGCATTGTTCCAGCTGGAACAATGGCTACCATATCATCTGTAAGCATAGTCTCCTCACCATTCATTACAACCTTTGCCTCGCCTTTTTCAATTCTAAAGAACTGATCAACAGTTTCGTGTACTTCTTCTCCTATATCCTCACTAGGCTTAAGAGACATAACTACTAACTGCATATGTTTCCCTGTATAGAGAACTTTTCTAAAGTTATTGTTCTCTAGAGTTTGGGTCTCAATATTATCTGTGTATCCCATAGATTTATAAGTAACAAGTTAAATACTTTTTAATATTATCACATATCACATAACTTCTCAAAAAAGGTCAGGAATATATTCTCTTCTTAACTGCTCTAAATCCTCCCTATACAAAACAACAAAAGGAATATTACAACTCTCTAATTCTTCTATTTGACCCTTCTTTCTAAGTATTGTTTTTTTTACTTCATTGCGAGGTCTTCTACTTACATTACAGTTAGTAAAACCCCTGTTATACATAGTTAATTCTACTAACTTTCCATCATTTACAATCGGGTTATACATAAAAAAGTCAGGTAAATGACTACAGCCAAAGATATCCGGTTCTCTAAAGATAGAGTAGCCTTCATGATGAAAATAGGATGCAAACTTAAATTCATATGAATTCATACCAGGAATTAGAATATCAAAATCAGTATCAACCAATGGTCTTTCTAAAGACATTTGAGGATAAAGGTCAGAGAGGTGTTGTACTAGTAGTATCTTTTCTTGTTCTCTGTCTATTTCTTTCTCAAGCATAATGGGTATTGAATAGAGAATAATAGCGCAAAAAAGGATATCATTCAATAGAATACTATGGGGTATTATGGTAAAATATAGTATATGAAAAATGAACAACAATATGTAATTGACA
>DIFL01000005.1 GCA_002419125.1 Candidatus Dojkabacteria bacterium UBA5749 | reverse complement strand
ATACTAAACAGAAAAGAGGTGGGACGGGAATATTTACCTTTAGAGTAACAGACAAAACTGGAAAGGTTTCAGTAGCAAGAATCTTAGACCATCCTAAAGCGGAAATAGTAGTTATTTCTGAAAAATCCAAAGTTATTAGATCCTCTATTGACGCTATACCTACACTAGGAAGGCAAACAAGTGGGGTAAAGGTAATGAATGTTGGAGAAGATGATAAAGTAGCTACAATGGCTATTCTCTAAGTTAATTGTCTAGATATGAAATTACCTTAATGTCTTTAGTATCAATACATTGATTGACGTATTCATTAACTTCCTCCTTTTCTAGTTTCTCTACAAGTTTCAATATCTCAGCAATATACTGTTTTAATTTTTCAATCTCGTTTATATCTTTTCCCATATTTCCTCACCTAATAATTTATTAACCCATTTTACTTTGTTAAAAAATATATTTCCTGACCTAATATACAATATTAACTACTTCTATTTATCTCCCTATATATCCATAAGTTATACCTCTTCAAGCCTATACTTTTTCTTAATATGCAATATATGATAATGTATAAATATATGAAGAAAGGAAGAGAAATTAATAAGCTACTCAAAGTGTATCAAATAATAGGTTTTGGATTCATTTTAATTACTCTAGTACTATTAGCTATACCATTAGCACCATATATCTGGTATAGGCTTAATCCAGATGCTGTAAATATTGATGAAGAGAAGATAATAAAAGAGGTTGTTGAAGTTAAAGAAGATGTTGAAAAGAAAGAGCCTGAAAGTGATATCCCACCCTTTGACCCCAATTTGCCTGAAGGATATTTTGTTTTAATACCTAGTATCGGAATTAATTCTCCAATCACTGCAAGTAAAGAGTATAAAACGGCACTTAGAAAGGGAACTTGGATAGTAAGTGATTTTGGTACTCCAGAAATGGATACTTTACCCATCATCTTAGCTGCACATAGATTTGGGTATAACAGTTGGGGAGTTGAGAAAAGGAATTTAATATCCTTTTACAATCTTCCTAAAACAGAGCCGGGAACTAGGGTAAGTATATACTGGAATCAAAGAGAGTATGTATATGAAATATATGATGGGAATATCGGAACATACGTCACAGACTATTCTGCAGACTTAATTCTGTATACATGTAAATATTACAACTCCCCAGAAAGAATCTTTAGATACGCAAATAGGGTAAAGTAGAAATATCCTGTATCTCTCTCTTTATATCTAGTAAAATATGCATATGAAAAAAGGCATACTTTACTTCTTACTTCTTCTTCTCATTCTCTTTCTTCCTGCAAAAACTGTTGATCTGATAGTAGACAAAGAGGAGATTAATGAAAAAGAAGAGAAAGAAATCGAATGGGTCGAGAATCCATCAAAGGACAGTACAAAGATTCTAGAAACTCCAAAGGTGATTAAACCTTTAAATACATCAACTAGCAGAGACTCCAATTGGTGGGAATATCCAAAGGATATATATCCTACAAAAAGAGATGGCAATGATTTATTAGTACTTGTTAATAAACAGTACAAACTACCAAGTACATATGCTCCTTCTGATTTGGTTAAATCAAGTAACTCTGGTATTAGAAGAGGAGAGAATTACCACCTTAGAAACATCATTATTCCAGACCTTACAAGAATGGTTATAGACTCAAAAGCAGAAGGCATAGATTTAAGTATTGTTTCAGGATATAGATCATATCAAACACAGGTAAACACATATAACTATTGGTTAAGTAAAAATGATAATAATGTCGCTTTAGTAGATACCTTTTCAGCAAGAGCTGGTCATAGTCAACATCAACTAGGTACTGCCATAGATTTTAGTAGTAATGAGATAGGAGATAGGCTAGGGGATGAATTCGAAAATACAAAAGCAAGTAAATGGCTAATTGCAAATGCATATAAATATGGATTTGTTATTTCATTTCCTAAAGGATATGAAAGTATTACAGGATATAAGTTTGAAAGTTGGCACTATAGATATATAGGTATCCAATACGCGCGAGAGGTTTCCAATAGAGGATTAATCTTAGAACTATACCTAAGAGAGAACAACCCATAGTATAGACTTCTGGGGCTAGGTGTAGTATAATTGTACTGCATTTAAATTAACTAGCCCTTTTAAATATGAGGAAGTCAATTGCAGTAAGTTTAGCTGTAGTCGCTACTTTCTTAATAAATGCTTCAACTGTATTTGCAGACGGAAATCCATACGGGCCTTATAACCCATATATTCATGAACCTATTCCAACAGGTTTTGAGGATACTTCAATATTCTACATTGCAGCTGGAATATCATTTATTACTGGAATGGCAATTTTGTCTACAGTTAAACGCCTAAAGGAAGAGCAATCTCTTGCTTAATAGTCGGAGATTGCCCCTTTGGGGGCTTTTTTTAAATGCGTTTTTATTTTTCAATCTATATATATCTATTTCAATGAAAATATCTTTGGTTTTACCAACATATAAAAAGGAAAGAGAGGTTATTGATCAATTAGAAAGATTGTATGGGTATCTTTCTAGAGTCAATCCTGATTTTGAACTCATCTTCGTAATTGATGGGTATGTTGATAATACAAAAGATATATTGGGAAAATATATTAAAGAAAACAGATTGCAAAAAGCTCAAGTAATAGGGTATAGGGAGAATAGAGGGAAGGGATATGCTGTAAGGTACGGAATGAAGAAAGCTACCGGAGATGTAATAGGGTTTATTGATGCTGATACAGATATTCAAATTAGATCTTTAGCTTCTGCTATTAGAGAGATTAAGAAAGATTCTGTTATGGCTGTTATTCCTTCTAAATTACATAAAGATTCTAATATTGAAATGACTTTAGGAAGAAAAATATTCTCTTACGGTTTAATTGCTGTAAACAAATTACTATTAAGACTTCCTAAAAACATTACAGATGTTGGTTGTGGTTTAAAGTTATTTAAAAGAGAGTTAATAAAGAGAGTATTACCTAATTTAAAGGTAAATAGATTTGCTATTGACTCAGAGATATTAAGTGAGATAGGAAAGATAGGGTATGAGGTTTCTGTAATTCCTTTCTATTTAAACAAAAATAGATCTGATTCAACTTCTGCAAATATTAAAGAGGCTAGTAGAATGATTAAAGATATATTAAGTATCTCTATGAAAGAGAGTAGGGTATTTAAAAGCTATTTCCTTAAAGAGTATAGATAATTGTTATACAGAGAATCCCTTTTTAAAAGAATCCAAAAACTGCGAATAGTCCCTTAATGAGTTTCTTAAAGCAGGAGAACTTTCAACGACTAGACCAGGAATCTTTTGACCTCTTAATTGCATTCTATATAGATACTGTGCTAACTGCTTATTCTCATCAATATTATTACCTAGAGGTAAATGTGTTCTTACATCACCTTCAATATTTTCTTTTCCACTAAGGGATATGAGTAGCGGAAGTATATTGTTTTGATTCATACTATCTAAAACAGATAACAGATTACTCTCTTTTGGTAATCCTCCTAAATCTAAATCAATACCAAAGTGTATATCAGGGTGTGCTCTTAATATATTTTCATATGTTTGTAAGAAAGAAGAATATGTTCCATCTCCAACCTTTTTGTTTGGTTCAATTACCCATAATACATTCCTATCTAACTCTCTATTTATCCCCTTTATCTTTTTAATCTCTTCCTCCATAGATACTGTCTCGATACAGGTACGAATCTTTAAAGGATCAAGATCAGTCATACTAGCAGTATTAATAGTGTCTTGCATCTGTTTTCTATCTGATTGAGATTGTAACATTGCATATCCTAACTCTTGAGCTAATGCTACCATCCCAGATAACCCTTCATGGCCCTCTTTAACAACCTTATCTTTTTTCTCTTTAAGAAAGTCTAAACCCCATTTAATTAAATATGGGTAGTCAATAGACGATATTAATCCTTTCATCTTCTCTGGGTTAACAGATGAAGCTAGAACTGATACCCCAAAGTTAGCAGAAGGAAATATCCTTTCAGTTTCATCTTTAAAAGCATTGGCATTACGTACTATGATTTCTGAATATGCCTCTCTAGAAAGTATCCCTTCACCTAAAGCTTTCGCTGCATTGATTGTACCTCCATCTCCTGTATATCCTAAGGTCGTAGAACTAACTTGTATGTCTAAATCTTTTAATTGCTCCATATTAGTTATTATTATATACCAAATTATCAGAAAGTAGGGGATATTGAATAAAATATGGGCTTATAGTATACTATATGTATCTTAATAATTATTGCTCATTAAGAATTAAACCTGACCTACACTAATATCAAATATTGATATTTTATCCAACCTATAGTATAATATAAGTAGTTAATTGTTAATAAAGTCTGCTCTTTAATAATACATTTTCATTCAAATACACATAAGTATTCATTGAGAGATATTCCTCTTCACATATCTTTAATGAGTTCTTATGAACTCTAAGTTCTTTAAAAAGTTTTAAGTATATTATATAGACTTATGTCTTATATATTTAAAACAAAATAGCGTGTGATGAATAATAGAGTAGAGTAGGTATTTTCAGATTTTTCAATCTGGATGGAATAGAGATATTAATATATTGATATTTGTATTCCAACCAGATTGGCGAAGAGCAAATGCTCAAAGCACACTTTACGAAGTGTAAAATTTCTGGAAACAATTTTTCAATCCCAAGGAGGATGAAATGTTAAAAACAATCGGTAAAATTGCTTTGTTCGTAGTTGGGGGATTCTTGATTTTGGGACTGTTAGTACCAGCTGGCTTTCGAATTGCGCGAAGCGTATGGGACTGGGGTCTTAAACAAGAAAATGTTTGTCCGGTTTGCCCAGCAAACACCCAAGAAACTTTCGTTCCAGAAAGTAGCGAATACATTCGACCTGCAAATCGGGTAGAATCTGGGACAGAAGTTGGGTACGGAACACTGACCTTCGATGCAGAAACAAGAGTTTGGATTCTTTCCAAATTCATCGTGCCATCAACGGCATGCTATGCATACGATTATTCAGGGAGAGAAAAGGGAGTGCAGAATGCACCATTTTACGTCGGCTCAGAGCTGAACCCAGTTAATGGGGAACCATTTACTATCTGCTATGACACGACCAGTGTTAACTGCAAACCCCCTGTAGAGGTCAATTTTTTCGATTAATACCTATCCGATTTCGATCGGGAAGCTCCTCTAGCTGATTCCGTTTATGGGATTATCTTTTACTTGCTTAATTGCAAATAAAAACCCCAAAAAAACAATCATCACACGCTAGAGTCTTCTAGGATTAATATCTTAAAAAATATATATCCTACTGATGAGTCTAAAGATATTGAAAAATATTAAGGACGAAAAGACAAAAAATATTACATTGAGGACATCTTAGGATGTCCTCTTTTTTTACTTAAACAGTTTTCTAAATAGTTCAAAAGATTTCATAAACAAAGTAGGGGGGAATATACTAAGTATATGTACTCCTACTTTTTGTATATTCCATATTACATACTCTCTGAATGTAGGTTTAATATTTAATTCTTTAAT
>DIFL01000026.1:1755-4102 GCA_002419125.1 Candidatus Dojkabacteria bacterium UBA5749 | reverse complement strand
ACCCTTGCCGCTGTTGTACTATGAATATCTAAATCATTAACAAAGTCAGCAGAGAGAAGTTTGTCATTAGATATATCTGCCATAATTCGAAGTTCCATCTGGGAGTAATCCATCCCTAAGAGTTTGAAACCTTTTCTAGGAACAAAGCACTCTCTAAGTCTTTTAGCCCATACTCCATCTAATGGTAGATTTTGAAGATTGGGCTTAATAGATGAAAATCTTCCTGAGGTTGTTCCTGTTTGTTTAAAATCAGTATGAATTGAATGAATACCCTCTTCTTTTACTATACTGTTTTCAAAAAGGGGCTGTATGTATGTATTTAAAACTTTAGTAATTTCTCTAAAGTAAAGGAGCTGTTCAATTATTGGATGAATTCCCAACATACCATCTAACACAAACTCTCTTGTGCTTCCTTTTGATTTGTTTGGCAAATCTAGCTCTCTAAAAAGTATGTCTGAAAGTTGTTTGGGAGAATTAACATTAAATTCGTGTCCTACGATATCATATATCTCTTTTTGGACATTTTCTATTTCCTCCTCAACATCTTTTTTCAATGTAAGGAGCTTGTTCCAATCTATACTTAGTCCTCTCTTTTCCATCTTAGAAAGTATTACAGATACTGGGAGTTCAATATCTAAAAGGGAAGTCAGCAAGTGCTTCTCTTTTGTTTTAAGAAATTTCTCTATACTTGTTTTTGTATATTCATATAGCTCGAGATTATCGATTTTTTCTAACTGTTGTGTATATGCATCATATATACTATCTAAGCTAGTAGAAATATCAGATGGAGAGATCTTTTCATTTAATACTTTTGTTGAATATTCAAATGCTAAGTCTTTTAATTTAACATCCCTTTTTTCTGAGTGTAAAAGATGCTCACAAAGTAATACATCAAAGTAAGTTTCTAATTTGTTTATGAAAAGATCCTGAGAATGTGTTACTAGTTCTTCAAAGTTGTAAAATATTACCTTTTTGCCCTCTGTATATTTGAATATGTCAGTCGGTCTACTCAAAACATCTGTAATATTGCCTTCCTTGGATATACCCCTAACGAGAAGGAAGGGCTCTTTGTTAAACGACTCGTCCTCATTTATATATCCTACAATTAAATTTTCACTCTCTGTTATTACTTTTTCTAATTCATTTACCTCTACCCAATTGATTTCTTCTGCCTTTTTGCCAAACATATCTAACTGTGAGGTGTTAGAAGAAAGGATCTCTTTTCCAAAAATTTCATCTAACCTCCCTAAGAGTGATTTAAAGGAGTATTTCTTAAAGGTTAATTCTAATGTCCTCCTGTCCAAATCTTTTAAAATACAATCTGTAAGATGGACATCAATTCCAACATTTTGTTCTATTTGTGCTAGTTTCCTACTAAACTCAGCCTGTTCTACTCCTTCTGCAATTAGTACCTTTGCCCTGCCCTCAACTTTATTAATATTTCTATATATCTCATCCATACTTCCAAATTCTTTTAGCAGTTGTATTGCAGTCTTGTCTCCCACTCCCTTAATTCCAGGGATATTGTCTGAAGGATCACCCACTAAGGCTTTATAATCAACTACTTGATATGGATAGTAACCGTACTTTTCAAAAGTTTTTTGAGTATCATATACAACTATATTTTTAAAATTCCCATTTGGTAAACAAACATATGTTTTCTCGTTAATTAATTGGAGTAAGTCCCTATCCCCACTTAGTATGTACAAATCAATATTTTCTTTACTCCATACACCCTCTGAAACATATTTTGAAACTGTTCCTAAGATATCATCAGCCTCAAAACCCTCTCTTTTAATTACGGGGATATTAAAGGCTTTTAGTACTTCTTCTACTAGAGGAAATTGGTCAATGAGAGACAGGTCTGTAGGTTTTCTAGTAGCTTTATAATCAGTATATATCTCGTGTCTAAAGGTCGGAGCATGAGTGTCCATTGCACAAAGTACATATTTAGGTCCGAATATCTTAAGTGCTTCAAGTAACATGACCGTAAATCCAAAGACAGCGTTAACCTGGAGTCCTTCTGGGGTTTGAAGAGTTGAGGGATATGCATGAAAAGCCCTATGAACGATAGCGTTAGCATCAATAGCCAAAAATGTTTCTCTTTGAGAATTCTTTATCATTAATATATTTTACTAGAGAAAATATATAACTACAATTAACCTAAAAAGATTGAATCAAATTCATCTTTAGAGACAACCTCATTCTCAAAAAGCATCTTTACTAATTTCTCTACATACTCTCTCTTTTCCGAAAGTATCTTTTTAGCATCACTATACGCTGTATCAATCAATGATTTAACTTCTGTATCAATCATTTCAGCATACTTTTCACTAAAATCTCTACC
>DIFL01000026.1:0-1733 GCA_002419125.1 Candidatus Dojkabacteria bacterium UBA5749 | reverse complement strand
ACCATTCCTAACTTTTCGGACATTCCATATTGGGTAATCATCTCTTTCGCAACAGCAGTAGCCTGCTCAATATCGGCAGAAGCACCAGTAGAAATTCTACCAATGAAAATCTCTTCAGCCGCTCTTCCACCTACTGCAGATTTTAAATTTGCTAACATCTCATCTTTATAAACATGCTTTTTATCATCTTCTGGAAGATATACTGTAACACCACCTGACATACCTCTAGGAATAATGGAAACCTGCTCTACTGGTGTAGCATATTTAGTAAACTTTGCCACTATTGCGTGACCCGCCTCATGGTAAGCAGTAACCTTAATATCCTCTTCCCCGATAGCGCCCTTTTTCTTTCTTCCTAATTTTACTTTGAGGTATGATTCTAAAAGATCTGCCTGAGTAACTCTCTTTCTGTCTTCTTTAGCAGCCATAATGGCAGCTTCATTTAAAAGATTCTCTAAATCAGCACCAGAGTACCCTATTGTCTTTTTTGCAATTAAATCAAGATCAACGCCCTCTTCAAACTTTTTGTTTTTAGCATGTACTTGGATAATTTCTTTTCTGCCTTGGAAATCTGGCATTGGAACAACTACCAATCTGTCAAATCTTCCAGGTCTAAGAATAGCAGGATCTAATACGTCTGGCCTGTTAGTTGCAGCCAATACAATTACATTCTCTCTATCTTCTAATCCATCCATTTCAACAAGAATCTGATTTAGTGTTTGCTCTCCCGCTCCTGAATGTAATACTGTACCCCTCTTTTTAGCTACTGCATCGATTTCATCGATAAAGATTATACATGGAGCTGCTTTTCTTGCCTTAGTAAACAAATCTCTTACTCTTGAAGCACCCGCACCAACAAGCATCTCTTCAAACTCAGAACCAGAGGTATGGAAGAATGGAACTCCTGCTTGACCAGCTACAGCTCTTGCAAGAAGTGTTTTACCTGTACCTGGAGCTCCTGCTAACAGTACTCCCTTAGGAATTCTAGCTCCTATGTTTAGATATTTCTTTGGATTTTTCAAAAAATCTACAATCTCTGTTAACTCTTCCTTAACTTCATCAATACCAGCTACATCCTCGAAATTAATTCCTGTTTTTTTACCAAAAAGGAGTCTTGCTTTACTTTGTCCGAAATCCATAATTTGACCACCTGATTTCTGCATATTTTTAATAAGCGTATATGCTAACCCTATTCCTGCAGCAAGAAACACAAAGGATATTATATCCCCAATTGTAATTCCTAATCTTGGTTGGTAGTAATCATTTCGTAATGTTTTAATATCAACTTCCGAATCAGAAAGAATACCATAGAAATCGATACCCGTTGGAATTAAAGCATATTTCTTTTCTACTACATCTTTACCATCTACCTTACTAACCTGAGATATCAACACCATATCATCTTTTAAAATAACCTCTTCGTATTCTCCCTCTGATATATATAAAACAATTTCACTCAGAGGAACTTCACTTCCTTTAGAATTAGAACCTAACAGGGAATTAATACCATATGTAAGTAAAAGTGACATCAGTAAAAAAGAAATTACCCCTATTAATGGCGCATTCTTTTTTTTGGGTTTAATCCTTATTATATTTACCTTTGGTTCCTGCTTTTCTTTGTTTTCTTGTGACATATGCAAAAATATTAAAATGAAATGGTAGTGGGAGGTGGGATCGAACCACCGACCTTGGGTTTATGAATCCCATGCTCTAACCAACTGAGCTATCCCACC
>DIFL01000001.1 GCA_002419125.1 Candidatus Dojkabacteria bacterium UBA5749 | reverse complement strand
AGTGAAAATGAGCAAGAGGGTGAAGTTTGGGATATATCTCTTAATATAAGTGGATATTTTATCGCCGAAGATACTAAAGAGCCAGATATATATGGGAATTTCCAGCAATATACTGAATACAACGACATAGTTGAAATATTTAGAATTAAAGCAGCAAGTAAGGATAACTAGATTTCATCTGTTAACATATCATCATCTTGTACTTTCTCCTCACTTAGCTCTTCTTTTGGAGCTCTATCATCTTTAAGAATAACTCTTACTCTCTTGTTGTTTCTAATTGCACTTATTGTAATTATATCTCTAATAGAGTTAATTGTTCTTCCCTTTCTTCCAATAATAACCCCTTTATCATTCTCATTAACATCTATTGTTAATATTGTAAGTCCTGGGAAATCAACACTCTCTCTCTCATCAATTGAGATATCATCTGGATAGTTTACAATTGATTTAATAATATGCTCTAACAACTCTTTCATTTTTGAGTAGAATAAATTAAAATTGCAAATAATTATACCCCTCTTTGGGGAATATTTCTACAATATCATGGGAAATATATAATTACTCTTTCTTCGTTCTGTCTTTCTTAATACTCTTAGGCTTTGTAGAACCTCTCTTAAGAGATTTTATTAACCCTAATTTAACAAAGTATTGAGCAATGGTATCTGAAGGCTGAGCACCTTGAGATAACCACTTAGCTGCTAACTCTTTATCTACCTCAAAAGTAGTAGGCTCGGTTCTTGGATTGTAATATCCAATCTCTTGTACAGTTTTCCCATCTCTGGGGTTATGACACTCCATAACAACTATTCTGTAATGAGGTTGTCTACTTCTTCCTGTTCTTTTTAATCTTATTTTTAACATAGCAAGGCTATTTTAACAGATGAGATATTAATATTCAAGTTATTTGTTATCCTTTTTAATATATTCTATACCCTTAGTGGCAGCATCTTCCTCTGCTCTCTGCTTACTACTACCTTTCCCCTTCCCTATTACATTAGTATTGACTTTAACAACAACTGTAAACTCCTTATCATGATCAGGACCCTTCTCATCAACAACTTCGTATACAGGTGTTACTTTGTACTTAGCCTGTGCCATCTCTTGTATTTTAGTCTTACTATCTATATCCAATCTGTTTTTAACAATATCGCTTAATTTCTCAACTAAGTGAGCATATATGAACTCTTTACATGCAGTATATCCCTGATCAAGATACATTGCTCCAATAATGGCTTCAAAGGTATTTGCTAAAAGGTAATTCTTTGTTCTACCTCCAGTATCTTCCTCACCTTTAGAAAGAAACATATACTCTCCAATATTTAATGTAGTTGCTGTATCTGCAAGACTTTCGGTTTTAACTAAAGCAGACCTAAAACTAGTTAATTCACCCTCAGGGCGAGTTAAAAACTTATTAAAAAGATAATCTGAGACTACTAATTCTAATACGGCGTCACCCAAAAACTCTAATCTCTCATTATGAGTTTTACACTCCTTATGTTCATTTACATAGGATCTATGAGTAAGGGCATCTTTTAATAGTTGCTTGTTTATAAAGATGATACCAATAACCTTCTCAAACTCTTCAATTTTATTCATCTCTGTTTTTTTCATATATAGCTCCAAGTACTCCATTAACAAATTTACTACTACTATCTCCACCAAACTCTTTAGCCAACTCTATAGCTTCATCAATAGCTACCTTTGGTGGTGTCATCTTACCAATAAAAGCCTCATATATGGACATTCTAAGAATCTGTATATCAACTAATTTCATCTGAGATATTGGCCATTGAGGTGCAAACTTAGTAATTATTTCATCTATCTGAGTTTTATTTTCTATAACCCCAGTTATTAAAGCATCATATAGTTCCTCGTTATACTCATCAATTTCATTTAACTGAGTAAGTTGAGATATATCAAATTCGATAACACTACCTTTATCTGGAATAAAATCATTTGAAAAAAGGTGTTGCAGGGCCAATTCTCTTGAAAGATGTCTAGGGTCAGTTGCTTTCTTCATTAGTAATACAATTCTCTATTTATTACTCTTTTTTAAATCTTTACCATCTCCATAGTAGCCACAAAACTCACATACAAAATGAGGTCTTTTACTCTTACCACACTTTGGACATTTAGAAATGTCTGGTTTTGATAAAAAATCTTGAGCCCTTCTTCTATTCTTTCTTCCTTTAGAAATTTTTCTTTTTGGTAGTGCTCCCATAATTAGTTATACAATATTAAACCTTGTATTATATTTTAATATGTTAATTCTTGCAACCACAATTATACTATCCAACTCTCTTTAATAGTAATCTCTTGTCCTGAGGTAAGTTTCCCTTCTATCATCTCCTTTGCAATATTTCCCTCTATATTATCTTGTATGTATCTTTTAATAGGTCTAGCACCAAGTCCAGGGTCATTTGCTTTACTTGCAATTAACTGAGGTATTAATGGGCCCCATTTTAAATTAATACTTTTTTCAGAAAGTCTTTGGGCTAATTCAGTTAGTAACAGTTCGGAGATATTTGAGAGGTTTTGTATATCATGGGGATGAAATACCAACACTTTATCATATCTATTTAATAGTTCTGGTTTAATAGCCTGTTTTAATTCAATCATAGCCCTATCTTTTGCTTCTTGCCATGTTACATTCCTGTCATTTAGAGTTTCTAAAAGCATTGCACTACCTATATTACTTGTACAAATGATTATGCTATGTGTAAAATCCACTGTTTCACCTAATGTTGAAGTAAGTCTTCCTTCATCAAAGATTTGTAAGAACAAATCTAATATTTGAGGATGGGCTTTTTCCATTTCATCGAAAAGAACTACTGTGTATGGATTACTCTTTATCTTGTCTACCAAAGATGTAGAAGATCTTCCCAATATACTACTATCACTTGCTCCTCCTAAGAATTTCTCAATACTTTCTATCTCTTTGTATTCAGACATATCAATTCTAATCATGCTATTTGCACTACCGAAATACTCTTCTGCAAGTACTTTAGATATATGTGTTTTACCTACACCTGTTGGTCCTAAAAAGAGGTATGTCCCTATTGGCTTATTCGGGTTTCTAATATCTACATGTGCTCTTCTAAGTGCCTCTACAAGAGCCTGTATGGCATCTTCCTGACCAATGATCTTTCTTTTCATATTCTCTTCCAACCTCATTAGTTTTGTACTATCTTGAGGATCAACACTCCCTATCGGAATGCCCTTCTGATTAGACAATACTTTAGATACATGTTCTCCTGTAACTATCTTTACTCCACTTGTTTGTGCCCAGGAACAAGTCTCTTCTATTAATTGAACAGCACTACTAGGTAGTTTCCTCTCCTTGTTATACCTTTGTGCTAATTCAACAGCACTAATTAATGCAGGAAAGGTAATATATATATTAAAATTTCTTTCAAGTTGAGATACCTTTGTTTCTAATATCTGTAATGCATCAACTGCAGATATCTCCTTAATCTCAATATTGGTAAATGCTTGTCTTAAAGACTCCATACTGTAGAAATATTTTTTGTAATCTGCATAGTTTAC
>DIFL01000018.1:3653-9051 GCA_002419125.1 Candidatus Dojkabacteria bacterium UBA5749 | reverse complement strand
GCAACAGTAGTATGTGTTGTTATGCTTGTTTACTCAGGATATATGTATATGACGGCAGGCGGAGATGAGCAAAAAGTCCAAACTGCTCAAAAAACCATTACGGGATCGTTAATTGGATTAGCAGTTTCTTTACTGTCCTTGGTCCTTGTAAATTTTGTTTTATCAACATTTCTTGGTATGCCAGGATTAGGATAGGTTGTTATTTTAACTATAAGTTAATATAATGGTGCAATAATATAATATGGAAAAGAGTATGAAAAAGGGAATTCAAGCAAGTATATTTACAATTTCTTCTTTTCTTTTGTTACCCTCATTAGCTTTTGCAAATACAGAAAATTCTTTGGTTTGGATAGATGAGATCTTAGATAATTTAATCTCTGCACCAATTACATTAGAGGAGTTTGTGGTTAAAGTACTAAACTGGTTAATTGGTGCATCTGTTATTTTATGTGTTGTAATGTTGATTGTTTCGGGTTTCTTGTATATGACTTCTGGTGGGAACGAAGACAAGGTTAGTAAGGCAACAAAAACACTTGTTAATGCAATTATTGGATTAGTAATCTCTTTTGTTGCGGTGATGTTAGTAAACTTTATCTTGAAAAAATTTCTTAATCAGTTATAGTAATTGTAGAGTAGGTTAGTATATACTATAATTGTTAAATTAATTTATATAATATTAAACTTAATTAATTATGAGAAACAAACTCTCAAAAATATTTGCATCAGGTATTGCGTTTTCTAGTCTTGCGACCTCAGTTTTTGCACAAACGGATGGCGACCCAAATTCATGGTTAGGCTCAATAACAGGTCTCGTGCCCGAAGATACAACGCTAAGTAGTATTATTATTTCAGTGATAAACTGGTTAATTGGTGGTGCAGTATTAGTTTGTGTAGTAATGTTGGTATGGGCAGGATACTCATACATGACTGCAGGTGGAGATGAAGGGAAGGTTTCAAAGGCAACTAAAACTTTAACAAATGCAATAATTGGGCTAGTAATTGCTCTTCTTGCATTGGTATTAGTAAACTTTGTCAAGAGTACTTTCTTAAAGATGTAAGGCTATTAAGTTATATTACACATGAAGGGAATAAGAGGATTGCTTATGCTAGAAAGACAAGTCTAAGATTTGTCTTTCTTTATGGGTATGTAAAAATTAATTGGTTAATTCTTTGAATAAACATAAGATATGATAAATAGGGTATTTATATATTTCCTACAATTGATTTCTGAACGTACTTATGCACAAAATATTCCTTTGCCAACGGATGGTCCGCCTAGGCTAGAATCGTTAATTACCTCGGTTCTTTTTGTAGTTGGTAAGATATCCCCTGCAATAGGGCTATTTGCTTTTGGTATGGTCATATATGGTGGCTATCTATGGATTGTTTCAGGAGGAGAACCTCAAAAAAAGCAGAAAGCTCAAGCTACATTAACTTGGTCTTTAGTAGGATTAGCGTTTTTTTACTTAATCCGTATGTTTCTTGCTTGGGTATTAGATTGGTTCGCCTAATAAAGAGATTTCTCCTTTGCTAAGAAATGATATAATCGGTTAATGTCTAAATGTAATACTGTCCAAAAATCATTAATACTACTCTTTTGTATATTAACATTCTCCTTGTTATCCCTTGTTATTACCTCTCCCATATATTCTCAAAGTGCAGACGAGTTGGAAAATATAATTCAACAGAAAGAGGAAGAACTAAATAAACAAAAGACATATCTATCAGATATTGAAAAAAGAATTAAAGAGATTGGAAGTAGTAATTACACACTTACAGAACAAGTTAATCTTTTAAATGCAGAGATTTCTAAATTACAAACCGAGATAGATAAAAGAAATTCTGAGATAGAGGAGAAATTAAGAATAATTGATGAGAAACAAAAGTTGCTATCTAGAAAAAAGGATTCTTTAGATTTAGTTTCAGCACAACTATATATGCAAAGCAGATATAACGATGGTCAATTTCTTTTTTCTTTTTCTAGTTTAAATGATATGTTAAAGACTCTTTTTGTTAAGAAGAGTGCTATTAATATATTAAAGGGGGATATTGAAAAGATAACGGGAGAGTTTGCTAACCTAGTTGAATTAAAGAAATCTTTAGAAGATGAGAAGGTACAATTAGATAAAGAGAAAAAGGAATTAGATCAATCATATGCATTAGTATCTGCAGAGAAAAAGAGAGTACAAAGTGAATTAAATGCACAGATTGCAGAGAAATCAAAAGTGAAAAGAACAATTAACGGTATTTCAATGGATTTATCAAATATGCAATACCAGTTATTACTATCAAGGCAGGGTGGGACTTATGTTAATCCAGATTCTGTTCCAAGTGGTGGCGACTATTGGGGTAGTTTAGATGGTTTTAAGGATGCTCCTAGTGGTTCGTTTGCGGTTTATTCTATTGGTGCATATACGCATAGAAATGGTATGAGTCAGTGGGGAGCGAAAGCTAGGGCAGAAAGAGGAGAGAATTATGAGTCCATATTAAGGGCGTATTATTTAAATATTAATTTCGCAACCGAAGCAACTGACGGAATTCAAATTACCGTAAAGTTCTGTGATAAGGTTGGTGGGGTTACAAAGTGTGATGTTTGTCCAAATGAAAGATATGTAACTTACAACTTTGAGAATGATTATTTATATCGTTTAGGAGAAATGCCCGAGAGTTGGACACTTGAGGCATTGAAAGCTCAAGCAGTAGCAGCAAGGACCTATGCATTAAATGCTACAAACTATGGTAGAAACAATCCAGTTAGAGGTGACGAATGTGGGCAAGCTATTGGTAATCAAAAATTAGGAAGATGGAAAGAGGCAGTTGATTCAACTAGAGGTATAACGATGCAAAGAAATGGGGCAGTATTTTCCTCCCAATATGCAGCAATAAATGGAGGTTATATTGATAAATCAGATAACCTAATAGGTTGGGATACCACAGATAAAACTGGTGACGATCCTAATTGGATTTCTAGAGCTTGGGATACCTTGTCAGAAACTGGGCGTGTTGGTACCTACTATTGGTTTTATAAGACCTGGTACAGAAGTGGATATTCAGTAGGAACTGGGGTAAGTTCTTCAAGTTGCAATAGGACTCCTTGGTTGAATCAAGCAGAGATGGCAGATATAATAAATGCTTTCCAAGTAGGGAAATCGAAAAACTGGAGTGATTCTAGGATTATTCCTTTAAGAGACGCTTGCCATCCTAGGCCAAGCGATAATCCTAATACCTACAATCCATATTCTCATCAAGAGATGCGTTCTTTAGCTCCAAAACCAGTATCGAAGGTCTACTCAGTTGTAGTAAAAAATTCAAACGGGTGGACTTCGGAAGTGATTTTTCAAACAGATGTAGGAATGATTTCAATGAGTGGAAAGGAGTTTAAAACTGCATATAATCTTCGTGCTCCAGGTAATCTAAGAATACCTCAAGGTTCTGGTAGTGATGCTTTCTGGCATTTTGAAATTCGAATGAAGTAAAATACTCTGTTAATCTAGATATCTTTATGATATTCTTTCAATAGTATGAAAGAGGGGAATAGAACAATACCAAAGAAATTTAGTAATATGGAAAGCTCCTTTATGAATAGGCTTTACAAAGGAGAATCTCAGAGCACATTTAATAGGTTTACAATATTTCCTAAGAAATTACATTTCTACAGTAAAGACCCAGGAGAGGACGTAGTGCTTGTAGTTAGAGTGCATTGGATTGGATATGTTAAAGAATTCTTCTTTATTCTTATCTTCTTGCTTCTTCCGATATTACTCACATATATCTCAACATTTTTTGATATTTTTAACTCTTTAGTAATATATATTGCTTTTTTCATTGTTAGTATCCTTGTTGCAATTAACATATTGATAACGACAATATTAAAATGGTACTACTCAGTGGTAGTAATTACTGATAGGAGGGTAGTAGTAGTTAAATTAAATAATGCTTTCTATCATTCATATTCTGAGGCACAATTGAGTAAAATAGAGGATGTAACTCACAGTACGATAAGTTTTTGGGGAAACCTTTTTGATGTAGGGAATCTAGATATAGATACTGCAGGACACGAGATAGATTTCAGATTAAAGACACTTCCTCGACCAAGAGAACTTCAAGATCTAATTAATGATTTAATTGATATGAAGAAGAAAGGGAAAATTTAATGGAAGAAGAAATCTTAAACGAAATGTTTAGTACAAATTTAAATCTCTCCTTTGATTTCGGAGGAATATTCAAACTTCCTCTCATATTAGTATTGTTAGGCTGTCTGTTCTATGCCTTTATGCTTTTTTTGAAACTAAGGATATTAAAAGATACAATTGATTTAGAGGGAAGTCCTAAAATGAGGGTACTTGTATTTCTTAACCTACTAATTTCTTTGATAATTAGTATCGTAGGAATAGTAATAATTGTATTAGGATAAAAGAATGCCAATTACTGCTTCAAAATATATTAATAATTCGCAACTAAGAACATCATATCTCTCTCTTTTTAATTACAAAAGTCCTAAAAGAGGGAAAGGTGATTCAGAGGTAGATATGTATGGATTACTAAGTGTTTCTTCTTCTGTAGAAATACCAGGAGACAAAATAGTAAAATTTGCTTGGGATGGAATCATTGATGGGTTTGAATATTCTAAAACTGATTCCATTAACGAGTCTTTGAAATTAGGTCTTTCTGAGGCTACGCAGAGAGTAAAGCAGTTAATTGTAAATGATACTGAGATTGGTAAGAATGGTGTAGATATAAACTTCACAATATTTGTATCTAGTAATGGAGGTATGTATATAGGGGTTCTGGGAGAGGGTGATATTTACGTATATAAAGAGGGGAGACTTGTTGATATCTATGAAATGCTCGAGAGTAAGAAAGCTAAAACTGCCGCTATTGCAATAGATAGGAATGATTTGGTATTTTCCTCTAGTAGAGGATATCTAAAAGAGAACTTCTCTAAATTGATAGGAAAAAAGAACAGAGAGGAGATAATAAGCACTCTTGAACAACTTGGAAATGATGTTCCTGATGATATGGGGTTAGTGGTTTTTTCAAAGATAGAAAGAGAGAAAAATCAAATAGTTGAAAACAATAAAGAGGAGAAATTAGAGAAAGAGATATCAAAAAGAAAACTAATGCCTAAAGAACCTAAGGATACCGACTATGTCCCAATAACAAAAGTAAATAAAAAGATATTCAAAGCTGTTACTCCGGAAAAGGATTTAAGGGAGGTTCTAGTTAAAACATTTTCAAAAGTTTCATTTATAAAACCATTTTCTAAAAAAGTTTTTTCTTTTGCAAAGGAATTTTCAAAGAAATCCTTTTTAGGGATAAAAAATATTGTTGTGGGAAATATCAGGAAATTGAAATCATCTATATCTAAGAAATTTGGTAGAAAGAGATGGTTTAGAGG
>DIFL01000018.1:2317-3559 GCA_002419125.1 Candidatus Dojkabacteria bacterium UBA5749 | reverse complement strand
TACTTGGTATTTCTATACTGACAGGAGGTGTTAAGTTTACCATTGACCAAAAAGAAGCAAGAGAAAGGGGTAAAACGGCTAATACAATATTTTCAGAAGTAGAGGAGTTAGCTAATACGGCGAACTCAAAATTAGGAACTGACAGGGAAAGTGTTGGGATGTTGATATTACAAGCATCGGACAAATTAAAAGATGTCCCAAGCGAGTTAGGAGAGAAAGACAGGGAGAAGTATGAAGAGCTTAATAGCCAAGTGCTTGGAATTGCAGACTCCCTTTACAAGAAGACGAGGCTATCCTTAAAAGATAAATCAATTGAGAAATACTACGACACTTTCACATTTAATCAAGATTCTTCTCCGGAGGACATGGCGATATTTAGGGATAGTAATGGAAAGGAGTTGTTAATAATATCAGATGTTGGTACAAAATCGGTTTACAGTATCTCTTTGTATGATAAGAAAGTAGAAAATCTTTCTGATGCAAACAAGGTGTTAGACAAACCCTCGAAAGTATATACAAAGAGTATTGGGATATTTGTCTTAGATTTAACAAATGGAATAGTTAAATCTACATATAGCAATGGCGTTTATGAACCCTTTGTAAAGTTGAGTGGACTTAGTATTGAGAGTATGAAATTAAATAGCATTGCTGAGTTTGCAATGTTAACCACTAATAACAATGCATATGTGTTAGACAGGGAAGAAAAAAGTCTGTTAAGATCTTTTAACTATGAAGGGGGCTATTCCCTAATCTCACCATATTTAAATAAAGAAGAGTACCAATTTGCAAATGATATATTTGCAGATGATTTGAGTATATACATAACTGCAAAAGGAGAGAATGGTATTTTTAGATATGTAGGTAGCACTAGTGGTATGGTTGAATCTCCAATATCTATTTCTGGATTAGATACAGTAATTAAAGATTCTCAAGCAGGGTATACAATTGATGATTTAAATAAGGGGTTATATATATTTGATGGAGGAGAAAAAAGAGTCTTAAAATTCGAAAAACCACTTGAATCAGGGGAAAAAAGACACCCAAATGAACTACTGTTACTCAATCAATATCTCTTTGATCAAGAGGGGGCTTGGAACGATATTAAGGACATTGTTGTCGACTATAATGAGAAATATATGTACATACTTGATAGTACTACAATATGGAAAGTGAAGCTGTAGTGATATAATTGGGAATGGATATAATAAATAAAAAAGGTCTTCATAACTATCAAATATTAGA
>DIFL01000018.1:0-2295 GCA_002419125.1 Candidatus Dojkabacteria bacterium UBA5749 | reverse complement strand
ATGGGAAGGTGTAATCTGGGAGATTCATATGTGAAAATACTCAATGGAGAACTTTGGTTAATAAATACAGATATCCCGAGGTACAAGTATGATGGTTCTGATACATACGATTCGGCAAGGTCTCGAAAGTTATTGATAAAAACTAAAGAATTGATATACTTACAGAGTAAAATGAAACAAGGTAATTTAACATTAATACCTGTTAAAATTTACTCTAAGGGTCCTCTTTTTAAAGTTGAGATTGCATTAGCAAGAGGGAAAAAGGTATATGAGAAGAGAGATGAAGAGAGAAAGAAGGACTTAGATAGGGAGTTACTTGTAGATAAAAGAAAATATATGATATAATGTTATAGGTTATGATAGAACAAATAGAAAAACAATTTATTCCAACACAAGAGACTGGAACTCCAACTTCACAAGCAGTTGAAACTAGAGAGGGTGGTAGCCCTATTTCTCCGGATTTAAACATTGGGACTCCTTCACAATCTGTTTCCCAACAATCTCAATCTGTAATTGTTTCTCCTGAGTTTGAAGCACAACAGCAAGTATCCCCAGATAGCAATATAACAACAGGGGATAGATGGAAGGATGCTATACAAAGTAAACAACCAGGTGTAGCTCCAAAAGTTCTGTAATTCCTCTCGCTTAGAAATCTCATATATGATATCCTTTTATGTATATATACAGTTTAAACTGTCCATTCTTTTATGAAAGAATATCTATTAACTCAAATAGGGCCATTTCCAGAAAACGAGATTTCCGTTGGAGATCAAGTTGAGTATCCAAAAGATACATATGGACAACAAACCCAGACAACTATTTCAAATATTCCATGGGGTTGGATAACCTTTGCTGTAATTTCTCTTTCAATTCTTGTATTGGGTTTTTTAAGAGTAAGAGATCGTTTAAAAAGAAAGGATAGGAATGAAAAGGCTAAAGAATGGACTCTTTTTGAAGTAAGGGTCCCAAGAGGAAATGAAACAGAGATTGGGGTAGCAGAAAAACTTTTCTCTAATTTAATAGGTATAGGGGGGAAGGGCAAGGGTTTGGCAGAGAAGTTTACTGTAAGTAATAGCATTAGTTTTGAGATAGTTGGGAGACCTGGTGATATTAAATTCTATGTTTACTGTCCTAAGAAATTTGCAGAGCATGTAGAAAAACAGATATTGGGTTCCTATCAGGATGCAGAAGTTAGAAAGGTTGAGGATTACAGTATCTTTGAGGAAAACTCAGAAGTTGCTTTTACTAAATTACAACTAAGCGAAGAGAGTTACTGCCCAATTAAAGTAATAGAGGATTTTACAGGGGATCCAATAGCAAATATATTAAGTTCCCTAAGTAAGATGTCTAATGGTGAGGGTGCTATGGTTCAGATAGTTATATCTCCTAGTAGTGGTGAATGGCAAAAGAATGGTTCTGCTTTTGTAAAAAAGGTTCAGAACAACAATTCAGATCCAGAGAAAAAGAAGATTAATGTAAATGAGGATAAATTGGAGGCAATAGGAAAAAAGACAGCAAAAAACGGTTTTGTAACTGATATTAGAATAGTTACTTCTGCTCCAGACAAGGAGTTAGCTAAGATGCATTTAGATAATATAGTAGGGGCCTTTGATCAGTATAGTAATCCAGGAATTAATAAATTTAAAAAGATAGATATTAAGGGAGCAAAAAAAGAAGAGGAGTTTATGTATGATGTTATATATCGAAGACCATCGCTTGAATCCAGTAGTATATTAAATGTTGAAGAACTAGCTTCAATATATCATTTCCCAAATAAAGAAATTACTACACCAAACATTAATTGGTTATTAGCAAGAGAGATACCTGCTAGTAATGATATTAGTTCAGATATTAAATCAAAAGATACCATTTGGATTGGTAATAATGTGTTTAGGGAGAAAGTTAAGGCTATATGTTTCCAAAGAGATGATAGAAGAAGGCACTCATATATTTTAGGACAAACTGGTACTGGTAAATCATATCTAATGGTAAGAATGCTTATTCAAGATATATATAATGGAGATGGTGTCTGCTTTATAGATCCTCATGGCCAAACAGCTGAGATGATATTAGAAAGAATTCCTCCAGAGAGAGCTGATGATGTTATATATTTTAATGCTGGAGATTTTGAAAGACCCTTTGGTTTAAATATTTTAGAATCATATAGTGAACAGCATAAACATCAGATAGTTAATAGCTTTATTGCTCTTCTCATACGTCTCTTCGATCCTCACAATCAAGGATATGTAGGTCCAATGATGCAACAGGCAGTAAGAAACTCGATGCTTACCGCGA